>CAZRQN010000022.1:0-31529 GCA_964602115.1 uncultured Rhodobacterales bacterium
CGGGGCCGAGGACGGCGGCCTCCTGCGCCCCGCGCTGGCCAAGGCGCGCAAGGTGCTGGGCGATCTCGCCCGCGACTACGAGCTCGACGTCGATCCCGATGCGCTGATCGAGGACCTTTCGGTCGGCCACCAGCAGCGGGTGGAGATCCTCAAGGCGCTCTACCGCCAGGCCGATATCCTGATCCTCGACGAGCCGACGGGCGTGCTGACCCCGGCCGAGGCGGACCACCTGTTTCGCATCCTGAAAGGCCTGCGCGACCAGGGCAAGACGGTGATCCTGATCACCCACAAGCTGCGCGAGATCATGGAGACGACCGACAATGTCTCGGTCATGCGCCGGGGCCAGATGGTGGGCACGGTCAGGACGGCCGAGACCTCGCCCGAGGAACTGGCGGAGCTGATGGTCGGCCGCAAGGTGCTGCTGCATGTCGAGAAGAAGCCCGCGACCCCGGGCCGCCTGGTTCTGGAGGTGAAGGACCTCCGGGTGAAGGACAAGGCCGGGGTGGAACGGCTGAAGGGCGTGTCGCTGTCGATCCGGGCCGGGGAAATCCTCGGCATCGCCGGGGTGGCGGGCAACGGGCAGACCGAACTGCTGGAAGTGCTGGGCGGGATCGCCCATGGCACCGGCAGCGTGACGCTGAACGGCGTGGCGCTGGACCTCACCGGCAAGCATTCCGACGGGCAGAGCCGGCGCGCCCAGGGCATCGCGCATGTGCCGGAGGACCGGCAGGTGCTGGGCCTGATCATGGATTTCGCCGCCTGGGAAAACGTCGGCTTCGGCTATCATCACGCGCCGGAGTACCAGAAGGGCCCGTTCCTGATGGACAACGCCGCGCTGAAGGCGGATTGCGAGCGGAAGATGGCGACCTTCGATGTCCGCCCGCCGATCCCGACGCTGGCCGCCAAGAGCTTCTCGGGAGGCAACCAGCAGAAGATCGTCGTCGCGCGGGAAATCGAGCGGAACCCCGAGCTTCTGCTCGTCGGCCAGCCGACGCGGGGGGTGGACATCGGGGCGATCGAGTTCATCCACAAGCAGATCGTGGCCCTGCGCGATGCCGGCAAGGCGATCCTGCTGGTCTCGGTGGAACTGGACGAGATCATGAGCCTTTCGGACCGGATCGCAGTGATGTTCGACGGAAGGATCATGGGCGAGCGTCTGCCGGGCGAGACCGACGAGCGCGACCTCGGGCTGCTGATGGCGGGGGTGGTGCAGTGAAGGGTCGGGCCGCGCGGGGGAGACGGCTCCGGTCCCGCCATCGGGCGATGGGAGTGACCGCATGATCGCCGTGACCCGCGCCGACACGCCGGCGGACCTCGACGCGGTGCGCGACCTGGTCCGCGCCTTCGTCCGCTGGGCGATGGCCGAGATCGCCAAGGACAAAAATCCGACCGTCTTCGACGGGCTCGAAAAGGAACTCGCGGCTTTGCCGGGGCGCTACGCCCCGCCGGGCGGGGGGCTGGTGCTGGCGCGGCTGGACGGGCAGCCGGCGGGCAGCGTCGCCTTCTTCGACCGGGGCGGCGGCGACATGGAAATCAAGCGCATGTTCGTCGCACCGGCAGCGCGCGGCCATGGCATCGGCGGGCGGATGCTGGATCTGCTGCTGTCGGATGCCCGCGCCTTCGGCCATCGCCGCGGACTGCTGTGGACGCACAAGTCCATGCTTGCGGCGCAGACCGTCTATCGCAAGGCGGGGTTCCGCGAAGTGCCGCTCTCGGCGGATTTTCCCGGCGCGGCGGCGGGCATCGACCTGTGCATGGAGATGAACCTGCAAGCGGAACCCGCGCCATGACCGCCTGCTGCCCGCGACGCGGCATCGCCGCAGGTTCCGGCCGGGCCGGGCCGGCAGCCGCAAGTTTCCGGGGGAGGGCCTGAGCCATGGACCGCATGCCGAAATGGGCCGATGTCATCCTGGTTCCGGCGATCAGCCTGCTGCTGGCCTTCATCATCTCCTCGCTCGTCATCCTGGCCATCGGCGAAAGCCCGACCGAAGCCCTGTGGATCATGGTCGAGGGTTCGCTCCTGTCCTCTTATGGCTGGGGCTACACGCTCTATTACGCGACGAATTTCATCTTCACCGGGCTGGCGGTGTCGGTGGCCTTTCACGCCAGCCTGTTCAACATCGGCGGCGAGGGGCAGGCGACGATGGGCGGGCTCGGCGCCGCGCTGGTCTGCCTGCTGCTGCCCTGGCCGCATTGGACGCTGGCAATTGTCGGCGCGATGGCCGGTGCAGCGCTTTTCGGCGCCATCTGGGCGGCGATTCCGGCCTGGCTGCAGGCCAAGCGCGGCAGCCATATCGTCATCACCACGATCATGTTCAACTTCATCGCCGGGGCGGTGCTGAACTATGTGCTGGTGAACCTCCTGCGCCCGGTGGGCAGCATGGACCCGGCTTCGGCCAACTTCCCCGAGGCCACGCACCTTCCCGACCTCCATTCCCTCCTCAGCCCGATCGGGCTGCCGCTGTTCGACAAGACGCCGGTGAACGTCACGTTCCTCATTGCGTGCCTCGCCTGCGTGCTCGTGTGGCTGGTGATCTGGCACACGCGGCTCGGCTACATGATCCGCGCCTTCGGCAAGTCCGAAAAGGCGGCGGTCTATGCCGGGATCTCACCGGTCAAGATCACCATGTTGGCGATGATCATCTCAGGCGCGCTGGCGGGACTGATGAGTGTAAACAACGTGGTGGGCGAGGCCGAACGCCTCCTGCTGAACTCCACCGAAGGCGCGGGCTTCATCGGCATTGCCGTGGCGCTGATGGGCCGCAGCCATCCGGTGGGGGTCTTTCTTGCCGCGATCCTGTTCGGCTTTCTCTATCAGGGCGGCGCCGAACTGGCGCTGTGGACCTCGATCCCGCGCGAGCTCATCACCGTCATCCAGGCGCTGGTGATCCTGTTCACCGGTGCCCTGGACAACCTGGTGCGCCGCCCGGTCGAGACGCTGTTCCTGATGGCGCGGAAAGGAGGCCGGTGATGGACTTCGCCACGGTCATCCAGGTCCTCGATTCCACCGTCCGGCTGGCGACGCCGCTGCTCCTGGCATGCCTGGCCGGACTTTTCTCGGAGCGGGCCGGCATTTTCGACATCGGGCTCGAAGGCAAGATGCTGGCCGCCGCCATGATGTCCGGCGCGATTGCGGCGGTCACGGGCAATGTCTGGCTGGGGCTGCTGGCCGGGATCGGGGCGTCGATGCTGCTGGCGGGCATCCATGGGCTGGCGTCCATCACCTTCCGCGGCAACCAGCTGATCTCGGGCGTGGCGATCAACTTTCTTGCCTCCGGGCTGACCGTGCTCTTGGCGCAGAACTGGTTCCGCCAGGGCGGGCGCACGCCGCCGCTGTCGGTCGAGGAAGGCAACCGATTTTCCGAGCTGCATCTGCCCTTCGCCGACACTCTGTCGGGCGTCCCGGCGATCGGGCCGATCTATGCGGATCTGATTTCGGGCCATTCGATCCTGGTCTATTTCGCCTTCCTCTGCGTGCCCGGAACCTGGTGGCTTCTGTTCCGCACCCGCTTCGGCCTCAGGCTGCGCGCCGTGGGCGAAAATCCTGCCGCCGTGGATACGGCCGGCGTTTCGGTCGTGGGATTGCGCTATGCGGCTGTGGGGATTTGCGGCCTGCTCTGCGGTGTCGCGGGGGCCTATCTTTCCACCTCGCTCGCTGCCGGTTTCGGCAAGGAGATGACGGCGGGCAAGGGCTTCATCGCGCTCGCGGCCCTGATCTTCGCCAAGTGGCGGCCCTGGACCGCGATGTGGGCCTGCCTTCTGTTCGGGTTGCTGGAAGCCATTTCGATCCGCTACCAGAACATCGACCTCGGCTTCATGGTCCTGCCGGTGCAGTTCACCCAGGCGCTGCCCTATATCCTGACCATCATCATCCTCGCCGGCTTTGTCGGCAAGGCGATCCCGCCGCGTGCCGGCGGCGAGCCCTATGTGAAGGAGCGCTGAGCGGCGCCCTGCAGGACAGGCTGCGGCAAGCGGGCGACAGGGCAGCGGCGCTGGCTGCGACAGTCGCCGCAAGCGTTTGACATGTCGGGGATAGCGGCGCAGGACTGAGTTGCTGCCCCCACCATTCACTGCGCGGACGTCTTGCCGCGTCCCAATACGTTCGCGCCGATGCAGCTTTACCTTCCGATCGCCGAAATGTCTGTCAATGCCTTCGTCCTTCTGGGACTCGGAGGCATCGTCGGCTTGTTGTCCGGCATGTTCGGCGTCGGCGGGGGCTTTCTCATCACGCCCCTGCTCTTCTTCCTCGGCGTGCCGCCGGCCGTGGCCGTGGCCACCGGCGCCAATCAGGTGGTCGCCGCCTCGGTCTCGGGGGTCCTGGCGCAGATGCGGCGGCGGGGCGTCGATTTCGCCATGGGGACGGTGCTGCTGACCGGCGGCATCGCCGGCTCGGCGCTCGGGGTCTTCGTCTTCACCTCGCTGCGGGCTCTGGGCCAGATCGACCTGTTCGTCCAGCTGACCTATGTGCTGTTCCTCGGGTTCATCGGGCTTCTGATGTTTCGCGAGAGCCTGGGCACGTTGCTCCGGGCCCGCAGGCCGGGCGGGGCGCCGGTGCGGCGGGCCCATACCCATACCTGGGCCCACGGCCTGCCTCTGAAGATCCGTTTCCGGGCCTCGGGCCTCTACATCTCGGTGATCCCGCCGCTGGCTGTCGGCGCCTTCGTCGGCTTCCTCGCCGCGATCATGGGGGTGGGCGGCGGGTTCATCATGGTGCCCGCGATGATCTACCTTCTGGGCATGCCGACCAAGGTGGTGGTGGGGACCTCGCTCTTCCAGATCATCTTCGTCGCGGCCTTCACCACCATCCTGCATTCGGTGACCAGCCAGACGGTGGACATGGTGCTGGCGCTCCTGCTGATCCTGGGCGGGGTCGTGGGCGCCCAGATAGGGGCGCGGATCGGGGTGATGCTGCGGGCCGAGCAGCTGCGTATCCTGCTGGCGCTTCTGGTCCTGGCGGTGGCGGTGAAGATCGCGCTCGACCTGGTGCTGACGCCCTCGGAGTTCTACTCGCTGGCACCCGGACGTCTGCCATGAGGTGGCTGGCGCTCTTCGTCATGCTTCTCGCGGTGCCGGCCGGGGCGGAGGAGATCGTCGCCGGGCTGAGCCAAAGCCGGGTGTCGATCACCACCGATTTCTCCGGCGAGGAGATCCTGATCTATGGCGCGGTGAAGCGGGACGCGCCGGAGCCGGACGGACCGCCGATGGAGGTGATCATCACCGTCCAGGGACCGACCACGCCGGTGGTCGTGCGGCGCAAGTCGCGGGTGCTCGGGATCTGGGTCAACGCGGAATCGGTCAATATCGACGCGGCCCCGATCTTCTATGCCATCGCCTCCACCGGACCGCTGGACGAGGTCCTGAGCGACACCGAGGACCTCCGCCACAATATCTCCATCCCGCGCGCCATCCGCGCGGTGGGGATCAGCAGCGAGGCGGCGGATGCGCCGGCCTTCCGCGACGCGCTGATCCGGCTGCGGCAGAGCGAGGTGCGCTATATCGAGGCGCCCGATGGGGTGCAGTTCGCCGAACAGACGCTGTTCCGCGCCGATGTGGCGCTGCCCTCGACCGTCACCGAGGGCGATTTCAAGGTGCGCATCTTCCTCACCCGGGGCGGCAAGGTGGTGGATTCGATGGACCAGGTGATCAATGTCCGTCGCGAGGGGATGGAGCGGTGGATCTACGCGCTGTCCCGGCGGGAGCCCTTGCTTTACGGGCTGTTGTCGCTCGCGCTGGCCGCGCTGGCCGGCTGGAGCGCTTCGACGGCCTTCGCGCTGCTCCGCCGCTGACGCAGCGGTGCGTCACACGGTGGGACATTTTTTTGTGCGAGCAAATCTAGGCGGTTGCACTGAGTCGTTAAAGGCTTGGTAGGAAAGGTTAATTGTTTAACGGCGCGTACGTTGCGGCGGGATCTTCCCTGCGCGGACATGGGGCAGGGGGAGAAAACCCCCGGACCATGGGGCTGGTCCGGGGGAACAGGGTCCGAGCCGGCGGCACCGCGCAGGGCGCGTCCGGGGGAGACAGGAGCCGGCCCGAGTCGGGCGGAGGGGACCGCCTCGGACATGGTGGCGCGTGAATGCAACGGCGGCGTGACGGCGCCGCAGGCCGTTGCGGGCCCGTAGCTCAGCCGGGCCGCGCCGCCCGCGAGCGGATCATGCCGAGGATGTCATAGACCTGATCCATCACCGGGCGGGCGAGCGCCTCGGCGCGGTCCGCGCCCTCGCCGAGGATACGGTCGATCTCGGCCGGGTCCTGCATCAGCCGGGTCATCTCGGCGGTGATCGGCGACAGTTTCGCCACCGCGAGATCGGCCAGGGCCGGCTTGAACCTGCCGAACTGGGCGCCGCCATGCTCGGCCATGACCTGTTCAGGTGTCTGGCCGGACAGCGCGGCGAAGATGTTCACCAGGTTCTTCGCCTCCGGCCGGTCCTTCAGGCCCTCAAGGCTTTCGGGCAGGGGCTCGGGGTCGGTCTTGGCCTTGCGGATCTTCTGGGCGATCTGGTCGGGCGTGTCGGTGAGGTTGATCCGGCTCTGGTCCGAGGGGTCGGACTTGGACATCTTCTTCGTCCCGTCGCGCAGGGACATGACCCGGGTTGCGGCGCCCTCGATCACCGGCTCGACGATGGGGAAGAAATCCACCCCGAAGTCGTTGTTGAACTTGGTGGCGATGTCGCGGCACAGTTCCAGGTGCTGTTTCTGGTCCTCGCCCACCGGCACATGGGTGGCCTTATAGACCATGATGTCGGCCGCCATCAGCGAGGGATAGGCAAAGAGCCCCAGCGAGGCGGCTTCGGCGTTCTTGCCGGCCTTGTCCTTCCACTGGGTCATCCGGCTCATCCAGCCCATGCGGGCGACGCAGTTGAAGACCCAGCCCAGCTCGGCATGGGCCGTCACCTGCGACTGGTTGAAGAGGATGGATCGGGTCGGGTCTATGCCGGCGGCCAGAAAGCCCGCCGCCGCCTCGCGGGTGGAGTGGCGCAGCTTCGCCGGATCCTGCCAGACGGTGATCGCATGCATGTCCACCAGGCAATAGACCGTCTCGATCCCCTCGTCCTGCTTCTCGACGAAGCGCTTGAGCGCACCGAGGTAATTGCCGAGCGTCAGCCCGCCGGAGGGCTGGATGCCGGAGAAGATGCGGGGCGGAAAGGTCGGCATGTCAGGTCCCGGCTGGCTTTGGCTGGCGGCCCGGGGTATCGCAGCGCCGCCGGGGGGTCAATCAGGGGGGAGAGACCATGGATGACAGGAACACGCCGCCGCTGAACCCGCTGCCGCCGGTGGTCTGGGCGCTGGTCCTGCCGATGATCGCCATGGAGGTGGTGCTGCAGGCGGGCGAGGGCGGCATCGCCGGCGGGCCGCAGGCGATCGGCTGGCGGCTGGACGCGATGCAGCGCTTTGCCTTCGTGCCGGACTTTTTCCGCCAGACCATCGGCCAGGGCCTGTGGCCGATGGAAAGCGTGAAGCGGCTCGTCACCTATCCGCTGGTCCATTACGGCATCCAGCATGCGGTCTTCGTCATCGTCATGCTGCTGGCGCTGGGCAAGTTCGTGGGCGAAGTGTTCCGCGCCTGGGCGGTGATCGCGGTGGTGGTGGTCGCTGCGGTGGCCGGAGCGCTGGCCTATGGGCTGGTGCCGGGCAATACGGCGGCGCTGATCGGGGGCTATCCGCCGGTCTATGGGCTGATCGGTGCCTTCACCTTCATCCTGTGGACGCGGCTGGGCGGGGCGGGGGCGAACCGGTTGCGCGCCTTCCGCATGATCGGCTTCCTGATCGTGGTGCAGGTGGCCTTTGGCCTGCTGTTCGGCGGCGGGCGGCAGTGGATCGCCGATCTGGGCGGTTTCGCCGCCGGGTTCCTGTTGTCCTTCGCGGTCAGCCCCGGCGGCTGGGCCCGGGTGCGGGCGATGCTGCGCGACCGCTGAGCGGCGCGCTCAGGCCCGCCGGCGGCGGAGCAGGCTGCGCAACTCCGCCAGGCGGAAGGCGCCGAGCGCGGTGCCGGCGGCGAAATAGACCGCGCCGCCGAGAATGACGAGCAGGCCGAGCGCCGCCCAGCGCCAAAACCGCAGGGCCAGCCAGCCCTCCAGCCCCAGCGAAGCCAGCCACAGCGCCAGGCCCATGACCGCCGAGGCCGCCGCGATGCGTTGCAGCCGGGTGGCGAGGCGGAGATCGAGCTGCGCCTCGGCCCCCATATTGCGCGAGCCCAGCCAGAGCTGTCCTACCATCACCCAGCCCGAGACGGTGGTGGCCAGTGCGGCCGCCATGAAGCCCATGAGCGGCATCATCCCCACGGCGAAGGCCGCATTCACCACCATCGAGGCCAGGGCATAGCGGAAGGGGCGGCGGGTATCCTCGCGGGCGTAGTAGAGCGGTTGCAGCACCTTGTGCAGGACAAAGGCCGGCAGGCCGGCGCCATAGGCGGCCAGCGCCAGCGCGGTATTGGTCGTGTCGGAGGCGGTGAAGGCGCCGCGCTCGAAAAGGACATGGCAGAGCGGCCCGGCGATGACGATCAGCGCCACGGCGGCCGGCAGGGTGAGGGCCAGGGCAAATTCGGTGGAGCGGTTGAAGCTGTCGCGCCCGCCCTCGGCATCTCCGGCACGCAGGCGGCGGGCGAGATCGGGCAGCAGGACCGTGCCCACCGCAATGCCGACGACCCCGAGCGGAAGCTGGTAGAGCCGGTCGGCGTAGGAAAGCCAGGCCACCGCGCCTTCGGTGAAGCTCGCCACCTGCCGTCCGACGAGAAGGTTGATCTGCACCACCCCGCCGGCCAGCACCGCCGGGCCGGCGATGACGAGCAGCCGGCGCAGCTCCGGCGTCCAGCGGGGGCGGCCGGGGACGAAGGTATAGCCGGCGCGACGGGCGGAGACCCAGGTGAAGGCCAGTTGCGCGATCCCGGTCACCGGCACGGCCCAGGTCAGCGTCAGCCCCATGTCCCAGCCGAAACGGTCGGCCAGAAGCATGGCGGCGATGAACACCAGGTTCATCAGCACCGGTACGAAGGAGGCCTCGGTGAAGTTGCCATGCGCGTTCAGGACGCCGGACAGGAGCGCCACCAGCGAGATGAAGAGGATGTAGCAGAAGGAGATGCGCCCGAATTCCACCGCCAGGTCGAACCGCGCGTCGCCGGCGAAGCCCGAGGCCATGGCCCAGACCAGCCAGGGCATGGCCAGCGTGCCGAGGACGGAGACCAGGACCAGCACCGCGCCGAGGCCGTTGAAGGCGTCGCGGGCGAAGCCTTCGGCATCTTCTCCCGCCTCCATCTTCTTGGCGAACATGGGTACGAAGGCGAAGTTGAAGGCGCCCTCGGCGAAGAAGCGACGGAACATGTTGGGCAGCGAGAAGGCGATCAGGAAGGCCTCGGCCACCGGCCCGGCACCGAGATAGGCCGCCATCATCACGTCGCGCACGAAACCCGCCCCGCGCGACACCAGCGTCCACAGTCCGACCGTGAGGAAACCGGAGACAAGGCGGGGAGATCTCATGTCGCCGCCCGCTCCGCGCCCTCGGCCAGCGCCTGGCGCAGCTTTCGCTCCAGCGCCTCCAGCCGGTTCTTCTGGTAGAGCTTCAGGCCGAACATGTCCTTGACATAGAACGTGTCCACCGCCTGCGCGCCATAGGTCGCGATCACCGCGCTGGCGATATAGATGTTGGAGACCGCCAGCGTGCGGGTCAGGTCATAGAGCAGGCCCGGCCGGTCGCGGGTATCGACCTCGATGATCGTGTAGATCTCCGACCCGTCGTTGTCGAAGGTGATATGGGTGGGAAAGCGGAACTCGCGCTCGCGCTTCTTCACCTTGTCGCGGTCGCGGAAGGCTTCGCGCACCACCACCTCGCCGCGCAGGATGCGGCCGATCAGCGCCGAGAGACGGGGCAGGCGCGAGCTTTCATAGGGCTTGCCCTCGATATCCTGGATCCAGAACACCGCCGTGGCATAGCCGTCGCGCGAGGTATAGGTGCGCGCATCCACCACATTGGCGCCGGCCAGAGCGATGGCTCCGGCCAGGCGCGAGAAGATGCCCGGATGGTCGGCCAGCGCAAAGGCGGCGCGGGTGGCGTCACGGTCGGCGTCGGGGTGCAGGTCGATACGGATTTCGTTGTCGCCGATGCCGCGCAGCAGCCGGGCGAAGACCGCTTGCGTCTCGGTCGGCAAGCCCTGCCAGTAGGGCGGGTAGTGGCGGGCGATCTCGGCCTGGAGATCGGCCTCCGGCCAGTCCGCCAGCGCGGCGGCCAGCAGCGCCTTGGCCTCATCCTCGCGTTTCTCGCGGTTGAGGTTCTCCAGCCCGCCCTCCAGCGCCTCGGCGGTGGCGTGGTAGAGCTTGCGCAGCAGCATGGCCTTCCAGTTGTTCCAGGTGCCCGGGCCGACGCCGCGGATGTCGCAGACAGTGAGCACGGTCAGAAGGTCGAGCCGGGCCCGTGTCTTCACCGCCTTGGCAAAGTCGCGGACGGTGCGCGGATCGCTGATGTCGCGCTTCTGCGCCATGTCCGACATCAAGAGGTGGTAACGCACCAGCCATTCGACGGTTTCGCTCTCCTCCGGCGAAAGCCCCAGGCGCGGCGCCACCTTGCGGGCGATCTGGGCGCCGAGGATCGAGTGGTCCTCCGGCCGGCCCTTGCCGATGTCATGCAGCAGGAGCGCGACATAGAGCACGCGCCGGTTCACCCCGGCCTTGAGGATGCCCGATGCGACCGGCAGTTCCTCCACCAGCTCGCCGCGCTCGATCTGCGCCAGGCAGGAGATGGTCTGGATGATGTGCTCGTCCACCGTGTAGTGGTGATAGACGTTGAACTGCATCATCGCCACGATCGGCTCGAATTCGGGGATGAAGGCGGCAAGCACGCCCAATTCGTTCATCCGCCGCAGGGCCCGTTCCGGGTTGCCATGCTTCAGCATCAGGTCAAGGAAGATGCCGTTGGCCACCGGACTGGCCCGCATCTCCTCGTCGATCAGCCGCAGGTTGGCGGCGACGAGGCGCATGACGTTGGGATGCAGCAGATAGCCCGAGCGCAGCGCCTCCTCGAAGGCGCGCAGGAGGTTCAGCTTGTCGGCCAGGAACGCCTGGGGATCGACGACATCCAGCCTGCCCTGCACGATGCGGAAGCCCGAGGCCACCCGGGTGCGGCGGCGGAAGAGGCCGGCGATCCGCGCCTCGCCCTTGACATGGCGGGCCTCAAGCTCGGTCAGGAAGACCCGGGTCAGCTCGCCCACGCGCGTTGCATGGCGGAAATAGTCCTGCATGAAGATCTCGACCGCGCGCCGGCCCGCCGTGTCGCGATAGCCCATGCGGGCGGCGACCTCGACCTGCAGGTCGAAGGCCAGCGTTTCGGCCGCCCGCCCGGCGATGAGATGCAGGTGGCAGCGCACCGCCCAGAGGAAGCGCTCGGCGCGGTCGAAGGCGTCGAACTCCTCGCGGCTGAGCAGGCCGGCGCCGACCAGACCTTCGGAGGAGGGCACGCGGTGCAGGTACTTGCCGATCCAGTAGAGCGTCTGCAGGTCGCGCAGCCCGCCCTTGCCTTCCTTGACGTTCGGCTCAAGCAGGTAGCGCTGGCCGCCCTGGCGGACATGGCGCTCTGCCCGCTCGGCAAGCTTGGCATCGACGAATTCCGCTCCCGTGTTGCGGAAGAGGTCGGTCCACAGCTTCTGCGCCAGTTCCTCGGCCAGAGGGCGGTGCCCGGCGACGAAACGGTGTTCGAGAAGCGCGGTGCGGATGGTCATGTCCTCGCGCGCCAGGCGCAGGCAGTCCTTGACGGTGCGGGTGGCATGGCCGACCTTCAGCCGCAGATCCCACAGGATGTAGAGCAGCGTCTCGACCAGGCTTTCGGTCCAGGGCGTGGTCTTCCACGGGGTGAGGAACAGCAGATCGACATCGGAGAAGGGCGCCATTTCCGCGCGCCCGTAGCCCCCGACGGCCAGAAGCGCGATCCGCTCGGCCTCGGTGGGGTTGGGCATCGGATGCAGGCGCTCGGAAGCCAGCCGCAGGACGAGCGCGATCACCGCATCGATCAGCGCCGCCTGGGCGGCGACCATCTCGCGCGCCGCCGTGGGGCGGGCGGCGAAGGCCTCGGCCAGCCGGCGGCGCGCCTCGGTCAGCGCCGGGCCGACCTGGCGGACGATGGCCTGCCGCTCCGCCGTGCCGTGGCGGCCGAGCGGAAGCTCCGCCGATGCCGCCGCATGGAGTGCGGCGGCGTCGAAGATCTCGTTCACCGGAAGAAGAAGTGCGGGCGCGACGCCGGAGCCGGGCTCAGGAGCCGGCGCCGCCGAAGCTGCGGGGCGCAGGATCAATGATGACCACCTGGCTGTTCTGGATTTGCGCCACGGCCAGCGCCCGTTCGTTGGTGCCGTCCGAGCGCAGGCGGAAGACGCCGCCGACCCCGGCGAAGCCGGCGCCCTGGGTCAGTGCGCCCTGGGTCAGCGCATCCGCATTGCCGCTGCGCACCAGCGCGCCGACAGCGGCGATGCCGTCATAGGCAAGGCCCGCAATCGCATGCGGCGCCTCGCCATAGGTCCCGGTATAGCGCGCCTGGAACTGGGCGAAGAGCGCAGGATCGGGCAGGGCGAAATAGCCGCCCTGGATGCCGGGCTGGGTCAGCGAGGCCGGGGGCACGTCCCAGCGCGACAGGCCGAAGAAGCGCGTGGTCGAGGAGGAGACGCCGTTCTCGGTCAGCAGCTGGGTCAGGAGCGGCAGGGCGCCGTCATTGGTGGCGGTGAAGAAGATCGCCTGCGCCCCCGAGGAGCGCACCGCGCCGGTGATCGCGGGCAGCGCCGAGACGATGCCGTTCTGGCTGAACTCGTAGCTCTGGGTGCCGACCACCGCGCCGCCCGCGCCCTGGACCCCGGCGGCGATCGCGTCGCGACCGACCTCGCCGGCGGCATTGCGGTCGTGCAGGATCAGCACGCGGCCGGAGCCGGAGCGGACGGCATAGCTGCCCAGACGCTGGGCAATGTTGCGGAATGTGATGCCCAGGACGAAGACATTGCCGCCGGCGATATCGACGTTGTTGGAAAATGACAGGACATTGATTCCGCGTCCGGCGACGGCGACGCCTGCCGCATTGGCCTCCTGGGCATAGACGGGCCCGAGGATGATCTTGGCGCCCTCGTCCACCGCGCGCAGGGCAGCGGCTTCCGCCTGGCCGGCATTGCCGGCGGTCTGATAGACGCGCAGGTCGATGCGCACGCCGTTGAGATCGGCGACGGCCATGCGCGCGGCGTTTTCCAGCGAACGGGCCAGAAGCTCGTCCGAGGCGGCGCCCGAGCCGCCCGGCACCAGCAAGGCCACCGGCACCGGCGCGCCGGTATCGATGCTCGGCCCGCCCCCGCCCGCCGTACAGGCAGCAAGCGCCAGTGCGGCGGTGCCGGAAAGGAATGCGCGGCGGGTACGGGACTGGGGCGCACGAGACATCGGCGTCTTCCTTCGCGATAGGGCTTGCGGTTGACGGCGCGGACACTAGGCGGTTCCCCTAGTGAAGTAAACGCGCAAGGGGAGAGCGTGACGGATGCCCGCCGATGACCATCCGGGACGCCCCGGCAGAGCGCTCGATCCCGGTCTCTACCTGCTCGCCACCCCGATCGGGGCGGCCCGCGACATCACGCTGCGGGTGCTCGACATCCTCCATGCGGCCGAGGTGCTGGCCGCCGAGGACACGCGCAGCCTGCGCCAGCTGATGGCGATCCATGGCGTTCCGCTCCAGGGGCGGACGGTCCTTGCCTATCACGACCACAACGATGCCGAGGTTCGTCCGAAACTGCTCGCGGCTCTGCAAGGCGGCCGTTCGGTCGCCTATGCCTCGGAAGCGGGTACGCCCCTGGTCTCCGACCCTGGCTATCAGCTCGTCCGCGATGCGGCCGCAGCGGGCCATCCGGTGCGGGCGGCACCCGGAGCTTCGGCTGTTCTGGCGGCGCTGACCGTGGCCGGCCTGCCGACCGACCGTTTCCTCTTCGCCGGCTTTCCCCCGGCCAAGGAGGGCGCGCGGCGGCGGTTCCTGGAGGAACTGGCGCCGGTGGCGGCAACGCTCGTCCTCTACGAGGCACCGGGGCGCGTTAGCCGATTGTTAGGTGAAATGGCGGAAACTCTCGGCGAGGGGCGCGGGGCAGCGGTGTGCCGCGAACTGACCAAGCGATTCGAGGAGGTCACGCGCGGCACTCTGGGGGAACTGGCGCTGGCCTTTTCCGGCCGCGAGTTGCGCGGCGAAGTGGTGCTGGTCGTGGATCGGGGTTCGGTGCGGATGGCCGGTGGAGAGGAAATCGATGCCGCCTTGCGCGCCGCCCTGGGCGAATTGTCGCTGCGCGACGCAGCCGACGCGGTCTCCCGGCAACTGGGCGTCCCGCGCAAGGAGGCTTATCGCCGCGGGCTGGAGATCAAGGGGGGCGAATGAGCGGCGCGCGATCCTATCACGCCGGCCTGGCAGCGGAATCTGCGGTCGAGCGACATTATGGCCGGGCCGGGCTGGCGGTGGCCGCCCGCCGCTGGCGCGGCGTCGGCGGCGAGATCGATCTGGTGCTGCGCGACGGGGCGGCGCTGGTCTTCGTCGAGGTGAAACAGGCGGTCTCGCATGCCGCTGCCGCCTGGCGCGTCACGGAACGGCAGATGGCCCGGGTGATGGCCGCCGCCACGGAATTCGTCGCCGGTGAACCCCGCGCCCTCGATACGGAGATGCGTTTCGATGTGGCGCTGGTCGATGGCTGCGGCCACATCGACGTGATCGAGAACGCCTATTCCGCCTGAGCGGTTTGCAACCGGGCCGCGCCTTTGGCATCAAGGGCGCCGGTCGGGATGCGGAGGCGGCGATGGGGCTCAGGGTGGCGTTCCAGATGGACCCGATGGGTTCTGTGAACATCGACGCCGACAGTACATTCCGCATCGCGGTGGAGGCCCAGGCGCGGGGGCATTCGCTTTTCCACTACGGCCCGGGCGATCTTTCCTTCCGCGAGGGCCGGGTCCAGGCTCGCGGCCAGTGGATGACCTTGCGGCGTGAGAAGGGGAATCACGTCAGCTTTTCGCCCCCCGAGACGCTCGATCTGGCGACGATGGATGTGGTCTGGCTGCGCCAGGACCCGCCTTTCGACATGAGCTATATCACCACGACGCATCTGCTGGACCTGATCCATCCCGCGACGCTGGTGGTCAACGATCCGTTCTGGGTGCGCAACTTCCCCGAGAAGCTGCTGGTCCTGCGCTTTCCCGCGCTGACGCCGCCGACGCTGATCGCCCGCGACCTGGCCACGATCCGCGATTTCAAGGCGGCGCAGGGCGACGTGATCCTCAAGCCGCTTTACGGCAACGGCGGCGCCGGGGTGTTCCGCCTCGATCCGGCCGACCGCAACCTCTCGGCGCTGCACGAGCTGTTCACCGGCCTGTCGCGCGAGCCGATGATCGTGCAGAGGTACCTGCCCGAGGTGGTGAAGGGCGACAAGCGGGTGATCCTGGTCGATGGCGTGCCGGTCGGCGCCATCAACCGCGTGCCGCAGACCGGCGAGACGCGGTCGAACCTGCATGTCGGCGGGCGGGCGGAGGCGGCGGAGCTGACCGCGCGGGACCGGGAGATCTGTGCGGCGATCGGGCCCACCCTGCGGGACAACGGGCAGATCTTCGTCGGCATCGACGTGATCGGCGACATGCTCACCGAGATCAACGTCACCTCCCCCACCGGCATCCAGGAGCTTGAGCGCTTCTCGGGCGTCAACGCGGCGGCCTTGATCTGGGAGGCGGTGGAGCGCCGCCGCGCCTGACGGGCGGCAAATTCCTTGAAACAAGGAATTTGCAATTTTCTTCCTGAAGAAAATTGCTTCGCGCGGCAGCGGGCTCATGCGGCGGAGCCGGACCGGCCGAAGGACAGCCGGTAGCTGACCGCTTCGGCCACATGCGGCTTGCGCACGTCCTCTTCGCCGGCGAGATCGGCGATGGTGCGGGCCACCCGCAGGACGCGGTGGTAGCCGCGCGCCGAAAGTCCGAAGCGTTCGGCGACCTTGTTGAGCAGCGCCTTGCCCTCCGGGTCGGGCGTTGCGGCCTCTTCCAGCACCGCGCCTTCGGCTTCGGCATTGACCCGGACTGCCGGATGCCCGGCGTAGCGCTTGGTCTGCACCGCACGCGCCGCCGCGACCCGTGCCGCGACGGTGGCGGAAGGGTCTCCCGAGGGCGGAAGATCGAGATCGGTATAGGATACCGGCGGCACATCCACCCGCAGGTCGAAGCGGTCCATCAGCGGCCCGGAGATGCGGCCGAGATAGTCCTCGCCGCAGATCGGGGCGCGGGTGCAGGCGCGGCCGGGATCGGTGAGGAAGCCGCATTTGCAGGGATTGGCGGCCGCCACCAGCAGGAAACGGCAGGGATAGCGGACATGGGCATTGGCGCGGGCGACCACGACCTCGCCGGTCTCGATCGGCTGGCGGAGGGTTTCGAGCACCGGGCGGGGGAACTCCGGGAACTCGTCGAGGAAGAGGACACCGTTGTGGGCCAGGCTGATCTGGCCGGGCTTGGCGCCCTTGCCGCCGCCGACGATGGCAGCCATCGAGGCGGTGTGGTGCGGCTCGCAGAAGGGCCTGGTGCGGGAGATGCCGCCGTCGGAGAGCAGCCCGGCCAGCGAATGGACCATCGAGGTCTCCAGCGCCTCCACCGCCGTCAGCGGCGGCAGGATGCCGGGAAGCCGGGCGGCGAGCATGGACTTGCCCGAGCCGGGGGGGCCGATCATCAGCATGTGGTGGCGCCCGGCGGCGGCGATTTCCAGCGCCCGCTTGGCGCGTTCCTGGCCCTTGACATCCAGCAGGTCGCGGGCGCCGCCGGGCAGGACGACTTCACCGGCCTCGGCGGGCGTAAGCAGGGTGCGGCCGGTATAGTGGCGCACCACCTCGTCGAGCGAGGCTGCGGCCAGGACCTGGGTGGCGCCGACCCAGGCGGCCTCGGCCCCGCAGGCGCGCGGGCAGAGAAGGGCGCGGTCCTCCTCGGCCGCCGCCATGGCGGCGGGCAGGGCACCGGCGACCGCGATCAGCCGCCCGTCGAGGGACAGCTCGCCAAGTGCCACCGTCCCCTCCACCATGTCCGCCGGCACGATCTCCAGCGCCGCGAGCAGCGACAGCGCGATGGGCAGGTCGAAATGCGAGCCCTCCTTGGGCAGGTCGGCCGGAGAGAGGTTCACGGTGATGCGCTTGGACGGCAGGGCGATGGACATCGCCGACAGCGCCGCGCGCACCCGCTCCTTGGCCTCGCTCACCGCCTTGTCGGGCAGGCCGACGACGGCGAAACCGGGCACCCCCGGGGCGACGGCGCATTGCACCTCGACCATGCGCGCCTCCACCCCCTCGAAGGCGACCGTATAGGCGCGCGCGACCATGCCACTCCCCGTAAACCTTGGTTAACGGGGTAGGGGCAATTCCTTTACGATCGGTAAAGCGCCATGAAGGCCGGCCAGGCTTCCGGGTCGCCCACCGTCTTGTCGCGGCAGAAGGCGTTGCAGAAACCGAAGCGGCGGCCGTCAAGCTCCAGGACATGGGTGACGGGCTTGCCGGAATAGGGGCAGGCGGTGTTCTCGGCCTCGCTCCCCTCCACGGCGCGGGCCGGCAGGGGGGCCGGGCCGGGCCAGGGCCGGCGCGGGTAGTCGCGGCGGTAGAAGTCCTGATCGGCGCCATCGATCAGGCCCATCGCCCGCCAGCGGCGGAATGAGGGATGCGCCAGATGCGCCGCGACATAGGCCAGGGCCTCGGCACCTGCCGGCAGGTTGTAGGTGGCGATGCGGCTGGCCACCGGCGCGAAGAAGACATCGGCCAGCGAGTAGGCGCCGCAGAGCCAGGGGCCGGTGCTGCCGGAGGCCGCGCGCGCCCAGGACCACAGCGCTTCCAGACGGGCGAGATCCGCCAGCACTTCGGGCGGCGGGGCGCAGTCGGTGTAGCTGACCCGCAGGTTCATCGGACAATGGTCGCGCAGGGCGCGGAAGCCCGCATGCATCTCGGCCATCACCGAACGGGCGACGGCACGCGCCTTGGGATCGGCCGGCAGGAGGCCGGCTTCGGGATGGCGCGAGGCCAGTTCCTCGGCGATGCCGAGGCTTTCGAGGATCAGCGCGCCATCGGGCGTGCGCACCACCGGGACCGTCCTGGCGGGGACGAAGCCTGCCAGAAGCTTCGGCAGTTCCTCGGTGTAGAGCCGGGCCTTGCGGGTGGTGACGGGAATGCCGAAGGCGTCGAAGGGCAGCCAGCCGCGCAGCGACCAGCTTGAATAGGCGCGGTCACCGATGGCGAGTTCGTAGGTCTGGGTCATCGCAGGCTCCTTGGGCATGCCGCGCTCCTAGCTGCAAAGGCGCAGATGGAAAAACGATGCTTCGTGGGAAGCGCCATCACGGGGCGTGATTGATCCGCAGCAGGCGGCCGGCCATGAGGTCGATCTCGGTCAGGCTGAGCGGGTCGATCCGGTGGGACAGCGCCTGTGCGGCGGTCATTCCGGTCGCGGCCTGCACCGCCGCGAGGATGGCGCCGAAATGGGCGACGACGATCAGCGGCGCCTCGATCTCGCCCAGGGCCCGCGCGACCCGCAGCGACAGGTCAGCCCAGCCTTCGCCGCCGGGGGCGGGCGCCTCGCCCTCCCAGAAGGCGCGGGAAGGGCGCTCCGGCAGGTCGGCGGCGAGCTGGCCCTCCCAGTCGCCGAAATGGATCTCGCGCCAGCGCGGATCATGCGGCAGGCGGGGCCGGGCGCCTTGCAGGGCATCGGCCGTGGCGATGGCGCGGGAGAGGTCGGAGGAGACGACCGGCACGTCGGGCAGCGCCGCCGCCAGACGGGCGAGCGCCGCCCGGTCGGAGAGATCGGCGGCAAGGTCGGTCCAGCCGGTCAGGCTGCGGGCATGGGTCGGCCCGTGGCGGACGAGCCAGAGGCGGCTCACGGCAGGCGGCCCTTGAGGACCAGCGGCAGGCCGGCGGCGACGAGGACGACAAGACCGGCCTGCGCGGCGAGACGCTGGTTCAGCCGGCCCTGCGCATCGCGGAAGGCGCGGGCGAGGGCGTTCTCCGGCACGATGCCGAAGCCCACTTCGTTGGAGACGACGACCACCGGCGCAGCGCAGCCCGCCAGCGCCACCAGCAGCGCCTGTTCCTCGGCGGCAAGATCGGCGCCGGCCAGCAGCGCGTTCGAGAGCCAGAGCGTGGCGCAGTCCAGAAGCACGGACTCGCCGGCACGCGCGGCCGCCAGCGCGGGGGCGAGGTCGCGCGGCGCCTCGACGGTGCGCCAGCCCTGGCTCGCCCGGTCCGCCCGATGGGCGGCGATGCGGGCGGCCATCTCGGCGTCATGCGCCTCGGCGGTGGCGAGATAGACCGGGGCGAGGCCGGAGCCCGTGACCAGCCCCTCGGCGAAGCGCGACTTGCCCGAACGCGCGCCGCCGAGGACCAGCGTCAGCGGGGGAAGCCTGTGCTGCGCCTGTGTCACCCTGTCCTCGCTTGGCCGGTCGGGCATGGCTATAGCCGCCGCGCCGGGAGAGGCCAAGCGCGGCGAAGGGGGCCGCATGCGGCGGGCCCCCCACCCCCATCCCCTCCCCACAAGGAGGAGGGGAGGCGCTTGGCCTACCCCTGCGCCCGGGCGCGACATCTCAATCCCGCGAAGGATGCACCGGCAGCGCCTCCCTCCCCCCTCGTGGGGGAGGGATGGGGTGGGGGGGCTTGGAGCCACGGCCTTGCGGCGGGACATGCGCCGCACCCCGAAGCGGCCGGCGCTGCCCGGCAAGGCGCTGGGCGGGCATTGAGTTCCGGCGCCCGCCCGCCTAGGTTTCGCCCATGCTGGCAGGCAGGCGCATCCTTCTCATCATCGGCGGCGGGATCGCCGCCTTCAAGGCGCTGGAGCTGATCCGGCGCCTGCGCGAGCAAGGCGTCACCGTGGTTCCGGTGATGACCGCTGCGGCGGCCGAGTTCGTCACGCCGCTGTCGGTCGGGGCGCTGGCGAAGGCGAAGGTCTGGCGCGATCTCTTCGACCTCACCGACGAGGCGGAGATGGGCCATATCGAGCTCAGCCGGTCGGCGGACCTGCTGGTCGTGGTGCCGGCCACCGCCAATCTGATGGCGCGGATGGCCGCCGGGATCGCCGACGATCTGGCCACGACGCTGCTGCTGGCGACCGACAAGCGGGTTCTGGTCGCGCCTGCGATGAATGTCCGCATGTGGCAGCACCCGGCGACGGTGGCGAACCTCGCCACGCTGAAGGCGCGCGGCGTGCTGGTCGTGGGGCCCGAGGACGGCGAGATGGCCTGCGGCGAATACGGGCCCGGGCGGCTGTCGGAAGTGCCGGAGATCGTCGCCGCCATCGGCGCGGCCCTTGCCGAGGGGCCGCTTGCGGGCCGGCATGTGCTCGTCACCTCCGGCCCGACACACGAGCCGATCGATCCGGTGCGCTATATCGCCAACCGCTCCTCAGGCGCGCAGGGCAGTGCCATCGCCGCCGCGCTGCGCGATCTCGGCGCCCGGGTGACATTCGTCACCGGCCCGGCCAGCGTGCCGCCGCCGCCCGGCGTAACGGTGGCGCGGGTCGAGACGGCGGCAGAGATGCTGGCGGCGGTCGAGGCGGCGCTGCCTGCCGATGCGGCGGTCTTTGCCGCCGCCGTGGCCGACTGGCGGGTGGCCGGTGCGGCGGCCGAGAAGGTGAAGAAGGGGCCGGAGGGCCCGCCGGCGCTGCATCTCGTTGAAAACCCGGACATCCTCGCCACCGTCTCGCGCCATGCCTTGCGTCCGCGTCTGGTGGTGGGCTTTGCCGCCGAGACCGAGAAGGTGCTGGACCACGCCACCGCCAAGCGGCTGCGCAAGGGCTGCGACTGGATCGTGGCCAATGACGTGAGCCCGGAGACGGGGATCATGGGCGGCACCGAGAATGCGGTAACGCTGGTCACTGCGGAGGGCGCCGAGCCGTGGCCGCGTCTGGCCAAGGACGAGGTTGCCCGCCGGCTGGCGGCGCGCATCGCCGCCGCGCTCGGAGCCGCTCCTTGACCGTCCGTATCGCGCTCCTTTGGGAGGACTGGGCCGACCGCAGCCTGCCCCTGCCGGCCTACGAGACCCAGGGTGCCGCCGGCGCCGACCTGCGCGCCAACTTCCCGCCAGAGGCACGCGAGGCCGGCCTGACGCTGGCACCCATGGCCCGCGCGCTGTGCCCGACCGGGTTGCGGCTGGCCATCCCCGAGGGATTCGAGGTGCAGATCCGCCCGCGCTCCGGCCTGGCGCTGAAACACGGGATCACCCTGCCGAACACGCCGGGGACCATCGACAGCGACTATCGCGGCCCCCTGGGCGTGGCGCTGGTGAACCTCGGGACCGAGCCCTACACGATCCGCCACGGCGACAGGGTGGCGCAGATGGTGGCGGCCCCGGTGGTGCGGGCGGTCTTCGACGTGGTCCGAGCGCTGGACGCCACGGATCGGGGCGAGGGCGGGTTCGGCTCCACCGGGCGCGGTTGATGCTGCTGGTCCTGACCCTGGCGGCGGCGCTGTGGGGCCTTGGCGCCTGGAGCGGGGCACCGCAGCGCGCGCGGCTGGCCATGATCGGGGCGCTGATCCTTGGCGTGATCCTCGGCCATCTCCTTCTGCCGCCCGGCCATCCATTGCGTGTGGCGACGGGGCGCGAGGCCGGGCTGTGGATCGCGCTTCTGCTCATCGGAGCGGTGGCGCTTCTCTATCGCGAGGGGCTGACCCGCCTGCGGCGCCGCGCGGCGGCGCCGGCCGCAACGCCGCCTGCGCCCGACCGGCTCCAGCCGGCCGAGATCACCCGCTACGCCCGCCATATCGCGCTGCGCGAGATCGGGGGGGCGGGGCAGAAACGGCTGAAGGCGGCGCGGGTGCTGGTGGTGGGGGCGGGAGGGCTGGGGTCGCCGGCGCTTCTGTATCTCGCCGCCGCAGGGGTCGGCACGATCGGGGTGATCGACGGCGATGTGGTGGAGCCCACCAACCTGCAACGCCAGATCATCCATGCGGATCAGCGGCTTGGCATGCCGAAGGTCTTCTCGGCCGAGATGGCGATGAAGGCGCTGAATCCCTTTGTCGCGGTGCGGCCCTACCATCGCCGCCTGACGGCGGAGATCGCCCGCGACCTTTTCGCCGACTATGATCTGGTGCTCGACGGCACGGACAATTTCGACACCCGCGATCTGGTCAATGCCGCCTGCGTGACGCTGGGCAAGCCGCTCATCGCCGCCGCCATCACCCAGTGGGAGGGCCAGATCGGTCTTTACCACCCGCCGGCAGGCCCTTGTCTTGCCTGCGTTTTTCCGGAGCGCCCGGCGCCGGGGCAGGTGCCGGTCTGTGCCGAGGCCGGGGTGGCGGCGCCGCTGCCCGGCGTTCTCGGCACGATGATGGCGCTGGAGGCGGTCAAGCACCTGACCGGGGCGGGGGAGACCCTCAGGGGCCGGCTGATGCTCTATGACGGGCTTTTCGGCGAGGTGAGGACGGTCCAGGTGGCGCGCAATCCGGCCTGCCCGGTCTGCGGCGCGCGGCCGGCCTGAGCCCCGTCCCGCCGGCGTCGGTTTGGCGTCCCGCCTGCGTATGGCATCCGTCCCGACAGACCGCACGCCGCAGGGCGGCGCGGTGCAACGGCTGGCGGCACTGGACAGCGCGCCAAGGCGGCCCATAATCGCGCGGTCCGGGCGGGCCCAGCCGCCCCACCAACCGGGAGCCTGACCCATGAGACTGACCGCCGCCCTTGCCGGGCTGTTCCTTGCCGTGACCCCCGCGCTGGCCCAGGAGGTCCCCGACCTCGGCGGCCGCGAGGTCGTGGTGGTGACGGAGAACGCCTATCCGCCGCTGCAGTTCCTCGACAAGGAGGGCAAGGCGGTGGGCTGGGAATATGACGCCATGGCCGAGATCGCCAAGCGGCTGAACATCACCGTGCGCTACGAGAACACGTCCTGGGACGCGATGATCCCGGCGGTCTCCGAGGCGCAGTACGATCTGGGCATGACCGGGATCACCATCAACGACGAGCGCAAGGAGAAGGTGGATTTCTCCGATCCCTACATGCTGTCCCAGCAGCTGATGATCGTGCGCGGCGACGAGACGCGCTTCACCGACGCCAAGAGCTTCGGCGCCGATCCCGCGCTGCTGATCGCCGCCCAGCCCGGGACCTCGCCCTTCTATGCCGCCGTCTATGAAATCCTCGACGGCAACGAGGAGAATGCCCGGATCATCAAGTTCGAGACCTTCGGGGCCGGGCTTGAGGCGTTGAAGGCCGGCGACGTGGACCTGACGCTTTCGGATTCGACGGCGGCCAACGGCTATGTCGCGGCCTCCAACGGCGGGCTGAAGATCATCGGCGAGCCGCTGGGGTCGGAGGAATTCGGCTTCATCTTCCCCAAGGGCTCGGATCTGGTGGCGCCGATGAATGCCGCCATCGCCAGCATGAAGGCCGATGGCACGCTGGAGGCGCTGAACAAGAAATGGTTCCTCGACTACAAGATGGGCGAGTGAGCTGACGCCCAACCCCAAGCCGGACGAGGATTTCCCCTGGTGGCTGGTGATCGTGACGATCACCGGCCTCTGGCTGCTATGGGAGATTCTGGCCGACGAGGTCTATGCGGCATCGCTGCGGAACCTGGCCAAGGGGGTCGGGATCACGGTGGTGGTGGCGATGGTCGGCTATGCCGGTGCCAGCATGATCGGCCTGGGGCTGGCGCTGATGGGCATGTCGCGCTGGATGGTGCTGCGCCAGGCGGCGCGACTTTACATCGAGGTGATGCGCGGCATCCCGATCATCGTGCTGCTGCTCTATGTCGCCTTCGTCTTCGTGCCCTTCATCGTCTGGGCCTGGAACGGCGCCGGCCTGCCGGAGATGCGCACCCGCGACGTGCCGCTGCTGTGGCGGGCGGTGATCGCGCTGATGCTGGCCTATGCCTCGTTCCTGGCCGAGATTTTCCGCGCCGGTCTGCAGGCGGTGGACAAGGGGCAACTGGAGGCGGCCTCGGCCCTGGGGCTGACCGGCTGGATGCGCTTTCGCCTGATCCGCTTTCCCCAGGCCTTCCGCCTGATCCTGCCGCCCTATGGCAATGACTTCATCGCCATGGTGAAGGATTCATCGCTGGTCAGCGTCCTGGGCGTCACCGACATCACCCAACTGGCCAAGGTCACGGCGGCCGGGAACTTCCGCTATTTCGAGACCTACAACGTCGCGGCCTATCTCTATCTGGCGATGACCATCACCCTCAGCCTTGCCCTGCGCGAACTGGAGCGGCGGCTGCGGATGCGGTCGGGCGGCTAGGCTTGTCCGATTGCCGGGGATTGCCCATGGATCGGGCAGGCGCGCAGTCCCGCCGTGGCGGCAACGGGGCCGGCGCGGGTCAATCTGCTTCCCTTGCGGCAGTCGTTGCAGTCTGCGGTTGAAACATGGGCCGGGGTGCCTAAAGTTGCCGGGACGGTTCGTGCCCGCCGCCGGAGGAGACCACGGACCGGATCAGGGCAAGGCCGCGCCAGACGGCCGGGACGGGAGGACCAGTTTTGGAGCCACTGCTGGCGCTCGCCCGCGGGATCGACCGTGTCAGCCGGATCGCCGGCATCGTCGCCTCGATCCTCGTTCTGGTCAGCTGCGTGATCTCGGCGGGCAATGCGGTGTCGCGCTATGCCTTTGACATCTCATCGAACGCCTGGCTGGAGGTGCAGTGGCAGATGTATGCCGGCATCTTCCTTCTCGGCGCGCCCTGGGTGCTGAAACTCAACGAACATGTGCGGGTCGATCTGGTCTATGGCAGCCTTGGCCGGCGCGCCAAGCTCTGGGTCGAGCTGTTCGGCTACGTGGTCTTCTTCTTCCCGGTCTGTGCCATGATGATCGACATGACGGTGCCATGGTTCCAGCGCAGCTATGCCGACGGGGAGATCAGCGCCAATGCCGGCGGCCTGCCGATCTGGCCGGTCAAGGCGCTGCTGCCGCTGGGGTTCGTCCTGCTGCTCTTGCAGGGTTCGGCCGAGTTCATCCGCCGGATCGCGGCGCTGCGCGGCTATCTCGATCTCGACCTGCAATACGAGAAGCCCGTGCAATGACCGGGGGAGCGGGCGGATGCTAGACTATGGCCTGCTTGCGCCCGCGATGTTCGGCGGGCTGGTGGTCTTCCTGCTGATCGGGTTTCCGGTCGCCTTCTCGCTGGCGGCGCTGGGGCTGTTTTCCGGCCTCGTCGCCATCGACCTCGGCTATTTCGGCTTCGAGTTCATGCAGGCCCTGCCGGCGCGGGTCTTCGGCATCATGTCGAACGACCTCCTGCTCGCCATCCCGTTCTTCACCCTGATGGGCGTGGTGCTGGAGAAATCCGGGCTGGCCGAAGACCTGATGGAAGGCATCGGCCAGCTTTTCGGCGGCTTTCCGGGCGGTCTGGCGCAGGCGGTGATCTATGTCGGCGCGATCCTGGGCGCGATCACCGGGACGGTGGCGGCCTCGGTCATCGCCATCGGGATGATCTCGATCCCGATCATGCTGAAATACGGCTATGACATGAAGATCGGCACCGGGGTGATCGCCGCATCCGGGACGATCACCCAGGTGATCCCGCCCTCGCTGGTGCTGGTGGTGCTGGCCTTCCAGCTGGGTGTTCCGGTGGGCGACATGTATCTTGGCGCCATCGGCCCCTCGATCCTGCAGGTGGCGCTGTTCTCGGGCTTCATTCTCGCGGTCTCGCTCCTGCAGCCGCACCGGGTGCCGCCCCTGCCGCCGGAGGCGCGCACGCTGCGGGGCTGGGCGATGTGGCGCAAGATCGCCTGGGGGATGGTGCCTTCGCTGGTGCTGATCTTCCTCGTGCTCGGCACGATCTTCATGGGTCTGGCCACGCCGACCGAGGCCGGGGCCATGGGCTCGACGGGCGCGATCATTCTGGCGGTCATGCACGGGCGCTTCTCCGGGCGGCTCCTGTGGGAAGCGATGGACGGGACGATGCGGATCACCGCGATGGTGATCTTCATTCTCATCGGCGCCACGACCTTCAGCCTGGTGTTCCAGGGGGTGAACGGCGGCAAGTGGATCGAGCACATGCTGGCGCATATCCCCGGGGGACGCGTCGGCTTCCTGGTCTTCGTCAATATCTTCGTCTTCTTCATCGCCTTCTTTCTCGATTTCTTCGAGATCGTCTTCATCATCATCCCGCTGCTGATCCCGACCGCGAATGCGCTCGACATCGATCTGGTCTGGCTGGGCGTGCTTCTCTGCGTGAACATGCAGACGGCTTTCATGCACCCGCCCTTCGGCTTCGCGCTCTTCTACCTGCGCGGCATCGCGCCGCCGGAAGTGTCCAGCCGTGACATCTATCTGGGCTCGATCCCCTGGATCCTGTTGCAGCTGGTGCTGGTGGCGCTGATCATAACCTTCCCGGAAATCGTCGATTACTGGATCAGCGACGCGCTCTTGCTGGACGACAGCGCCATCGAGCAGCAACTCGACGCCATCCCGATGCCGGATCTGGTGCCGCCGGCGCTGGACCTGAACTGACCCGACCGCCTTGCGATGAACTGAGGACCAACAGGAGGAAGAAACCCATGAAAAGACGCATATTCCTGACTTCGGCCGCCGTCGGCGGCGCTGCGGTCGCGCTGGCCGCCCCGGCCGTGGCGCAGAGCCAGCCCAAGATCAGCTGGCGGCTGACCTCGGGCTTTCCCAAGGCGCTGGACACGATCTATGGCGCGGCGGAGGAATTCGCCAAGAACGTCTCCGACGCCACGGACGGCAATTTCCAGATCCAGCCCTTCGCGGCCGGCGAGATCGTGCCGATGCCCGAAGCCGCCGATACGGTCGCGGCCGGCACGGTCGAGATGACGCATACGGCGAGCTACTACTACTGGGGCAAGAACCCGGCCTATGCGCTCGGGACGGCCGTGCCCTTCGGGCTCAACGCCCGCGGGATCAACGCCTGGTACTACCACGGCGGCGGCATCGACATGATGAACGCCTTCTATGCCACCCAGGGGCTGATCGCCTTCCCGGGCGGCAATACCGGCGCGCAGATGGGCGGCTGGTTCCGCAAGGAGATCAACTCCCTGGCCGACCTCCAGGGCGTCAAGATGCGCATCGGCGGCATGGGCGGCAAGGTGATGGAGGCGCTGGGCGTGGTGCCCCAGCAGATCCCGGGCGGCGACATCTACCCCTCGCTGGAGCGCGGCACCATCGACGCGGCGGAATGGGTCGGGCCCTATGACGACGAGAAGCTCGGCCTGAACAAGGTCGCGCCCTATTACTACTATCCCGGCTTCTGGGAAGGCGGGCCGACGCTGGGCTTCATGATCAACCTCGGCAAGTGGAACGAGCTTCCCGCGAGCTACCAGTCGATCATCAGGACGGCGGCCGCGACGGCCAACCTGTCGATGCTGGCCAAGTACGACGCCAAGAACCCGGCGTCGCTGCGCAGCCTGATTGCCGGGGGGGCGCAGTTGCGGCCCTATCCGGAAGAGGTGATGGTCAAGGGCTTCGAGGCCGCCAATGCGCTCTATGCCACGCTCTCGGCCGAGAACGCCGACTTCAAGAAGATCTTCGAGAGCCAGCAGGCCTATCGCAACGAAGCGAACCTGTGGAACCAGGTGGCGGAGTACACATTCGACACGTTCATGATCCGCAACCGCCCGAAAGGCGGCTGATTTCCCGCTTGACGGGAGACGGGGCGCCCCGGAGTGATCCGGGGCGCCGTTTTCGTCCGCGCAGAGGCCAGAGGAGTGCGCAGAATGCCGAACCCGCTGCTTGAGGATTGGGACACGCCCTTCGCGCTGCCGCCCTTTGCCGCCATCGCCGATGCCGATTTCGCCCCGGCCTTCGAGGCGGCGCTGGCCGAGGCGCGGGCGCGGGTGGCCGCGATCGCCGCCGATCCCGCGCCGCCGGATTTCGCCAACACGATCGCGGCGCTGGAACTTTCGGAGCTGACGCTCGACCGGGTGGCCGGCGTGTTCTTCAACCTCGTCGGCGCCGATGCCAGCGAGGCGCGCGAGGCGCTGCAGCGCGAGCTGGCGCCGAAGCTTTCGGCCTTTTCCTCCGAGATCACCAACAACAAGGCGCTGTGGGCCCGCATCCGCGACCTGTGGGAGCGCCGCGCGGCTCTGGGTCTGGACGGCGAGGAGCTGCGGGTGCTGTCGCTCTACCGCCGCATGTTCGTCCGTGCCGGGGCGGAGCTGTCGGGGGCCGAGGCGGCGCGGCTGACCGAGGTGAAGTCGCGGCTGTCGGTCCTGTCCACGCAATTCTCGCAGAACGTGCTGGCCGAGGAGCGCGGCTGGTCGATGGATCTGGCCGAGGAGGACATGGCCGGCCTGCCGGACTGGCTGATCGCCGCCGCCAGGGCTGCGGGTGCGGAACGGGGGGCGAAGGGCGCGGTGGTGACGCTCAACCGCTCGCTGATCGTGCCCTTCCTGCAGTATTCCACCCGCCGCGACCTGCGCCAGCGCGCCTTCGAGGCCTGGGTGGCGCGGGGCGCCAACGGCGGTGCCAGCGACAACCGGGCGCTGGCCGCCGAGATCCTGGCGCTGCGCCACGAACGGGCGCAGTTGCTGGGCTATGCCGATTTCGCCGCCTTCAAGCTCGAACCCGAGATGGCCAAGACCCCGGCGGCGGTGCGCGACCTGTTGATGCGGGTCTGGGCGCCGGCGCGGGCCCGGGCCGAGGCGGATGCGCAGGTCCTGGAGGGGATGCTGCGCGCCGACGGGGTGAACGGGCCGCTCGAACCCTGGGACTGGCGCCACTATGCCGAGAAGCGCCGGGTGGCCGAGCACGATCTCGATGAGGCGGCGATCAAGCCCTATCTGTCGCTGGAGGCGATGATCGCGGCGCAGTTCGACTGCGCCCGCCGGCTGTTCGGGCTGGAGTTCCGCCCGCTCGACGTGGCGCTCTACCATCCGGACGTGCGGGCCTGGGAGGTGACGCGGGCCGGGCGGCATCTTGCGGTCTTTCTCGGCGACTACCACGCAAGGCCCTCCAAGCGCTCCGGCGCCTGGTGCTCGACCTTCCGGGGCCAGCGGCGGCTCGCGGGCGAGGTGCGGCCGGTGGTGGTCAATGTCTGCAACTTCGCCAAGGGCACGCCGACGCTCCTGTCCTGGGACGATGCGCGGACGCTGTTCCACGAATTCGGCCACGCGCTGCACCAGATGCTCAGCGACGTGACCCATGGCTTCATCTCCGGCACCAATGTGGCGCGCGACTTTGTCGAGCTGCCGAGCCAGCTTTACGAGCACTGGCTGTCGGTGCCCGAGGTGCTGGCCACCCATGCCCGCCACCATGCCAGCGGCGAACCCATGCCGGAGGCGCTGCGCGAGAAGCTCCTTGGCGCCGCGACCTTCGACCAGGGCTTTGCCACGGTGGAATTCCTTGCCTCGGCGCTGGTCGATCTCGCCTTCCACGAGGGCGCGCCGCCTGCCGATCCGATGGCCAGACAGGCCGAGGTGCTGGCGGGGATCGGCCTGCCGCGCGCCATCGTCATGCGCCATGCCACGCCGCATTTCGCCCATGTCTTCTCGGGCGACGGCTATTCGGCGGGCTATTACAGCTACATGTGGTCCGAGGTGATGGACGCCGATGCCTTCGACGCCTTCCGCGAGGCGGGCGACCCCTTCGATCCCGAGACCGCCGCAAGGCTGGAGCGCCACATCCTCTCCGCCGGCGGGTCGGAGGAGCCGGATGTGCTCTACACCCGGTTTCGCGGCAAGATGCCGGGGGTGGAGGCGCTGCTGCGCGGCCGGGGGCTGCTCGACGCGGCTTAGGGCGGCGGGCGGGACGGCCCGGTCAGGCGGGCCGTTCGGCGGTGAAGGTGAGGATCTCGCCAAGCTCGGGGTCGGGGCGGCGGCCGGTCAGCACGAAGCCGCAGGCCAGCGCGGTGCGCTGCGAGGCGGGCCGGTCGGGAAGGGTTTCGGCCAGGACCCGCGTCACGCGCGGGTCGGCGAAGGCCAGGGCCAGCAGGGCGCGGACCGCCGCCCGGCCATGGCCCTGCCGCTGGGCCGAGGGCACGACCGTATAGCCGATCTCGACCCTTCCCCCGGCGTCCGGCGGCCCCTTGAAGCCGCAGGTGCCGATGGCCGCGCCGTCCCCGGCCAGGATGTAGAAGGCGCCGAAGCCGGCGTTGCGGGCTTCGGCCAGGTGCTGCCGCATCCAGGCGCGGGTGTCGGCGTCATGGAACTCGGGCGGCCAGTCCGGCGGCAAGGGGCGGCCGAGCGCCCCGGCAAAGGCGGACCCTCCGGCATCCTCGGCATCAAGCAGGCCGATGGTCATCGCAAGCAGGCGGGTGCCCATCCCCCGAGTTTTGCCGGTCCCGGCGCGCCTGACAAGACCGCCCCGGCCTACCCGCGCCGCAGGCCGCGCGGCGAGGCCCCGAAGGCACGGCGGAAGGCGCGCGACAGGGTTCCGGGCGAGGAAAAGCCGGTGCGCAGCGCGATGTCGGAAAGGGCGAAGCGCTGCTCGGTCACCATCCGCCGTGCGGCGGTCAGGCGCAGGGACAGGGCATAGGCGCCGGGCGTGGTGCCGAAGGCCTGGCGGAACAGCGTTTCCAGCCGCCGGGGGGAAAGGCCGATGGCGGCGGCGGTCTCGGCCACCGGCTCGGGCGCGTCCAGCCGCGCCTCCATCCGCGCCACGGCCAGGGCGACGCGCGGGTCCATGGCGCGGTCGGGAAAGACCTGGGGGTCGCCGCCGGCCCGGGCGGACATCAGGAAACTGGTCGCCACCTGCCGCGCCAGCGGCCGGCCCTGACGGGCGGCGATCAGCGCCAGGGAGAAATCCGCCGCCGCCGCCGCCCCGCCGATGGTCGCCCGCGCCCGGTCGATGACGAAGCGGTCGGGCACGACCTCGACCTCCGGATGGCGGGCGGCGAAATCCTCCAGATCCTCCCAATGGATGGTGGCGCGGTGCCCTGCGAGCAGCCCGGCGCGGGCCATGACCCAGGGTCCGGCATCGACGCCCGCGACCAGCGCGAAGCGCGGGGCAAGGCGGCGCAGCTCGCGCGTCAGGCCGCGCGTGACCACCGCATCCAGCCGGAACCCGGCGACGACGATCAGCACATCCGCGCCGTCCGCCGCCGCCAGCGCGCCCTCGGCGGGCAGCTCGATGCCGCAGGTCAGCGGCACCGGGGCCCCGTCGGGCGAGACCACCCGCCAGCGATAGGCATCGCGCCCCAGAAAGCGGTTGGCGCTGCGCAGGGGATCGAGCACCGAGGCGAATTCGAGGATCGAGGCCTGGGGAAGGACCAGGACCGCGATGGTCAGGGCGGCGGGTGTGGGGCGAAACAGGACATTTTCCGTCATCGAGCTTTCGTAAATTGCACGGCGCCGGGCTTCAAGAGGCGTAGGATGCGCCGCGCAGTACGGAGGACGCGATGCCGCTAGCCATGAACCGCGAGGTTTTCATCACCTGTGCCGTGACCGGATCGGGCGGCACCCAGGACCGCAGCCCGCATGTGCCGCGCTCGCCCAAGCAGATCGCCGACAGCGCCATCGCCGCCGCCAAGGCCGGCGCGGCCATCGTCCATTGCCATGTCCGCGACCCGGAGACCGGCAAGCCCTCGCGCGACCTGAAGCTCTACCGCGAAGTGACAGACCGTATCCGCGAAGCCGATACCGATGTGGTGCTGAACCTCACCGCCGGCATGGGCGGCGACATGCTGTTC
>CAZRQN010000023.1:0-31412 GCA_964602115.1 uncultured Rhodobacterales bacterium
CTGGCCGAGGCCAAGGTGCCCTACGACATCGTGCTGGAGATGGACGAGATCAACGAGGACTTCCCCTCGACCGACGTGGCGATCGTCATCGGCTCGAACGACATCGTCAATCCGGCGGCGCAGGAAGACCCCAACTCCCCCATCGCCGGCATGCCGGTGCTGGAAGTGTGGAAGGCCAAGCAGGTCTTCGTCTCCAAGCGCGGCCAGGGCACCGGCTATTCCGGCATCGAGAACCCGCTGTTCTACAAGGAGAACACGCGGATGTTCTACGGCGACGCCAAGAAATCGCTGGATGCGCTGCTGCCGATGATCGGCTGACCGGCCCGTCCTAACCGGGCGAAACCCTGTGGCGCGGCGGCTGCATCACCTTGTCGCCGTCGCCGAAGTCGCCGTAGTTGCAGGTCAGCTCGGTTCCCGCCGGGATGTCCCAGCGGGCATAGCCCGTGACCCCATCGGTGAAATCGAGATTCGGATCCTCGGCGTGGTTCATGAACCGACCCTCGTCGCCCTCCAGGATCCAGAACCCGGGTCGGGTCAGGTCCGGATAGGTGTAGCGCTCGAGAAACTCGCGGATGTGCGGCGGAACCTCGCGGAACTTGGCCTCGGGGACGCGGACATCCAGAACCGGATCATCGGCCCAGACCGACTGGCCCTGACGGATGTCGTCACGGCAGAAGACGCCCAGACCCTCGATCCGGGACGGAGCCAGGTAGCAACGCACCGTCATCATCGACTGTTCCTTTCAGCAAAGCGGCGCCGTCATGCGTCCTGACGGCATGTCCGGGGAAAGGGCGTCGCTCAGGCCGCAGGATCTGCCGCGATGCGCGGCCGCGCAGACGGATCCGGCAGTGATCATTTCCATCCGCTCACCGTTCCTCCCGCCGCCTTTGTTGCAATACTGCAAGCTGTGGCCACGGAATTGTCACGCCGTCGCTAACGAATCGCGCCCCTTCCGCGTCAGAGCAGCGTAGTAAGTAAGACTTCGTGGTTGAGAGAGCTGAATCCATGGCCGCCAAACTTTTTGTGACAATCTCCGCCTTCGCGCTGCTTGCGGGCTGCGCCGGGGACCCGCGGGACTTTGAATCCACACCAGTCGAGGTGGCTTCGCCCAAGGGGACCGTGACCTGCCAGCTTTATACCAAGGAAGTCGTCCTCTGGGATCGCGCCATCGACCGGCCCGATGCCATGGGTGTCGAGGAGGCCGACGAGATCTGCCGCGCCGAGGGCCGCCGCTGGCGCGACCAGTGAGGGCGAGCCGGGTGTTGCAGCGGAGACAGTATTCCGGGGCATACCTCCCCGGGGCGTGAAATCTCAGCCGGCGCCCTTTCGGGGGCCGGCCGCCGGCGCTAGCTGCGGACACAAATGCCTTGCGAGGACGCAGCATGTCCCAGATCGCCGACCATCCCGAGCGCTTTTCCATCGTCAACGAGCTGCATGCCCGGCCGTTTCCTTCGCTGGAGGCGCCGTGCCATGCGGTCTATTTGGCCATCAAGGAGCCGGCCGAGGCCGCCAGCCGCGACCGCGACCGCGACCGCGCCCATCTGCTGGCTCTGCTGGACCGTCACGGCTCGTCTCATCCCCAGCCGGGGGCGACGCATTTCTCCGGCCCGATCGGTCGTCACCAGCTCAAGTGGGAGAACCACATCGAGTTCGTGACCTACTCCGCCTTCGGCCAGGGCATTTCCGTCCGGGCCTTCGATCCGGCCGAGGCGGAGGTCTTCCCGGCCGGCTGGATGGCCGAGGCGCCCGGCCAACGGATCGTCTCGCTGCTGATCCGGGTCGAGCCGATGCCGGAAAGCGAGGCCGCGATGCTCTCGCAGCTGGAGGAATGGTTCGTCGCCGAGAGCCTTGCGGTGTCGCGCATCGTCGAGGGTGCGGCCGTGGTCGCCGGCGACTTCCATATCGACCCGAACGGCCACATGCGTTTCGCCGTTTTCGTCAAGCCCGGCACCTCGCCCCTGCGGGTCGGCCGGATCGTCCAGCGGCTTTGCGAGATCGAGACCTACCGGGCGATGTCGATGCTGGGCCTTGTCGATGGACGCGAGCTTGGCCAGCGGCTGAATGCGCTCGATCCGCAGCTCTCGGCCCTGGTGGTCGGGCTGGACAATGCCGAACCGCGTCCGGATGCGGCGCTGCACGAGCTGCTGACCATCTCCTCCGAACTGGAGCGGCTGGCGGTGAAATACCAGTTCCGCTTTGGCGCCACGGCGGCCTATGAGGCGATCGTCAACCAGCGCATCACCATCCTGCGCGAGAAGAAGATCGGCGAAAGGCAGACCTTCGGCGAGTTCATGATGCGGCGCTATGATCCTGCGATGCGCACCGTGAAATCGGCCGAAGCCCGGCTTGCAAGCCTGGCGCTCCGCGCCCAGCGGGCCGCCGAACTGCTGCGCACGCGGGTGGATGTGGAGCGGTCGGCCCAGAATCAGCGGCTTCTGGAAAGCATGGACCGACGGGCGGACCTGCAGCTTCGCCTTCAGCGCACGGTGGAAGGCCTGTCGGTGGTGGCGATCGGCTATTATGCGGTGAACCTTGCCGCCTATATGGTGGCGCCGCTGGTCCATGGGGTGGACAAGAGCACCGTGATGGCGGTGCTGACGCCGCCAGTGCTGGGGCTCGTCTGGTTGATGGTCCACCGCATCCGCAACCACCTGCAATGACGCCGCTGTTCACCGGCGCGGCGGGGGCTATGCTGGGCTCATGGCTGGCGCTGTCCTGACCTTCACCGACCGGGGGATCTATTGCCCTGCCGGGGACTTCCATATCGATCCGGCGCGACCCGTGGACCGTGCCATCGTGACCCACGGCCATTCCGACCATGCGCGCCCGGGTCATGGCGCCTATCTGGCGAGCCGTCAGGCGCTGCCGGTGATCCGCCAGCGCCTGGGCAACATTTCCGCCGAGGGTCTCGCCTTTGGCGAGACGCGGCGGATCGGGGAGGCGACGGTTTCCTTCCATCCTGCCGGCCATGTCCCCGGCTCGGCTCAGGTGCGGGTCGAGGTGGGTGGCGAGGTCTGGGTGGTCTCCGGGGACTACAAGACCGAGGCGGACGGGTTTTGCGAGGCCTGGGATCCGGTCGCCTGTCACGCCTTCGTCAGCGAATGCACCTTCGGCCTCCCGCTGTTCCGCTGGGCGCCGCAGGCCGAGGTGGTGGCGGAGATCGCCGCCTGGTGGCAACTGACTGCGGCGGAGGGGCGGGTGGCGGTAATCGGCGCCTACGGCTTCGGCAAGGCGCAGCGGCTGCTGGCTGCGTTGCCTGCGCTCGGGCCGATCCTGACCCATCCAGCGGTGGAGCGGCCGACCGAGGTGTTGCGGGCCCAGGGCTATCGCCTGCCCGCGACGCTACCGGCGGTGCCCGGGTCGGTGCCGAAAGGCGCGCTTGTCGTGGCGCCGCCGCAGGCGCTGGGATCGGAATGGGCCGAGGCACTGGGACCGCGGGCCGAAGCTATTGCCTCCGGATGGATGGCCCTGCGCAAGTTGCGCCGGCAGCGCGGACCTGGGACCGGCTTCGTCCTCTCCGACCACGCAGACTGGCCGGGGCTCAACCACGCGATCCGCGCCACCGGCGCGGCGCGGGTATTCGTCATGCACGGCTTTACGCAGCCCTTCTGCCGCTGGCTGACCGATCAGGGCTATGACGCGGGCCTGGCCGAGCCCATCCCCACAGGTCCTTCCGCCGGCACAACCGGCGCCTGACGCCCCGAGGCCCGGGCCTCCCGTCCGCCCGGAAAGCGGCGAGGTCGCTCTTTCCGGAACTTCGGCGCTGCGGTATCTCACATGCAGGGCGGCGGAGCGGCACGCGGCAGGGGCCTGAGCGGGGTCGCGCCGGGCGTGACGATGCATCCACCGCGATCGCGACCGGAACAGGCGCTGACGACCGGATGAAACGCTTCGCCACGCTTTGCACTGCCCTTGAAGGCGCAGGTGACGATGGCTTTCGGGTCGCGTTGCTGGCCGCATATCTTCGCGACCTGCCGGAGCAGGACCGGCTGTGGTGCATCGCCCTCCTGTCCGGTCAGCGCCCGAGGCGACTGGTCAGGCCTGACGACCTGGCCCTCTGGGCGGCAGAGGCGGCGGGACTGCCCGCCTGGCTGTTGGCAGAGGCAGCAGGCCTGTCCGGCGATCCCGTCGAGACCGCAGCCCTGATCCATCCGCACGACGGCGCCGGCACGGGATGCGGGCTGGCGCAAAGGATGGCGTGGATCGCAGGTCTGCACGGACTTTCCGGCGCCCGGATCACGGCGGCCGTGCTTGGCGCATGGGCGGAGGAAGGGCCGCAGGCGCGGTTCCGGCTCAACCAGCTGCTGGCCGGCGGCTTCCGCCTGAAACTGCCGCGCGGGCTGCTGGCGGCTGCCATCGCCCGTTGCAGCGGCCGTTCGGCACCGGGGATCGCCCGGCGACTGGCCGGACCGTGGAACCCCGGGCGGAGTGCATGGGCCGACCTTCTGCCTGGGACCGGAGAGGAGGGTGGCAACCCTCACTCCTTCGCCGAAGCGGAAATCCTGTCCGGACCGCCGGACGCGCTCGGCGCGGCGGCGGAGTGGCAGGCGCAATGGCTCCGCTCCGGGCTGCGCTGCCAGCTGGTAAGGCATCTCGGCGGCTTCGATCTCTGGATGCCGGACGGGGATTGCGTCACCTCCCGCTTCCCCGACCTGGCCGGGCTGGGCCATGCCTTGCCGCCGGGAACGGTCCTCGATGGCTGGCTCCGCCCCGGAGGCGAGGGCGCGGAGCTTGAGAAGGCCTTTGCGGCAAGGCTGAAGGCCAAGGGGCCCGCCCGCCGCGATCTGGCCGCAGCTCCGGCCCGCTACCTGGTCGCCGACCTTCTGGAAGCCGGGGGCACGGACCTGCGCCCTCAACCTTTCGCCCTGCGTCACGCCCGCCTGAAAGATGAGCTTGCTGCCCTTCCTCGGGGGCTTCCGATCCTTGCCGAGCCGGCGTTCGACTTTGGCGCATGGTCCGATCTCGCGCTCTCGCGCGCGGCGGCCCGCGACCACGGGGCCAGCGGGTTGCTCCTGCGCCGTCTTGAAGCAGCCTATGGAGAGGCCGGCGCCTTCCGCCTCTGGCCTGCCGAGCCCAGACGGATTGCGGCGGTACTGCTTTCCGTCGAAACCGGCGGCGGCGGGACGATCATGGCCGGGACCTTCGGCCTGCGCCGGGGAGGGGTTTTCCTGCCCGTCGCGCGTGCCGCGCTGGAACTGCCGCCCGCAGAAAGTTCGGAGCTGCAGCACTGGGTCCGCAGCAATACGCGCGAGCGCTTCGGCCCGACCCGTATGCTGCCGCCCGAACTGGTCTTCACGATCGCCTTTGCCGAGGTCCGCGCCGCGCCGCGCCGCAAGTCCGGCGTCACCCTGGTGGCGCCCATGGTATCGGACTGGCGACGCGGAGACACGGCCCTGGACGCCGGGTCGCTGGAGATGCTGGAAGATTACCTGAGGGAAACGCCGTAAATGGCTGCAATTTCGCGATAAAGCGCGGATCGCTTTTCGGCGCCCTCCATGAGCACCTCGTGTTCGGCACCGGCGATTTCCAGCAACCTGGCGCCCGGCCAGCGGGCGGCAGTGCGACGGATGGCGCCGGGATCGACGATCCTTTCGCGGCTGCCGTATGCGATCAGTGCCGGCACGGCCGGCAGCGTCGCGCGGGCCAGGGACCGGCATTCCGCCAGGGCGGCCGCAGCCCATCGCATGGACGGCCCGCCCAGTGCCAGGGCCGGCACCGCCACCACCTGCGCCTTCATCCAGTCCCACATCTCGCGGTCGGTGGTCAGGTTGTTGTTCTCGAAACCTGCCGACAGAAGATAGGCCTCCGGCCCGGTGCCGGGCGCATAGCGGTGGCCCTGACCGGCAAGAACGGCGGTGCCGCTGATCATCCGCGCCAGGGGCGCCAGCAGCGGATTGGGCGGGATGCCCCACATCGGCCCGGTGAAGGCGGCGGCCCGGACCGGCAGGCCTTCGATCAGCGCCCGCAGTCCGATGCAGCCGCCCATCGAATGGGCAAGAAGATAGAGCGGCCCGGGAAGGCCGAGCGCCCGCACCGCCGCCAGACCGGCGGCAAGGTCGCGCTGGTAGTCGGAGAACCGCCCGACATCGCCCGACATCGGATCGGGCAGCAGCCGGTCGGCCAGACCCTGGCCGCGCCAGTCGAAAGCCACGCTCGCCAGCCCCATGGCGGCGAGTTCCCGCGCCGGGCGGCCATATTTCTCCAGGCACTCGGTGCGGCCGGGGAAGATCAGCACCGTGCCGCGCGCGCCCTTCGGCCAGACGCCGAGGCGGATGCGCAGCCCGTCCGATGTGCGCAGCCACAGGGCGTGACCGCCCTCCGGCCCGTCGGCGAGGCCGGCATGAAAGGGCGCGGCGTCCAAGGCGCTCAGCCGAGGACGGCGGCGAGTTTCATCGCCATGCCCATGTTGCCATCGACCGAGAGCTTGCCCTGCATGAAGGCGGCGGTGGGGCTGACATCGCCTTCGAGGATGCCCTTGAACACATCCGCCTCGGCGGTCAGGACCACGTCGGCCTCCTCGTCGCCGGCGCGCACGCCATTGGCGTCGATGATCAGCGCGCCTTCGCCGGCTATGACGATCTTGGCGATGCCGTCGAATCCCGCGACCTTCTGGGCCAGCGCGGCCACCGCCGCATCGATCACGTCGCTCATCTCATGTCTCCCTTTTCGGGGCCATCGGCGATGGCCGGATCGTGATACGCCGCCTGTGGCGTTTCCTGGCGCAGAGGTTAGTTTGCCCCTTATGAAAGTCCTTGGCCGCTTTCTCAATCGTGTCGTTGCGGCAGCACTGGCCGCGCTGCTGCTGCTGGCTATGCCCGTCCGGGCGGAGGACCTCGACCGCCTGTTCGAGCGGCTGAAGACCGCCGATGCCGAGGAAGCGGCGCGCATCGAGCCCTTGATCTGGATCGAGTGGTCCAAGTCCGGCTCGCCGGCGATGGACCTCCTTCTGCAACGCGGCCGCGAGGCGATGGAGGCGGGCGATCTCGATCTTGCCATCAAGCATCTGACCGCGCTCGTCGATCATGCGCCGGATTTCGCCGAAGGCTGGAACGCGCGGGCGACGGCCTATTTCCAGGCCGGGCAGTTCGGCCCCTCGGTCGCGGACATCGCCCAGACGCTGCGGCTGAACCCGCGCCATTTCGGCGCGCTGTCCGGCTTCGGGATGATCCTGGAGGAGACCGGGCGCAAGGAGGAGGCGCTGGAGGTCTATCGCGCCGCGCTCGCTATACATCCCCAGCTTCAGGGCGTATTGGAGGCCGTCAGCCGGCTGGAGCGCGAAAAGGCCGGACAGGACCTCTGAGGGCGCCCCGCTTCCCATGGCCACTTCCCCGCGCCTGACGGCGGTCCTCGGGCCGACGAACACCGGCAAGACGCATTACGCCATCGACCGGATGCTCGGGCACCGGACGGGCGTGATCGGCCTGCCGCTGCGGCTTCTGGCGCGCGAGGTCTATGACCGGATCGTCGCCGCGCGCGGGCCTTCGGTGGTGGCGCTGGTCACCGGCGAGGAGCGCATCGTGCCCGAGCGGGCCACCTGGTGGGTCTGCACGGTCGAGGCCATGCCCGCCGACATCGGCGCCGAGTTCCTGGCGGTGGACGAGATCCAGCTCTGCGCCGATCCCGATCGCGGCCATGTCTTCACCGACCGGCTGCTGAACGCGCGCGGCACCGTCGAGACGATGTTTCTCGGCTCCGAGGCGATGCGCGGGGCGATCGCGGCGCTGGTGCCCGGCGTGACCTTCACCCGGCGCGAACGCTTCTCCACCCTGGAATGGGCGGGGTCGAAGAAGGTCAGCCGCATGCCCGGCCGCTCGGCCATCGTCGGCTTCTCGGTCGATCAGGTCTATGCCATGGCCGAGCTGATCCGCCGGCAGAAGGGCGGCTGCGCCGTGGTGATGGGAGCGCTCTCGCCTCGCACCCGCAACGCCCAGGTGGCGATGTACCAGGCGGGCGAGGTGGACTATCTCGTCGCCACCGATGCCATCGGGCTGGGGCTGAACCTCGACATCCGCCATGTCGCCTTTTCCTCCACCACCAAGTTCGACGGGCGGCGGGTGCGGCATCTCTACCCGCATGAGCTTGGCCAGATCGCCGGGCGGGCCGGGCGGCATCTCAATCCCGGCACTTTCGGCGTCACCGGCGAGGCCTCGCCCTTCGACGAGGATTTGATCTTCGCCATCGAGAACCACCGTTACGCCCCGGTCCGGCGCCTGAACTGGCGCAGCGCGGCGCTCGATTTCGGCTCCATCTCCCGGCTGATCGAGAGCCTGGAGGTCGCGCCCGACAACGAATGGCTGACCCGCGCCCGGGATGCCGATGATCTGGTCGCGCTCCGGGCGCTGGCCTCGCTGCCTGAAGTCTCCGCCCGCATGACCGGGCCGCAGGCGGTGCGGCTCCTCTGGGATGTCTGCCGCGTGCCCGATTTCCGGTCGCTGGGCGAGCTTGAGCACGCCAATCTCCTCGCCCGCATCTTCGCCTTTCTCAGCGAGGGCCGCATCCCCGCCGCCTGGCTTGAACCCCAGGCGCGGCGCATCGACCGGACCGAGGGCGATATCGACACGCTGTCCAAACGATTGGCACATATCCGCACCTTCACCTATGTCAGCCAGCGCAAGGGCTGGGTGGAGGACGAAACCCATTGGCGTGACGAGACGCGCAGGATAGAAGACCGCCTGTCCGACGCGCTGCATGCCGCACTCACGCAGGCTTTCGTGGACCGACGCACCTCGGTTCTCATGCGCCGACTGAAGCAGAAGGAGAGCCTCTTGGCCGAGGTCAACGACAAGGGCGAGGTCACGGTCGAGGGCGAATTCGCCGGCCGTCTCGACGGGTTCCGTTTCCACCAGGATGCCTCGGCCAGTGCCGATGGCGCGAAGGCGCTGCGCCAGGCCGCAGCCCAGGCGCTGCGGCCGGAGCTGCATCTGCGGGCAGACCGCTTCTACAACGCGCCCGACACCGAGATGGACTTCACCGAGCAGGGCGGCCTGATGTGGGGCTCGAGTGCGGTGGGCAAGCTCGTCGCCGGGGCCGAGGCGATGCGTCCGGGGGTCGAGGTCTTCGTGGACGAGGATGCCGGTCCCGAAATCGCGGAGAAGGTGCGCCGGCGCTGCCAGCATTTCATCGACCGCAAGGTGGCCACGCTGTTCGAGCCGTTGCTGGCCATGGGCCGGGACGAAACCCTGACTGGCCTGGCGCGTGGCTTTGCCTTCCGCCTGACTGAAGCTCTTGGCGTGCTTCCGCGCGCGGAAGTGGCCGAGGAGGTCAAGGCGCTGGATCAGGAGGCCCGGGCCACGCTGCGCAAGCACGGGATCCGGTTTGGCCAGTACACGGTGTTTCTCTCGGCGCTCCTGAAACCGGCGCCGACCCGGCTGAGGCTGGTGCTGTGGTCGCTGGTCCAGGGGCTTGCGGAATTTCCCGAGAGCCCGCCGCCGGGTCTGGTGACGATCCCCAATATCCCGGACGTTCCGCGCCAGCACTATACGCTCGCCGGCTATCATCCGGCCGGCACCCGGGCGATCCGCATCGACATGCTGGAACGTCTGGCCGACCTGCTGCGCACCAAGGACACGCGGGCCGGATTCGAGGCCGGGCCGGACATGCTGTCGATCACCGGACTGACGATGGAGCAATTCGCCGATCTGATGGCCGGTCTCGGTTACAAGGGCGAGAAGGGCGAGCGGCCGAAGACCAGGGCCGAGGCGCCGGCGCCGGTGGTGGAAGTGACAGCCGAGGCGATTGCCGAGGCCGCTGCCGCTGCGGCGGCACAAATCTCCGTGGTTCCGCCGGCCGACGAGGTCGCCGAACCGCCGGCGGCGCCGGTCGAGATGGAAACCTTCTACTCCTTCAGCTGGGCGCCCCGGACCTTCGCCAAACCCAAGCCTGCCCGAGAGCGCGGCGACTCCCAGCGGGGGCCCAGGCGCGAGCCGGCGCCGCAGGGGGAGGGCGCAGCGACACCCCGTCCGCGTCGCGAAGGTGGCGACAAACCCTGGGAGAAACGCGGCAAGGGCGCTGGAAAAGGCGGCGACCGGCCGCGTCCGGCCGAAGGCGAGGCGGCGGAGCAACGGCCGAAGGACAAGTCGGGCGAGGGCCGTGGCCCGCGCCCTGACCGGCCGCCGCGTCCGGAGAACGAGCGCAAGAAGAATTTCGAGGCCCGCCCGCCGCGCCCGGAGAAGCCGATCGATCCAGACAACCCGTTCGCAGTCCTTGCCGCGCTGAAGGGTCGTGTCTGATCCAGGTTCCGCTCCGGGACCACGCGCGACCCAGAGGCTTGACCTCTGGCTGTTCCAGGCCCGCTTCTTCCGCTCGCGCAGCATTGCGGTGGCGATGCTCGCGACGGGTATTGCCCGGGTGAATGGCCAGCCCGGGGCCAAGCCCGGGGCCGCCATCGGCCCGGGCGATGTGCTGACCTTCCCCCAGGGCGGGCGCATCCGTCTCGTGCGGGTGCTGGCGCTGGCCAGACGTCGCGGACCTTCCGTCGAGGCGCAGGGCCTCTATCTCGACCTCGACAGCCCTGCGCTTGAATGATCCCGCCGCGCAGGCTAGATCCCGCCGCGGCTACGGAGTGACCCGATGACCTATGTCGTCACCGACAATTGCATCGCCTGCAAATACACCGACTGCGTCGAAGTCTGTCCGGTGGACTGCTTCTACGAAGGCGAGAACATGCTGGTCATCCATCCCGACGAATGCATCGATTGCGGCGTCTGCGAGCCGGAGTGCCCTGCCGATGCGATCAAGCCGGATACCGAGCCGAACCTCGACGCCTGGGTGAGCTTCAATCGGAAATATGCCGAGCTCTGGCCGGTGATCGTCACCCGCAAGGATCCGCTTCCCGAGGCTACCGCCCGGGATGGTGAGGCCGGCAAGCTGGAGAAATATTTCTCCGAAGCGGCCGGCGAGGGCGGCTGAAGCGCGAATCGCTGCGCCTGCGTCCGGAACGCCGCGCCGCAGAAGGCCGAAGGAAGCCTAGTTGCGTCAGGGCTTTGGCCCCTGTCGTTCCAAAGACGGCAGTGTTGGAATCAGGGCGATTCTGTGGTATCAATGGCGCACAGACAGAATGGGCGTTTCGTCCTGCCCCTCGCGCATCGAGCACCGGGGCGGGTTTATCTGTGTCAGCGGGACTTGATGGCGGGGCCTGCTGGCCGCGCAGGGTGTCGTTGTCGTCGGACGAAGCGAGTGCCAGAGGAAGCCAAGGAATGACCAAAGCCAAACGTCCCGAGTTCCGCCCGAACGAGTTCGTCGTCTATCCGGCGCATGGCGTCGGACGCATCATCTCGATCGAGGAGCAGGAAATCGCCGGCTTCCGGCTGGAGCTTTTCGTCATCACCTTCGAGAAGGACAAGATGACGCTGCGGGTCCCGACCCACAAGGCGGTGGAAGTGGGCATGCGTCCGCTTTCGGCCCCGGATGTGGTGTCCAGGGCGCTCGACACGCTGAAGGGCAAGGCGCGGGTCAAGCGGGCGATGTGGTCGCGCCGGGCCCAGGAATACGAGCAGAAAATCAACTCCGGCGACCTGATGGCGATTGCCGAAGTGGTGCGCGACCTGCACCGCGCCGATGATCAGCGCGAGCAGTCCTATTCCGAGCGTCAGCTTTACGAAGCGGCGCTGGAGCGGCTGACCCGCGAGGTGGCGGCGGTCTCCGGCACGGACGAAAAGGGTGCGCAAAAGCAGGTGGACCAGGTCCTCCTGACCCGCGCGGCCTGAAGCCTTCCGGCCATTTCCCGGCGGCGGCCCCCAAACGGGCCGCCGTTCGCGTTTCAGGCGACGGCCAGGCAGGCGACCAGCGCCAGTTGCTGGCTGGCGCCCAGCACGTCGCCGGTCTGCCCGCCGATCCGTGAACGGGCGAGCCCCGCCACCGCCGCGCCCGCCGCCGCCGCCGCCAGCGCCATGGCGAGGGCGCTCCAACCGGCGAAGGTCAGCGCGACGAGCAAGGCCAGTCCGGCGCCGATGCCGACCCTTTCCCAACCGGGTGCCCCGACCGAGGCCGACAGGCCGCTTCCCCGCGCATTGGGCAGCGCCGCCATCAGCACCGCCATCGGCACCCGGCTCAGCGCGCCGGCGGCCACCAGAGTCGCGGCCCGGCCGTCCTGCAGAAGCGTCACGACCGCCGCCCAGCGCGCGAGCGTGACGAGGATCAGCGCCAGTGCGCCATAGGTGCCGATGCGGCTGTCCTTCATGATCTCCAGCCGCCGCGACCTGTCCTGTCCGCCCCAGAAACCGTCGGCGCAATCTGCCAGCCCATCCTCGTGCAGCGCTCCGGTAAGCGCCGCCTCCGTCCCAAGGACGATCACGGCGGCGAGCGCCGGCGACAGGCCGAGGCTCAGCGCCAGAAGGGCTGCCAGCGCCGCCGAAAGCCCCAGGACAAGGCCGACGAGCGGCCAAGCCCAGGCGCTGGCACCGCCGGAAGGCCGGTGTGGCGGCACGGGAAGCCTGGTCAGGAGGGCGAAAGCCGAGGGCAGGTCGTCACGGGGGGACATGGCGTCGCTTTGCCTCTCGCGGTTTCGCGCCCGGATCGTTAGCCAAGCGGGAGGCCCGAAACAACCCGAGACCGATCATGCCGCTGCGCTCATTCGACGATCTTGTCGCCCGCCTTGCCGCAGCGCCCGGGCCGGACGGGCCGGCGCGGGAGGCGGCGCTGGCCCGGCAGGGCCAGCTCACCAAGCCGCCGGGCTCGCTCGGGCGGCTGGAGGATCTGGCGGTCTGGTACGCCGGCTGGCGCGACACGGCGCGGCCGGCGCTGGAACGGCCGCAGGTGCTGATCTTCGCCGGCAACCACGGGGTTGCAGCGCGCGGCGTCTCGGCCTTTCCGGCCGAGGTGACGGTGCAGATGGTCGCCAATTTCCGCGCCGGCGGTGCCGCGATCAACCAGCTGTCCGGATCGGCGGGGGCGGCGATGGCGGTCCATGCGCTGGACCTCGACCGGCCGACGGCGGATTTCACCCAAGGCCCGGCAATGGGCGAGGCTGAGACGCTGGCGGCACTGTCCACGGGCTGGGACGCGGTCGATTCCGGGGCCGACCTGCTGGTCGTCGGCGAAATGGGGATCGCCAACACCACCTCGGCGGCGGCCATCGCCTGCGCGCTGGCCGGCGGAACCGCCGAGGACTGGGTGGGTCGCGGTACCGGCGTCGATGACGCAGGCCTGGCGCGCAAGGCGGCCGTGGTTTCCGCAGGCGTCGCCCTCCACGCACCCTGCGCACCGCTTGAGGCGCTGGCCCGTCTTGGCGGCCGCGAGATCGCGGCCATGGCCGGCGCCATGGCACGGGCCCGGGTGGAGCGCGTGCCGCTGATCCTGGACGGGTTCATCGCCTGCGCGGCGGCGCTGGTCCTTCACCGCGCGGTTCCGGGATCGCTCGATCACGCCCAGGCCGGCCATGTCAGCGCCGAGGCTGCGCATCGCAGGCTTTTGACCGCGCTCGGCAAGGCGCCGCTTCTCGATCTCGGGCTCAGGCTGGGAGAAGGCTCGGGCGCGGCTCTGGCGATCCCGATCCTGCGCGCCGCCATTGCCTGCCATTCGGGGATGGCGACCTTTGCCGAGGCGGGAGTCGCAGGGGGCTAGGCGGCAGGTGGTTTAGCTGCGCGGCATGGCAAGCGTGATCAGCCTGCCGCCCTTCTGGTAGCGCAGTTCGGAAGTGGTGATGGCGGCAACCTTGCCGCCGTCGATCCGGTCGCCGACCTCGACCTTGACGTAGCGGCCGGAGGCGAGGCGGACGAGCGCCGAGCGGCTGCTCTCGGTGCCGTAGATGCCGATCAGGTTGATCTTCGAAAGATTGATCGCATTGGCATAGGTCGCTTCCTTGGCGACGCTAGCCTTGGTCGGGATGCGCGGCGCCGCCGAGGGCTCGTCCCCGCCGGAATCCTCGGCGGCCTCTTCGGGGGAAAGCGCGGGATTGGCCGCTTCGCTTCCATTGTCGGGCGCGGGCTCGGCAGGCGCGACGGCCGCCGCCACCGCCGCCTCGACGGCCCGGGAAAAGTCGGCCGGGCGCGGCGCGGGACGGCGCGAGAACACCACCGCTCCGGGATTGGCGCCGCTGGCACTGGCGGCGAAGAGCGAGGCTCCGGCAGCGCTTGCGGCAGGCGCGGCGGCCACCACCAGCCCGGCCGGGCGGGCGGCGGGGCGCAGCGACGCGAGCCTGGTGTCGCTCTGCGGCTGGAGCCTGGCGTCATCTTCGGCCTGTTGAGGCGGCGCCGGCGGACGGGCACGCGGACGCAGGGCGGCGGCGGCAGGATCGGGCTGGAAGCCGGAAGCGGGCGCGACCCCGACAGCATCCACCCCGGCCGCAGCCGGGGTCTCGGCCGGAAGGGCGACGCCCCCTGCCTCTGCCTCTGCCGCCGGCGTCTCCGGCCCGGCGAGGTCTCGGGGGCGCGGCGGCGGCAGGAGTGGCGGGCGGGCGGCGATCAGCCAGACGCCTTCCGGTGTCACGATCCCGGTCGTGGGGGCGACGAGCCGCCCGTCGGGGCCAAAAGCATAGACCGCCCCGAAGGGCGGCGGCGGCATCTGCGGCGGTGGGGGCGTATCTGGTGCGGCTGCCGGCGGCAGGGTCAGCGGGTCAAGCGCCGGTGGGGCGGCATCCACACGGGCGAGCATGATCTCGTCCTGCGCGGCAAGCCCCGGGGCGGCGATGGCGCTGCCGCCTGCAGAGGCTGCGGCGGCCGCATCAGCCGGCGGGGGATCGGGCGCCGCCGGGGGCACGTCCTCGGGCGCGGCCTCCACTGCTTCGCTCACCGCCGCCTCGATCGCCGCCGCCGAGGCGGCATCTTCCTGCGCGTCCGCAGGACCGGTGCCGGTCGCGGCCACCGCTCCCTCGGGCGCCTCGCCCATGGCAGCGAGATCGGCTTCGAACTCCGGATCCAGGGCTTCGGTCGCAGCAAGGTCCTCGCCGTCTGCCGGCGGCGGGGAGACGGCATCGGCCCCGCCATCGGCCAGCGCTGGCGCCGTGTCCTCCGCGCCGCTGCCATCGGCAAGGTAGAGCGACGACCAGGCCGCGATGATGAAGAGGAAGAGAAGCAGGGCGCCGGTGAGGATCAGCCCAAGATAGCGCGGCTTGCCCCGCCCGACCGGCGGCCGGGAGCCGAGGCTGCCGGGGCTGGCCGTCGCGGCACGGCCGGTGCCGGACTGGGGTGCTTCCGCCGGCGTGGGCCGCCCCCCTGCTTCGGAAGCGCTCTCGGGGGCGGAAACGGAACCGGCGCCGGACCGCGCCTTGCCCGTCCGGGCCGCAGTTGGGGTTCCGCCGGGGCGGGCCGACGAAGGCGGACGCGGTGGCGCAGCGCCAAGCGGCACGAGGTTGGCCGTCGCCTTCGGCCCAGCTGCGCCTTTGGCCGGCGGAAGGGGGGGCAGGGTCGTGCCGGATGCGGAGGACGGAGCCGTTGCCGGCTCCGGCAGAACGTCCGGCATGCCCGCAGGCTCGGCGCCGGGAAGCGGCGGGCTGGCTGTCAAAGGCGGAACAGGGCGCGGGCCGATGGCGGAGAGATCGTCGCGCCGACGGCTGGCGAAGGTCGGACCGGCGGCCTGCGCCGGTGCCGGCACGGCGGCGGGCGGCTCCTCGGGGACCAGCAATCCCGAGAAGACGGCGGCAGCCGTCTCGTCCGACGCGGTCTTGCGCTGCGAGACAAAGCCGGAGGAGGCCCGCGACTTGGCCACCGACAGGGCCGTGGCCAGCGCACTGAAATCCGGCGCCGCTGCGGCCTCGGCCGGCGGAACCGGGGGCTCGCCCTCGGCCTCCGCTGCGTCCGCCGCCGAAACTTCTGCGGGGGCTTCGCTGTCGGCGGCGGGGGCCGTGACATCCGCCGCAGGCTCCGGAGCGGACTCCACCGGCGAAGGCACTTCCTCCGCCGATTCCGGGAGAGGCGTTCCAACGAAATCCTCAACCGGTGCCACCTGCGCCTCGACGATGGCTTCCACCGGCGGAGCGCTCTCGGGCGCTGCATCCGTCGGGGCTTCGGGGGTGGCTTCGCCAACCTGCTCGGGCGGCGGCTGGACAGGGGCCTCTGCCGCCGGGTCCCGCGCCAGAATCTTTACCGGGTCCTGGTCGCGGCTGACGCTTTCGCCCGCGCCGACGATCCGCGCCGCAGCCTTGGCCTGGCCGAAGAACGGCTCGCCGGCAAAGGCCGGATCGGGTGGGATCGCGACAAAGCTCACCGGCTGGAAGCCATGTTCCTCGGCGAAGGCCTCGGCCTCCTCCAGGGTTTCCTTGGCGACAACGGCGATGCGAACCCGCTCGCCGGTGCCCCACCAGTCGAAGACAAGGTCCTCAAGCGGATAGGGGGTGCGACCTTCAAGCGCCCTGCGGATCTGCCGCCGGCGCTGGGCCGTCTCCGGGCCGGGGGCCGCGATTTCGTCGTAGAGGATCTGGTCGTTGGGCAGGATCAGCTTGGTGGAAAAGCCCTGCGGGCTCAGCTCCATCGCCGTGGCGCGCAGCCAGGACAGTTGCACCGCGAGGTCGGCGCTGTCGGTGGCGACCTCTCCGACCGGCAGCCAGCCGCGCGGCGTGCGATGCAGGAGCCCGATCACCTCGGACGACAGGATCAGTGCGAAATTCGGCTTCATGTCCTCGCTCTAACATGAGCAGAGAGGGCCGCGCGAGGCGCGCCCCCGGATTTCGCATCTTTTACAGCAGCTTTCCGCCGAACGAAAGCCAAGCTCCCCTGACTTTGATCCGGCCTTCCAAGGATCGGGTTGCGGCGCGCGTCGAAGGGGATGAAGTCTCGCATCCGTCTCAAGGAGGACACCCGGACATGCGCCTGTTCCAGACCCGCCGCACCGCGCTCGCGCTTGCGCTCGCTCTTGCTGCCACGCTGCCCGCAAGGGCAGAGCCGCCGGTGCCACAGATCACCGTCACCGGCGAGGGACGGGTGGACCGTGCCCCCGATCTGGCCACCATCTCGCTCGGGGTAACGACCCAGGGCGCCACGGCAGCCATGGCCATGGCGGCCAATTCAGACGGCGTGGCCGCTGTACTCGCCAACCTCGCCGCAGCCGGGGTGGAGCCGCGCGACATCCAGACCTCGGGCCTGTCGCTGAACCCCAACTGGACGGGCTATGACAGCGGCTCCACGCCAAAGATCGACGGCTATATGGCGACGAACATGGTGACGGTACGGGTGCGGGCGCTGGACAGTCTCGGAGCCGTCCTCGACGCCGCCGTCAGGGACGGCGCCAATACGCTCAACGGCCTGACCTTCGGACTGGCCGATCCCGATCCGGCGATGGACGAGGCGCGCCGCAAGGCGGTGGCCGATGCCCAGCGGCGCGCGGCGCTCTTGGCCGAGGCTTCCGGTGTGGCGCTGGGTCGGGTGCTGACGATCAGCGAAAGCTCCGGGGTCGGCGTCCCGGTGCCGATGTACCGGATGGATGCCGCGCAATCGGCGGCCCCGGTGCCGGTGGCCGGCGGAGAGGTTTCGCTGGTGGCCAATGTCACCATCACCTGGGAGCTTGCAGGGGCGGATTGAAGTCTGGCCCCTGCGCGAGTTGCGCCGGGGCGGGGAGGGGCAGGGCGATGCGCGAGGCGGAAGTGCCTCGCGCTCGCCGGCGCCGCGCGAACGCCACGGCCGCTTGGGGACGCGCGAGGCCCCTGAGATTCCCGCGCCCGGCATCGTAAAGTCCGGCATCGACCGCAGAATCATAAGACGGGAAGGAAGAGCGCCAATGGCTGGAGAACTGGAAGGCAAGGTTGCCGCCGTCACCGGAGCGGCCTCGGGTATTGGCCTGGCCAGCGCCGAGGCGATGATGGCGGCCGGCGCGCGGGTGGTCATGGTCGATCGGGACGCCGCAGCGCTGGAGAAACTGCGCGCCATCCATGGTGACGCGCTGATCCCTCTCGTGATCGACCTTCTGGACCCGAAGGACTGTGCGAGCCTGCTGCCGCGTGTGCTGGAGACGGCTGGCAAGCTCGACATCTTTCACGCCAATGCCGGGATGTATGTCGGCGGAGACCTGATTGATGCCGAGGTCGGGGCCATCGACCGGATGCTGAACCTCAATATCAATGTGGTGATGAAGAACGTCCACGACGTCCTGCCGCATATGATTGCGCGCGGAACCGGCGACATCATCGTCACAAGCTCGCTCGCGGCCCATTTCCCGACGCCCTGGGAGCCGGTCTATGCCGCGTCGAAATGGGCGATCAACTGCTTCGTGCAGACGGTGCGGCGGCAGGTGTTCAAGCACGGCATCCGCGTGGGTTCGATCTCGCCCGGCCCGGTGGTGACGGCCCTTCTCGCGGACTGGCCGGCCGAGAAGCTCAAGGAAGCGCGGGAGTCGGGCAGCCTTCTGGAAGCCGCCGAGGTGGCGAATGTCGTACTTTTCATGCTTACGCGGCCGCGCGGCATGACCATCCGCGACGTGGTGATGATGCCCACCAACTTCGATCTCTGACCGACGGCGGCGCGAAGGGCCGGGGAGATCCGGTCCGAATTCCCCGGCCCGCGCCGGATCAGGCCGTCGCCGCCGCCAGCGCCTGATCGAGATCGGCGATGATGTCGGCGGCATCCTCGATCCCGATCGACAGGCGCACCACATCCGGCGCCGCGCCCGCCGCCGCCTGCTGGTCCGGCGTCAGCTGGCGGTGGGTGGTCGAGGCGGAGTGGATGATGAGCGACCGCGCATCGCCAAGGTTCGCCACATGGCTGAAGAGCTTGACGCTGTTGATGAGCTTCACGCAGGCGTCATAGCCGGCCTTGAGCGAGAAGGTGAAGATCGCCCCCGCGCCCTTCGGGCAGATCTTGTCCGCCCTCGCGCGGTAGGGCGAGGAGGCGAGCCCCGCCCAGGTGACGCGCCCGACCGCCGGATGCTTCTCCAGCCATTCGGCCACCGCCCTGGTATTGGCCACATGCTTGGCCATGCGGAGCGACAGCGTCTCGATCCCCATCAGCGTGTAATGCGCCCCCTGCGGGTTCATCGTCATCCCGAGATCGCGCAGGCCCACGGCGATGGAATGGAAGGTGAAGGCCATGCCGCCAAGGGCCGCATGGAAGTTCAGCCCGTGATAGGCGGGCTCGGGGCTGGCGAGCGAGGGGAACTTGCCGGGGGTGGCCGACCAGTCGAACTTGCCGGAATCGACGATGGCGCCGCCGGTGACGGTGCCATTGCCGGTGAGGTATTTGGTGGTCGAATGCACCACCAGCGTCGCGCCCATCTCGATCGGCCGGCAGAGGTAAGGGCTGGCCGAGGTGTTGTCCACGATCAGCGGCACGCCCTGGCGGTCGGCGATGGCGGCGATGGCGGGGATGTCGGTGATATAGCCGCCCGGGTTGGCGATGGATTCGCAGAAGATCGCGCGGGTATCGGCGTCACAGGCGGCCTCGACCGCCGCGAGATCGTCGAAATCGACGAACCTGGCCGACCAGCCGAACTTGCGGATCGTGTTGTTGAGCTGCTGGACGGTGCCGCCGTAGAGCTTGGTCGCGGCAACCACGTTCCGTCCCGGTTCCATCAGCGGGAACAGCGCCATGATCTGCGCCGCATGGCCGGAAGAGCAGCAGACCGCGCCGGCCCCGCCCTCCAGCGTGGCGATGCGCTCGGCAAGTGCCGAAACGGTCGGGTTGGTCAGGCGCGAATAGATGTAGCCCACTTCCTGCAGGTTGAAGAGCCGTGCCGCATGGTCGGCGTCCTTGAAGACGAAGGCGGTGGACTGGTAGATCGGCACCTGCCGCGCGCCGGTGGCCGGATCGGGCCGGTTGCCGGCATGGACCTGAAGCGTGTCGAAGCCTTGCGTCATCGGATTTCCTCCCCGGGAGTGACGGCGGGACGCTAGGCGAAACCACCCCGCCGGCGCAACCGCGATCAGCCGCCGGCAAAGGCGCGCTGGACGACGCGCAGAAGCGCACGGTGCAGGGGCGAGGTGCGGTGCCGCAGATGGGTGGCGGCAAAGACCGGCTGGGTCAGCACCGGCGCACCCTCCACCGCCACGGCCCCGATGGTGCGGGCGCTGTCGTCGAGCACATAGGCCGCGCCGCCGAGGCTGGCGAGCAATGCCGTCACCGCCGATTCCTGTCCGGCCGCCAGCGGCGCCTCGGAAAGCTGCGGAAGAGCGGCCGCATGGGCGGCGGCGAAGGCGGGCGAATAATTGGCGCGGATATAGATGTCCGGGCCGATCTCCACCAGGCGGCGGGCCTGCGTCGCGACCATGCGGAAGCGCAGCTCGCCGATCGAGGTGAAGTGCAGGTCGGGGTCGGCCTTGGGGGAGTACATCACCGCGAAGTCGAGCACGCCCGTGGCGAGATCCCGGCACATCTGCTGGGAATAGTCGGGCTCGACATAGAAGGCGCAGTCGGGGATCGCCTTGCGGAAGCCCTGCACCCAGGGGCCGAGCCGGGGGCCGGCGAGATCGTTCTGGATGCCGATGCGCAGGGCCGCCGCCGAAAGGCCGGTCGGCTGCACCGCCCGACGCGCCTCGGCCATGGCATGGATCAGCGTCCGGGCATGGGGGGCGAATTTCAGCCCCTCGGTCGTCAGCCGCGCCCCGCCCCGGCCGCGATCGAAGAGCCTTGCGCCGAGCGCGGCCTCCAGCGCCGCGATCCGGGCCGAGACGGTGGATTGCGTCAGGCCCTGGCGCTCGGCGGTGCGGTGGAAGCTGCCGGTCTCGGCAAGTTCGAGAAAGGTCGCGATCTGGTCGGGTTGCATGCGCTGCTCCGCTCTGCTCCCGCCCCGGGAAGACCCGGAACGAGGAAGGGTGTGATCGACAGGTTCGATCAATAGCCCGCCCAATGCCGAATTGAAACCCGGCCGGCGGGGGCAGATACTCCGCGCGCGGTACCAAGGGGGTCGGCGATGGCGATTCAGGCACGGGTGGCGGTGATCGGCGGCGGCGCGGTGGGGGCGTCCTGCCTTCTGCATCTGGCCCGCGCCGGCTGGGACGCGATCCTGCTGGAGAAGAACGAGCTGACCTCGGGCTCGACCTGGCACGCGGCCGGCAATGTCCCGACCTTCTCGGCCTCGTGGTCGATCATGAACCTGCAGCGCTATTCCGCCCAGCTCTATCGCGGTCTCGGCGCGGCGGTCGATTATCCGATGAACTACCACGTCACCGGCTCGGTGCGGCTCGGCCATTCAAAGGAGCGGCGGCAGGAATTCGCCCGCGTCGTCGGCATGGGCCGCTATCAGGGCATGGACCTCGCGCTGCTTGATCCATCGGAGATCAAGTCCCGCTACCCGTTCCTTGAGACCCATGACCTGACCGGCGCGCTCTACGACCCCTATGACGGCGACATCGACCCGGCGCAGCTGACCCAGGCGCTGGCCAAGGGGGCGCGGCTGGCAGGAGCCCGGGTGGAACGGTTCTGCCCGGTGAGCGCCGCGCGCTGGACCGGCAGCGAATGGGTGCTGGAGACGGCCAAGGGCGAGGTGCGGGCCGAATATGTGGTGAACGCCGCCGGCTACCGCGCGGCCGAGGTGGGGGCGATGTTCGGCCGCAAGGTGCCGATGGTGGCGATGAGCCACCAGTACCTGCTGTTCGACACCATCCCCGAACTGGAGGCCTGGTCGAAGGAGGCGGGCCACAAGCTGCCGCTGCTGCGCGACGTGGACAGCTCCTATTACCTGCGGCAGGAGAAGATGGGCTTCAACCTCGGGCCCTACGAGAACCCCTGCCGGGCGCATTGGGTGACGGCGGACGACCCGATGCCGGAGGATTTTTCCTTCCAGCTCTTCCCCGACGATCTCGACCGGCTGGAATGGTACATCAACGACGCGATGGCCCGCGTGCCGCTTCTGGCCAAGGCCAACCTCACCAAGGTCATCAACGGCCCCATCCCCTACACGCCCGACGGCAACCCGCTGATCGGCCCGATGCCGGGGGTGCCCAATGCCTTCGAGGCCTGTGTCTTCACCTTCGGCATCTGCCAGGCCGGCGGGGCGGGCAAGGTGCTGGCGGAATGGGTGACGGAGGGCGGCACCGAATGGGACATGTGGTCCTGCGACCCCCGCCGCTTCACCGGCTGGGAGGATCACGATTACTGCGTGGCCAAGGCCAGGGAGGTCTATGGCCACGAATACGGCATGCATTTCCCCATGGCGCGCTGGCCTGCCGCGCCCGACCGGCGCCTGTCGCCGGTCCATGCCGAGGTGAAGGCGGCGGGCGGGCAGATGGCGCCCTATGCCGGCTGGGAGCGGGCGGAATGGTTCGCGGCACCGGGCGACGACACCTCCTGGGAGGCGACGCAGACCTGGGGCCGGGCGGGGCCATGGGAGGCCCGGATCAGGGCGGAATGCGAGGCCGTGCGCGACGGGGTGGGCGTTCTGGACCTGCCCGGCTTTACCCGGTTGCGGCTCGTCGGGCCGGGAGCCAGGGCGCATGTCGCCGCGCTGGCGGCCAGCAAGCTGCCCGGGCCGGGGCGCGTGGGCCTGATCTACTTCCCCGACCATCGCGGCCGGATCGTCACCGAGATGACCTGCCTCGTGCATGGCGAGGATTCCGTGGGCCTGATCACGGCCGCCGTGGCCCAGAGCCACGATGCGGACTGGCTGCGGCGCGGGCTGCCGGAAGGCGTGGTGATCGAGGACCATACCGAAGCGGTCAATTGTTTCATCGTCACCGGACCGAAATCGCGCGCGCTGCTCGCGGGACTTTCGGATGCCGATCTGGGTCTGCCTTGGCTCTCGTTCCTCGATGACGTGACCCTCGCGGGTCGGAAGGTCGCGCTTCTGCGCGTCAGCTTCGCCGGGGAGCTTGGCTGGGAGGTCCATGTCGCCCGCGAGGACGCGCCGGCGGTCTATGCCGCGCTGCGGGCCGGCGGCGCGGTGCCCTTCGGCATGCGGGCGCTCAATTCCCTGCGCATCGAAAAAGGCTACCGGGCGTGGAAGGGTGATCTGTCCACCGACTACTCGCTGCTCGAAGGCGGGCTGGAGCGCTTCATCGACTGGACCCACGACTTCCCAGGCAAGGCGCCGCTTCTGGCGGAGAAGCAGCGCGGGGTGGCCAAGCGCTTCGTCGCACTGCGCTACGGAGAGGGCGAGGCCGATCCGCCCTATATGTCGAACCTGTGGATCGACGGAAAGATCGCCGGCGAGGTGACTTCGGCGGCCTGGGGCTATCGCGTCGGGTACGGGGTGGCGCTGGCGATGCTGAAGGCCGAACATGCCCGGCCCGGCCAGGCGCTGGAGATCGAGGTCTTCGGCACCCGCATCCCGGCGGAAGTGACAGGCTTCGGCGCCGTCTGGGACCCGAAGAACGAGCGGCTGAAGGCATGACCCCTCTGCCCGCCACCATGTCCGGCGTCCTGCTGACCCGACACGGCGGGCCGGAGGCGCTGGTCTGGCGGGATGACCTGCCCCTCCCGCTGCCCGGTGCCGGCGAGGTTCTGGTGCAGGTGCTGGCGGCGGGCGTCAACATGACCGACGTGAACACCCGCGCCGGCTGGTACGCGGCGGACGGGCAGGGCGGCTGGGCCGGGGCGATGGCGCTGCCGCGCATCCAGGGCGCCGACCTCTGCGGCCGGGTCGTGGCGCTGGGACCGGGGGTCGAGGCCCCCGCCATCGGCGCCCGGGTGATCTGCTGCGCCTGTCCGCCGGACCCCAAGCCCGGCAAGCCGATGGCGATCACCGTCATCGGCTCGGAGTTCGACGGCGCCTTCGCCCAGTTTTGCCGCGTGCCGGCGGGTTTCCTCCATGATGTCAGCGCCTCGCCACTGTCGGATGTCGAGATCGGTGCCATGCCCTGTGCCTATGGTACGGCCAACAACATGCTGGTCCGCGCCGGGGTGCGGGCGGATGAGGCCGTCCTGGTCACCGGCGCCTCGGGCGGGGTCGGGCTGGCGGCGGTGCAGCTTGCCCGGCTGCGCGGTGCCCGGGTGACCGGGCAGTGCTCGGCGGCGCGGGCATCGGTAGTGCGGGCTGAGGGGGCAGAGGTGCTCGACCGCGACGAGACCCCGAGGCCCGAGGACTTCGATGTGGTGATCGACGTGGTGGGCGGCCCGGGTTGGGCCGCGCGGCTGGACGCCTTGCGTCCCGGCGGGCGCTATGCGGTGGCGGGCGCCGTGGGCGGGCCCGAGGTGCAGGGCGATCTGCGAGTGATCTACCTCAAGGACCTGACGCTTTACGGCTGCACCAGCCAGTCCGAAGCCGGATTCGCCGAGCTTGTCACGCTCATCAACGCCGGCGCCCTGCGGCCGCTGGTGTCCAGGACCTATCCCTTGCGCGACGTCGAGCAGGCGCAGGCCGATCTGGTCGCCGGGCGCCATCCCGGCAAGCTTGTCCTCATTCCGCCGGAGACCTCACCATGACGATCCCGACCACAGCCCGCGCGGTCATCATCGGCGGCGGGGTCTCCGGCTGTTCGGTCGCCTATCACCTGGCCAAGGCCGGCTGGACCGACATCGTGCTTCTGGAGCGCAAGCGGCTGACCTCGGGCACCACCTGGCATGCGGCGGGGCTGATCGGGCAGTTGCGCTCCAGCCAGAACATGACGCGGCTGGCGAAATACTCGGCTGAACTCTACCGCAGCCTCGCCGCCGAGACCGGGGTGGAAACCGGGATGCGCACCACCGGCTCGATCACCGTGGCGCTGACCCCGCACCGGCACGAGGAAATCCTGCGGCAGGCGACGATGGCGGCGATCTTCGGGGTGGAGGTCCATCGCCTGACCCCGGCCGAGGTGAAGGCGCGCTATCCGCATCTCAACACCTCCGGCGTCGTCGGCGCGGTGACGCTGCCCGGCGACGGCCAGTGCGATCCGGCCAATATCGCCATGGCGCTGGCCAAGGGCGCGCGGATGCGCGGGGCGCGGGTGATCGAGGGGGTGAAGGTCACCGGCACCACCAGCGCCGGCGGCCGCGTCACCGGCGTGAACTGGCAGTCAGCCGAAGGACAAGGCCATATCGCCGCCGAGGTGGTCATCAACTGCGGCGGCATGTGGGGCCGCGACCTTGCCGCGCAGGTGGGCGTCACCGTGCCGCTGCATGCCTGCGAGCACTTTTACCTTGTCACCGAACCCGTGGCCGGGCTGGAACAGATGCCCGTCCTCCGCGTCCCCGAGGAATGCGCCTATTACAAGGTCGATGCCGGCAAGATGATGCTCGGCGCCTTCGAACCCAAGGCCAAGCCCTGGGGCATGGGCGGCATCCGCGAGGATTTCGAATTCGACACGCTTCCCGAGGACTGGGACCATTTCGGGCCCATCCTGGAAATGGCGACCAACCGCATGCCGATGTTCGAGACCGCCGGCATCCACACTTTCTTCAACGGTCCCGAAAGCTTCACCCCCGATGACCGCTACTATCTCGGCGAGGCGCCGGGTCTGCGCGGCTATTGGGTGGCGGCGGGGTACAATTCCATCGGCATCATCTCCTCCGGCGGGGCCGGGATGGCTTTGGCGCACTGGATCACCGAAGGCGAGGCGCCGTTCGATCTCTGGGACGTGGACCTGCGCCGGGCGCAGCCGTTCCAGAAGAACCGCCGCTACCTGAAGGAGCGCGTGACCGAGACGCTGGGGCTCCTCTACGCCGACCACTGGCCCTATCGGCAGGTCGAAACCGCCCGGGGCGTCCGCCGCACCCCGCTCCATGAGCATCTGAAGGCGCGCGGCGCGGTCTTTGGCGAGGTCGCTGGCTGGGAGCGCGCCAACTGGTTCGCGCGCCCGGGGCAGGAGCGCGAGTACCGCTATTCCTGGGGCCCGCAGAACTGGTTTCAGAACCGCGCCGCCGAGCACAAGGCGGTGCGCGAGGCGGTCGGGCTGTTCGACATGTCCTCCTTCGGCAAGATCAGGGTGGAGGGACGCGACGCCTGCGCTTTCCTCAACCGCCTCTGCGGGGCGGAGATCGACGTGCCTGTCGGTCGCGTCGTCTATACCCAGATGCTGAACGCGCGAGGCGGGATCGAGAGCGACCTGACCGTCACCCGCCTTTCGGAGACCGCCTTCCTGCTGGTCGTGCCCGGCGCCACGCTGCAGCGCGATCTCGCCTGGCTGCGCCGCCATGTCGGCGAGGCTTTCGCCACCATCACCGACATGACCGCCGCCGAGGCCGTTCTCTGCGTCATGGGGCCCGAGGCGCGGCGGGTGATGCAGGCGGTCTCGCCTGCCGATTTCTCCAACGCCGCCTTCCCCTATGCCACGGCGCAGGAGATCGAGATCGGCCTCGGCCTCGCCCGGGCGCATCGCGTCTCCTATGTCGGCGAACTGGGCTGGGAGCTTTACGTCTCCGCCGATCAGGCGGCGCATGTCTTCGAGGAACTGGCGCCGCATGTCACGCTCTGCGGCATCCATGCGCTCGACTCTTGCCGGATCGAGAAAGGCTTCCGCCACTGGGGCCATGACATCACCGACGAGGACCATGTGCTGGAAGCCGGCCTCGGCTTTGCGGTGAAGCTGTCGAAGCCGGATTTCATCGGGCGGGACGCGGTGTTGCGGAAGAAGGAGGCCGGGCTCGACCGCCGCATGGTCCAGTTCCGCCTGACCGACCCGGCACCGCAGCTCTACCACGCCGAGGCGATCGTGCGGGATGGGGTGATCGTCGGGCCAGTGACCTCGGGCAGCTATGGCCACCACCTCGGCGGGGCCATCGGCATGGGCTATGTGCCCTGCAAGGGCCAGACGGCCGAAGAAGTTCTCGCCTCGCGCTACGAGATCGAGGTGGCGGGGGTTCGCCATCAGGCGATGGCCTCGCTGGTCCCGATGTACGACCCCAAGGCGGAAAGGGTGCGGCTATGACGCTGGCGAAAAGGCATCAGGACTTTCACGACCTGCACCAGCGGGGCTGTTTCGTCATCCCCAATCCCTGGGATCGCGGCACCGCGCGGATGATGGCGGCGCTGGGGGCCAGGGCGCTGGCCACCTCCTCGGCCGCCCATGCCTTCACGCTTGGACGGGCCGACATGGGCGGGGTCAGCCGCGACGAGGCCTTGTCCCACGCAGCCGACCTCCTCGCCGCCACCGACCTGCCGGTCTCCGGCGATTTCGAGAACGGCTTCGGCGACGCCCCGGAAGAGGTGGCCCGGACGATCCGGCTGGCCGCCGAGGCGGGGCTTTCGGGCTGTTCGGTCGAGGACACCGAGATGAGCCCCGGCGCGCCGGCCTATCCTTTCGACCTCGCGGTCGAGCGGGTGAGGGCGGCAGTGGCGGCGGCGCGGGCGCTGGGGCGGCCCTTCGTCTTTTGCGCCCGGGCCGACGGCGTGATGAACGGCAGCTACGATCTTGCCGAGGGCATCCGCCGGCTGCGGGCCTTCGAGGCGGCGGGCGCCGATCTTCTCTATCTGCCGGTGCCGCCGGGACGGGCGGAACTGGCGCAGGTGCTGGCTTCGGTCCGCGCCCCGGTCAATGCGCTGGCCGCAGGGCCACTGCGCGGACTGACGGTCGCCGAGCTGGCGGCGATGGGGGTGCGGCGCATCTCCACCGGCAGCCAGATCGCCCGGGTCGCCCATGGCGCGATCCGCAACGCGGTGGCGGCAATGCTGGGCGAGGGCTCGTTCCAGCCCCTGACCGCTGCCGCCTCCGGCAATGACATCGACGCGCTGCTGGCCGCAGGAGCGGGCCAGACGGCAGAGGGGAAATCCGATGGTTGACATGGAAACGGCGGGACTGGACGACTGCGCCCCGGTCCGGGCACGCCGCCCGGGCGGGCGGGCGGCACGGGTGGCGGTGCGCTCGGCGCCGCTGGCGGAGAACCTGCGTCCGGTGCGGGCGGGACTGCCCGGCGGGCAGTACAGGCCGCTGACCGACGCGGGCGTGGCGCGCATCCACCAGGCGGCCTTGGACGCGCTGGAGCAGATCGGGCTCGCCAACGCTCCGAAATCCGGCGTGGAGCTGCTGACCGGTGCCGGTGCGATCCTGGGCGAAGACGGCCGCATCCGCTTTCCCCGGGCTCTGGTCGAGGACATGCTGGCCAAGGCGGCGCGCGACATCACGCTCTTCGCGCGGGATGAGAAATTCGACCTGCATCTCTCTGGTTCAAAAGTACATTATGGCACCGCAGGGGCCGCCGTTCATGTGGTGGAACCGAAGACGCTGGAGTACCGCGAGTCCACCGCGCAGGACCTGCACAACGCGGCGAAGCTGGTGCAGCACCTGGACAACATCCACTTCTTCCAGCGCATCTGCGTCTGCCGGGACGTGACCGACAATTTCGACATGGACATGAACACGCTCTACGCCTGCCTTGCCGGCACGCGGAAGCATGTGGGCACCTCCTTCTCCGACCCCTCGCATGTGAAGGGCGGCTTCGACCTTCTCCACATGGTGGCCGGCGGCGAGGAAGCCTGGCGCGCCAGGCCTTTCGTCAGCAATTCCAACTGCTTCGTCGTCCCGCCGATGAAGTTTGCCGAGGAAAGCTGCATCGCCATGGAGCATTGCATCCGGGGCGGCATGCCGGTGCTGCTGCTGTCGGCTGGTCAGGCGGGGGCGACCGCGCCGGCGCCGATCGCGCTGACCATCGTCCAGGCGGTGGCGGAATGTCTGGCGGGCGTGGTCTATGTCAATGCGCTGAGGCCCGGCCATCCGGCGATCTTCGGCACCTGGCCCTTCGTCTCCGACCTGCGCACCGGCGCCATGTCGGGCGGCAGCGCCGAACAGGCGCTTCTGACCGCCGGCTGCGCCCAGATGCATCGCTACTATGGCCTTCCGGGCGGCGCGGCCTCCGGCATCAGCGACTCGAAGCTTCCCGACATGCAGGCGGGATGGGAACAGGGGATCACCAATGTGCTCGCCGGTCTCGCCGGTCTCAACATGTGCTACGAGGCGGTCGGGATGCATGCCTCGCTGCTCGGCTTCTGTCTGGAGAGCCTGGTCCTCGGCGATGACCTGCTCGGCCAGGTCCTGCGCTGCGTGCGGGGGATCGAGGTGACCGAGGACAAGGTGGCGCTCGACGCGATGAAGGAAGTCTGCCTCGGCGGGCCGGGCCACTACCTCGGCTCCGCCCAGACGCTCGACCTGATGCAGACCGAGTATATCTACCCCGCCGTCGGCAACCGGATGAGCCCCAAGGAGTGGAACGAGGCCGGCAAGCCCGACTTGCTCGACGCCGCCATCCGGCGCAAGAACGACATTCTGGGCAAGGCCGGCTGTCAGGTCGCCCCCGAGATCGACGCCGCCGTGCGCGCGGCCTTCAATATCCATTTCCGCTGAGGGAAACCCATGCTGTCGGCAAACTTCGAGAAGTTCTACATCAACGGCGAATGGGTGGCGCCCCTGTCGCACACCCGCATCGGGGTGGAGAATCCGGCGACGGAGGAGATCGTCGCCCATATCGCCGGCGGCGGCATGGCGGATGCCGACCGCGCCATCATGGCGGCGCGCGCGGCCTTCGACGCTTTCACTGTCTGGAAGCCCAAGGACCGCATCGACCTGATGCAGGCCGTGCTCGACGAATACAACCGCCGCGAGGACGACTTCACCGAGGCGATGACGCTGGAGATGGGCGCCCCGCTGGCCTTCTCGCGCGAGTCCCAGGTCTGGGCCGGCCGCGTCCATATGGAGCAGACCATCGCTTCGGCGCGCGAGTTCCACTGGGAGACGATGCGCGGCACCTCCAAGGTGATCTTCGAGGGCGTGGGGGTCTGCACCCTCATCACGCCCTGGAACTGGCCGATGAACCAGATCGCCTGCAAGGTCGCCCCGGCGCTGGTGGCGGGCTGCACGATGATCCTCAAGCCCTCCGAGGTCGCGCCGCTGTCCGGCACGCTCTTTGCCGAGGTCTGCCACGCGGCCGGGGTGCCCAAGGGGGTCTTCAATCTCGTCCATGGCACCGGGCCGGAGATCGGCCACCGGCTGACCACCCATCCCGAGGTGGATATGGTCAGCTTCACCGGCTCCACCCGCGCCGGCATCCAGATCGCGGCGGCGGCGGCGGCGACGGTCAAGCGCGTGGCGCAGGAACTGGGCGGCAAGTCCCCGAACATCATCCTGCCCTCGGCCGATCTCGCTGCGGCGGTGAAGGGCGGGGTGGACGCCTGTTTCGCCAACTCCGGCCAGTCCTGCGACGCGCCGACCCGCATGTTCGTGCCCCGCGCCCGCCATGACGAGGCGCTGGCCATCGCCAAGGCGGCGGCCGAGGCCACCACAGTGGGCGATCCGCGCTCTGGCGCCATGCTCGGCCCGGTGGTGAGCCGCATCCAGTGGGACAAGATCCAGGGCCTGATCCGCGCCGGCATCGCCGAAGGCGCGACGCTGGTCGCCGGCGGCCCGGGCCTGCCGGAAGGGCTGAACCGCGGCCACTACGTCCGTCCGACGGTCTTCGGCCATGTCACCAACGATATGACCATCGCGCAGGAGGAGGTCTTCGGCCCCGTGCTGACGATCCTGTCCTATGACAGCATCGACCAGGCGGTGGCCGAGGCCAACGACACGCCCTATGGCCTTGCCGCCTTCATCCAGGGTCCGGCGGAAGAGGCCGTGCCGGTGGCCCGTCGCCTGCGCGCCGGCCAGGTGACGCTGAACTACGCCCCATGGGACATCACCGTGCCCTTCGGCGGCTACAAGCAGTCCGGCAACGGCCGGGAATATGCCGACTGGGGCATCCACGACTTCTGCGAAGTCAAAGCGATCATAGGGACCTGATGCGCATCGGCTGGGTAGGACTGGGAGAGATCGGCCGTCCGCTCTGCGGGCGGCTGGTGGCGGCGGGGCACGAGGTGGTCTGCTACGACCGCGACCCGTCGCGGACGGTCGAGGGCGCGGCCCGCGCCGCCTCGCTGGACCAGGTGGCGGGGGCGGTGGTCTTCACCTGCCTGCCCAATCCGGCGGCCTCCGAGGCGGTGCTGACCGGCCTTCTGCCGCATCTGGCGGCCGGCGCGGTCTGGATCGAGTGCTCCACCCTCGGCCCGGAAGAGATCCGGCGCCTTGCGGCGGTGGCCGGGGAGCGGGGCGTGCGGGCGATCGAATGCCCGGTGACGGGCGGGGTCCATCTCGCGGCGCGCGGCGAGATCACCCTTCTGGCCGGCGGCGACCCGGAGCTACTGGATCGCCACCGCGACCTCCTGAAGGCGCTCGGGAAGCGCTATTTCGAGATGGGGCCGCTGGGTTCGGCGGCGGTCATCAAGGTCATCACCAACATGCTGGCCTTCATCCATCTCGTCGCCGATGGCGAGGCGCTGATGCTGGCCGCCCGCGCCGGGCTGGACCTGAAAACCGCCTGGGAGGCGATCACCGCCTCCTCCGGCTCGTCCTTCGTCCACGAGACCGAGGGGCAGCTCATCCTCAACGGCAGCTATGACATCGGCTTCTCGATGGACCTGACCCTGAAGGACCTCGGCTTCGCCCTCGGCATCGCCGAGGCGACCGGGACGCCGCTGGCTTTGGCCTCGCTGACCCGGACGATCTTCGAGGAGGGCAGGGCGGCCTATGGCGGCGCGGCGCAATCGACCTCGATCGTCAAGCTCCTCGAAGACCGGCTTGGCACCGCTTTGCGGGCGGAGGGTTTCCCGGCGAGGCTGAGCTAGAGCGTGATCGCCTCATGCTGAAGCATATCCTGCATTGGCGAGGTAGTTTG
>CAZRQN010000024.1:0-31196 GCA_964602115.1 uncultured Rhodobacterales bacterium
GAGCCCGCCGCTCCTCCCCCCAACCGGCGGAGCGGCCCCCTTCGGGCCGCGACTAAGGGCGGGAGGGGGACCGTCAGAGCGGCGTGCCGGTGAGGAGGCGGGGCAGCGCGGTGGACAGGCCTGCGGCCTGGCGCTGAAAGGCGCGGCGCAGCGGCGGGGTGCGGGTGACGAGGCCCATGCCGAGGTCGCGGGCGGCGCGCAGGAGCGGGTTGTCGTTGGAGAAGATCCGGTTCACCGCATCCATGCCCAGCGCCAGCCGGATTGTGTCGAAGCGGCGCCAGCGCTCGTAGCGTGTCAGGACATCCGTCGCGCCGATGTCCTCGCCGCGTCGCGTCGCCTCGGCCAGGACCTCGGCCAGCGCGGCGACGTCGCGGAAGCCGAGGTTCAGCCCCTGGCCGGCGATCGGATGCACGCCATGCGCGGCGTCGCCGAGAAGCGCCAGGCGCGGCGCCACCCAGCGCTCGGCGAGGCTCAGCGCCAGGGGATAGCTGAACCTGGCCCCTTCCAGCCGCAGGGCGCCGAGGAATTCGCCGAAGCGGGGGCGCAGCGCGGCGAGGAAGTCCGCGTCGGAGAGACGCGCGATCCCGGTGGCCGTTTCCCTCCGCTCGGTCCAGACGATCGAGGAGCGGTTCTGCGGCAGGGGCAGGATCGCCAGCGGGCCACCGGGCAGGAAGAGCTGATGGGCCACGCCGTGGTGCGGCGCGTCATGGGCGATGGCACAGACCAGCGCCGTCTGGCCATAGTCCCAGCCGATGCGCCGGATCCCGGCCCGGGCGGCGGTGCCGCTGTCGCGTCCGTCGGCGCCGACGACCAGCGCTCCGGTCAGCCGGCGCCCGGAGGCGAGCGTCACCTCGCCCGGCGCCTGCGCCACCACGCTTTCGCCGGACAGCACGGTCACCCCCGCCGCCGCCATCGCCGCGCGCAGGGCGGCGAAGAGGAAGCGGTCCTCGACCATGGCGCCCATCGGGCCTTCGGCCAGATCGGCGCCCTCGAAATGCAGGAAGACCGGCGCCGCCCCGTCATAGGGCCGGCCGTCGCCGGCCTTGACCGCGCGGATGGTCTCGGCCCGTTCCGCGACAAGGTCCCACACCCCGATGGCGCCGAGGAGCCGTTGCGACCCCAGCGCCAGGGCATAGGCCCGGCCGTCGAAGCCCGGCTCGGCCCGCGCCGGGGCCGGGCGGGCGTCGATCACCAGGGCGGCGATCCCGACCTGCGCCAGCGCCAGCGCCAGCGCCGGGCCGTTCAGCCCGCCGCCGACGATCAGGACCTCTGCATCGCGTTCCATGCCCCGACTATGGCGGCATGGGCGGGATTGTCCATGCATCCGCGTCTCGCCTATGGTCGGGCCGCAGGCCGGAGGAACCGAGGCGATGTCGAAGACCTGGCTGACCATGCCGGCGGCGGAACTCGGGCGGGGCATCGCCCGGGGCCGCATCCATGCGCTGGAACTGACCGAAGCCTATCTCGACGCGATCGCCACCCATCCGCTGGCCGAACGGATCTATGCCCGGCTGACCCCCCGCCGCGCGCGCTCCATGGCCATGGCCGCAGCCGACCGCGCCAAGGCCGGACAGCGCATCGGCCCGCTCGACGGTGTGCCGCTGAGCTGGAAGGACAATATCGACGCCGCCGGCACCGCCTGCGAGGGCGGCAGCGCGCTGCTGAGAGGGCGGGTGCCCGGGGACGATGCCGAGGTCCTGCATGTCGCCACCGCCCAGGGCCTGGTCTGCCTCGGCAAGACGCACATGACCGAACTGGCCTTCTCCGGTCTGGGGCTGAACCCGGTGACCCAGACCCCGCCGTGTTTCAACGATGCGGCGGCGGTGCCGGGGGGATCCTCCTCCGGTGCGGCCACATCGGTGGCCTTCGGCCTTGCCCCGGCGGCGGTGGGCACCGACACCGGCGGCTCGGTGCGCATACCGGCGGCCTGGAACGACCTCGTGGGGCTCAAGCCTGCCTGGGGGCGGTTGCCGACCGGGGGCGTCCTGCCGCTCTGCCTGCGTTTCGACACCGTGGGCCCGCTGGCCCGCACGGTGGAGGACTGCGCGCTCATCCTCGCCGCGCTGTCCGGCCAGACGGCGCCGGATCTGGCGCAGGCCAGCCTTTCAGGGCAGCGGCTGGCAGTACTGGAGACGGTGGCGCTCGACGACCTGCGTCCGGCGCCGGCGCATGGGTTCGAGACGGCGCTCGACCGGCTGGCCAGGGCCGGCGCGCGGATCGAGCGGCTGAAGGCGCCGGAAGTGGCCCAGGCGCTGGATCTCTCCTTCACCCTCTTCACCGCCGAGGCCTGGGGCCTGTGGCGCGACACGATCGAGCGGGCGCCGGAGAAGATGTTCGCCCGCGTGCTGGACCGCTTCCGCTCCGGCGCCTCGGTCTCGGCGGCCGATTATGTCGCCGGATGGCGGCGGATGGAGGAACTGCGGGCCCGCTGGCGCGAGCGGGTGGCGGGCTATGATGCCGTGGTCCTGCCCACCTCCGCGATCCTGCCCCCGGAGGCGAAGCGGCTCATGGAAGACGATGCCTATTTCGTCACCGAGAACCTGCTGGCGCTGCGCAACACGCGGATCGGCAATCTCTTCGGCCTGGCCGCCATCACCCTGCCCACCGGCCAGCCTTCCTGCGGCATCTCGCTGATGGCCGGGCCGGGGCAGGAGGAGCGGCTCCTGCGGCTGGCCTCGGCGGCAGAGGCGGCGCTGGCCTGACGCTTCCGGACGGGCGGTAGGGTGCATGCTGGCACACACCGCCCGGGCACCCGGGTCATGGCCGCCGCGCGCTGACGGGAATACGGGCGTTCGTCACCCGCATTGGTGGCGCCGGGCATAAGTCGGGAGGTCTATTCGGATGGCGCCAGTCCGTTCGGAGCGATCCCTGGCGGGTCTCGCCTGAAGATATGGTACTCGGGTGTTGAAAGCCAATCACAGTCCTTGTCCAGTGACTCGACCGGGCGGGACGGATCCCAGGCCGACAGGTCCACGACTGTCCCGGCCACATATCCCGGCGCGGGTGCCGGACGGCCCGAACCCATGGGAATGGACCCGCGATGCAGCTGGCACGGCTGCCAGACCACCCCACGCCGGTTGACGACCGGAGGCGCGAGGATACCCCTGCTTCCGTCAAAGGTGAATCCAGTGCAGCGGTTCGGATCCTGCAAGAGACGCGCCGACTGAAGGCAGACATTCTGGCACTGTGTCCAGGTCCTTGCTCCATTCGAGTTTATCTCTCGGATATCGAGAGCGCCGATCTTGCAGTCATTGGCAATCCAGAATGTCTCCTGCGCGATGGCGGCTTGCGCCGTGAGGAAGAACAGGGCGGCAGTGCACACACAGGAAGATTGTATTGCTCGGAAATGCATTTTGACCTCCACGCCATCGTTCAATATCGCAGAGCCTAGCACTGCCGGAGCGCCACGGTCCATCGGGCTTTCCGCCGGGAACGCGCGTGCATCGTGGCCACGCCTCCCCGCCCGACCCAAATGCCACATTCCTTGGCCCCAAGCCCGTGCCGGCGCAGGCTTTTTCTGGACCGGCACGGAGGCTGACGCTATCGTGAGCGCCAACCGGGGCGTCACGACCCCGGATGTTGAGGCGCGATGCAAACACCCCTGCGGTTCCAGGGCCTGCCCGACTATGCGTTTCCGCGCCTGCGGAAGCTGCTGGACGCCCATGGACCGGGCGGCCCCGGCATCGACATGACCATTGGCGAGCCCAAGCATCCGATGCCCGATTTCGTCGGGCCGGTGCTGGCGGCCAGCCTCCAGGGCTTCAACCGCTATCCGCCCAATGACGGCACGCCGGAGCTGCTGGCGGCAATCTCCGCCTGGCTGGCCCGCCGTTATGGCGTCGCGGTCGGGCCGGAGCGGCTGATGGCGCTGAACGGCACCCGCGAGGGACTCTACAACGCTGCCGTGGCGCTGATCCCGGAGGAGAAGCGCGGCCGGCGGCCGGCGGTGCTGATCCCCAACCCTTTCTATCAAGCCTATGCGCTGGGGGCGCTCGCGGTGGGGGCGGAGCCGGTCTATGTGCCGGCGACCGCCTCCACCGGCTTCCTTCCCGACTACGCCGCCCTGCCGGCCGAGGTGCTTGACCGCACCGTCGCGGCCTTCCTCTGCTCGCCGGCCAATCCGCAGGGCGCGGTCGCCTCGCGCGAACACTGGGCCGATCTGCTGGCCCTGGCCGAGAAGCACGATTTCCGCGTCTTCGCCGACGAATGTTATTCCGAGATCTGGACCGAAGCCGCGCCGCCCGGCGTGCTGGCCGTCGCCGAGGCGACGGGCGCCGATCCCGAACGGGTCGCGGCCTTCCATTCGCTCTCCAAGCGCTCCAACCTGCCGGGCCTGCGCTCGGGCTTCGTTGCCGGCGGCCCCGTCGCGATTGCCGCGATCCGCAAGCTGCGTGCCTTTGCCGGGGCGCCGCTGCCCCTGCCGCTGCAAAAGGTGGCCGAGGCGGCCTGGGCCGACGAGGCGCATGTGGACGCCTCGCGGGCGCTCTACCAGGCCAAGTTCGCGGCTGCGGGGCGGATCTTCGCCGGGCTCCAGGGCTTTGCCCTGCCGCAGGGGGGGTTCTTCCTCTGGCTGCCGGTGGAGGATGGCGAGGCCGCCGCCCTGCGCCTGTGGCGCGAGACCGGGGTCCGGGTCCTGCCCGGCGCCTATCTGGCCCGCGACGCCGCAGGCGGGAACCCCGGCAAGGGATATATCCGGGTGGCGCTGGTCGCATCCGAAGACGACACGCAGCGCGGACTGACGCTCCTCCGCGACTGTCTCTTGAGGTGAGGTGAAGGCATGGCTTCCTACCAGACGCGCAGCCGCGATCCCCTGATCGACCAGGGAACGCAGGTGATGCTCGAACGGCGCGGGCAGGAACTTCTCGGTCTCGGGCTCATCGGCCTGGCGCTGGCCTTCGTGCTGGCCCTGTGGAGCTACACGCCGCAGGACCCGGGCTGGATGGTCGCCACCGACGGCCCGGTGATGAACTGGATGGGCCGGATCGGCGCCTCGGGCGCCTCGACGCTTCTGGTCATCGGCGGGCTCGGCGCCTGGGGCATCCCGGTGGTGATCGGCATCTGGGGCGGGCGCTGCCTGACCCATCGCGGTGCCGAGCGCGCCTCGTCGCGCACCGTCTTCGCCGTCATCGCCCTGGCTCTGGGTTCGGTCTTTGCCGCCACCCATGTGCCGGGTCCCGACTGGCCGCATCCGGCGGTCGGCCTGGGCGGACTTTTCGGCGATACCGTCCTCGGCGCCGTGCTCACGGTCCTGCCGCTCGGCCCCGGCCTGGGGCTGAAGCTGCTGTCGCTGGCCTTCGGTGCCGCCTTCATCGCCGGGATGCTCTATGTCTGCGGCTTCACCCGCGTGGAGCTGGCAGCGATCGCCCGGTTCCTGACCGTCTCGGTCATCGTCACCTATGCCCGGCTGCGCAGCCTTCTCGGCCATGGCGCCGCCGGAGCGGCCCAGGGCGCCGTCCGCGCCGCCGCCGCGCTGCAGGACCGCAGGATTGCCCGGCGCGAAGCCGCCGCCGCCGCCGAGGAGCTTCGTCCCGAACCCGGGTTCGGCCGTCCCGCCGCGTTGCGTGCCAGCCCGCGCACCGCCGAACCGTCCGAGCCCGCCACGCGCCCCGGCCTGCTCTCCCGCCTGCCCGGGCTGATCCGACCCGCCGCCGCAAGCGCGGCGCCGCTTGCCGCCGCGGCCGAGGCCGGCCCCGACGAGCGCCTGCGCGCCCGGATCGCCGATGTCATCCGCAGCCGTGGCGCCATGCCCGGGCCCGATGCGGCGCCGCGCCGCGAGCCCCCGCTGAACCGCCCCGCCACCCTGCGCATCGGTCCGCGCACCGAACCGCCGGTCACCGCCCGCCAGCCGCTTCCGGCGACAGAGGAGGATCTTGACGAGGTCTTTCTCGGCAACGAGGTCTTCGACGCCGACGCACCGGATCTCGATACGCTCGACGGCTTCCCCGATCCCCTGCCGCCCCGGGCCGAGCCGGAGGCCCGCCGCGTCATCCAGGCGAATACGAAGAAAGCCCCCGCCCCCTCGCGCCAGGCCCTGGCCGAGGCGCAGCCCAGCCTGAACTTCGACGGCAGCGCCCCCGCCTTCGAACTGCCGCCGCTCGGCCTGCTCGCCAGCCCCGCCACGGTCAAGCGCCACACGCTGTCCACCGAGGCGCTGGAAGAGAACGCGCGGATGCTGGAGACAGTGCTCGACGACTATGGCGTCAAGGGCGAGATCGTCTCCGTCCGCCCCGGCCCGGTGGTCACGCTCTACGAACTGGAACCGGCGCCCGGCCTCAAGGCCTCGCGCGTCATCGGCCTGGCCGACGACATCGCCCGTTCGATGTCGGCGCTCTCCGCCCGCGTCTCCACGGTCCCGGGCCGCTCGGTCATCGGCATCGAGCTGCCCAATGCCACCCGCGAGAAGGTGGTGCTGCGCGAGATCCTCTCCGCCCGCGATTTCGGCGACGCGCAGATGCGCCTGGCGCTGGCGCTGGGCAAGGACATCGCCGGCGAGTCCGTGGTGGCCAACCTCGCCAAGATGCCCCACCTGCTGATCGCCGGCACCACCGGCTCGGGCAAGTCGGTGGCGATCAATACCATGATCCTGTCGCTCCTCTACAAGCTCACGCCCGAGGAGTGCCGGCTGATCATGATCGACCCCAAGATGCTGGAACTCAGCGTCTATGACGGCATCCCGCATCTCCTTTCCCCCGTCGTCACCGACCCGAAGAAGGCGGTCGTGGCGCTGAAATGGGTGGTGGGCGAGATGGAGGAGCGCTACCGCCGCATGTCCAAGATGGGGGTGCGCAACATCGAGGGCTACAACGGCCGCGTCCGCGAGGCGCTGGCCAGGGGCGAGATGTTCAAGCGCACCATCCAGACCGGCTTCGACGAGGATACCGGCGATCCGGTCTTCGAGACCGAGGAGGATATGCCGGTCGCCATCCCCTATATCGTGGTGATCGTCGATGAGATGGCCGATCTGATGATGGTCGCCGGCAAGGAGATCGAGGCCTGCATCCAGCGACTGGCCCAGATGGCCCGCGCCTCCGGCATCCACCTGATCATGGCGACGCAACGGCCTTCGGTCGATGTCATCACCGGCACGATCAAGGCCAACTTCCCCACCCGCATCTCCTTCCAGGTGACGTCCAAGATCGACTCGCGGACCATCCTCGGCGAACAGGGGGCCGAGCAGCTCCTCGGCCAGGGCGACATGCTCTACATGGCCGGCGGCTCGAAGATCACCCGCGTCCACGGGCCCTTCGTCAGTGACGAGGAGGTTGAGGAAGTGGTCCGCCACCTCAAGAGCTTCGGCCCGCCCGCCTATATGTCCGGCGTGGTCGAGGGGCCGGACGAGGACGCCGCCTCCGACATCGACATGGTGCTGGGCCTGACCGGCGACGCCTCCGACGACCAGCTCTATGACCAGGCGGTGGCCATCGTCGCCCGCGACCGCAAGTGCTCGACAAGCTACATCCAGCGCAAGCTCGGCATCGGCTACAACAAGGCCGCCCGGCTGGTGGAGCAGATGGAAGAGCAGGGCATCGTCACCCGCGCCAACCACGTCGGCAAGCGGGAGATATTGGTCGAGGAGAGGTAGGCGAAGGCCCCCGGCCGCTCAGCCCGCCGGCGGCACCTTGGTCTTGTCATAGACCTTCAGCCGGCGGCTCTTCCGGCAATCCGGGCACCGGCCGAAAGTATAGGACGTCCCACGGGCCTTGTACTTGATCCCGCCCAGGTCCCAGAGGTCGCGCTGGCACCCGCAGGTGCAGCATTCGACCACCCAGTTGCGGGTCTCCTTCTCCATCGCCGCGAACCTTTCGGCCGAGACCAGGGCTCTGGCGATCCTTTGCACGAGCGACATGCGAACCATCCCCGAACGCGTTGCCGGCCCGATCATAGGACAGCCCGGGCCGGCCTGACCATCGCCCCGCTGGCTGACATCGCTCTTTCCCAGCCTCCCGGCGGCTGCCATGATCCGACCCATTCGTCCGGCACGCGCGGCACCCCCGGGAAAGCCCAAGGATGCCGCAGCCGGAGAACGCGCGCACCGTGGCGGACCGGCTGTCGCGACGCCGCCCCATGCGGCGGGTCTAAGGCAGGCGCAGGCCCCGGCCGCCCAGCAAAGGAACGACGCCATGATGATCTACGATATCGACATCGACTCGTTGGTCGGCACCGCCAAGTCGCCGCTCAAGGACCGCGAGCTGGAGATGACCCTGCGCGAGATAAAGGCGCCGCTCAAGGACCTGAGCAGCGCCTTGTCCGGCGTGGCCTCTGCAGCCTTGAACGTCGGCAAGCCGGTGGACGAGGCGGTCAAGCACTGCGACGAGAAGCTGAAGGACAAGAACACCCCCGCCGACCAGAAGAAGGAGCTGGAGAAGATGCGCAAGTCGCTGTCCACCCTCTCCGGCGAGATCAAGGCGCTGCGCAAGGCGATGTGACGGCGCATCGGTCGCCTTCCGCCCCCGGGCTTTGCTGCAGGGAGCGATTTGGCCTCGGCTTCGCGGCCGCAACGGCAGGCCCCATACATGCGCGCCCGGCGCGCGGAACGGCCCTGCTATGCAGACCTCTGGACTTGCGCTAGCCTGACCACGCGACCCCGGCCCGGATAAGATCATGACAATTTTCAAGATTGACACGGATGCGATCGAGCGGGCGGCCAAGCAGGTCCAGGCCGACGAGGAAGCGGCGCATCTGCTGTCCTTTTGCCTGAAGCAGGCCATCAAGTTTCAGGGCGATGTGGATGCGCTGACGAAAGATGCGAAGAACCTGAAGAAGTTCATTTCCGGCTGCTGGAAGACTGTCGATCAGAAGCTGAAGGACAAGAACATCTCCGGCTCGTCCAAGAGCCAGCTTCAGGACATCCGCAAGGCCTTTGACGACCTGTGGCGGAACCTTGATGCGCTCGGGATCAAGTAGCGGCAGGAGGATCGCGTGACATTGTTCAAGATCGATCTGGACGCACTGGTCACGGGCGGTGGCGTCAAGATCGAGGATCAGGAGGTGCAGAAACTCCTGCAGCAGATGCAACCCCTGCTTCAGAGTTTCGAAAGCCGGGCGAAGCGGCTGGAAGCCACCGGGAAGCCGACGAAGAAGGCGATCTCGAAACTGTGGAAGAAGGCCGACGACAAGCTGAAGGACCGGACCCTGTCCCCCGAGCTGCGCAAGGGGTTCCAGAGCGTGCGCAAAACGACCGATGCGTTGTGGCGGCAGCTTGATGCGTTGGGGATCAAGTAGCGCCGGGCCGGCCGCGCAGCGGCGGGCGGCTCTCCGGCGGCGCGGATCTCAGCCTGTCCTCCTGCGGCAGGCCGATCTCGTCGGCCAGCCGGTCGAGCGCCAGAAGCGCGCGTTGCTGCTCCAGTTCCTCGGCGCGGCAATCCATGCCGGCGGCCATCCGCAGGTTGGTACGGGCCATGGCCACGGTCAGTGCGTGCGCCTGCATCACATAACGCTCGCCCGGCGTCGGCCCATGGTCCACCTCCTCGGGCCCCTTCACCACCCCGGACAGCCGCGCATGCATGAAGGCGCGCAGCACCCGGTTCATCTGCGTCAGATAGCCCTGGCCCATCAGCCGGAAGAAGCGCAGCACATCCGCGTCCACCCGCAGGGTCAGCTTCTCCTTGGCCGGGACAGGCTCCTCCAGCGCCAGCGCCGCCCAGTCCTCGGGGATGAAATGCCCGCCCTCAAACCCGTGCCGCACCGCGCCCTCCAGCGTCCGCAGCGTCTCGGCGAGGAAGTGGTAGTGAGCGGCGGGCTTGAGGCGGGGGGCGGCGGCGGCAGCGGGCATGTCGGCTCTCCATCGGACGGCGGAAGCTTGCCCGCCCACGCTTTCCGCGCGGTTATCGCACCGCGCCCCCTGTCGGGACGGAAGACCGACGCGCGCGGGAAAGGGGCAGGACGGCCGCCAGACAGGCGCCTCTCCGCCCCGTGATGGGGCCGGGGATTCCCCTCCCCCCCGCAAGCGCCTATATCCGGGCGATGAACCGCCGCAGCCTCCTTCTCGCCCCGGCCGCCCTGCTGATGGCCGGCCTGCCCGCGCTTGCCGGACCGATCCCGCTCAGGGACCTCTCGGCCTATCTCAACGGGATCAAGACCGCGCAGGCGGAATTCACCCAGATCAACAGCGACGGCACCGTCTCGACCGGCGTGGTCTATATCCAGCGCCCGGGGCGGGTGCGGTTCGAATATGCGCCGCCGGACGACACGCTCGTGCTGGCAAGCGCCGGAAATGTCGCGATTTTCGATCCGAAGTCGAACCAGCCGCCCGAGCAGTACCCGCTCAAGCGCACGCCGCTGAACCTGATCCTCGCCGCGCGGGTGGATCTGGGAAAGGCAAAGATGGTCGTCGGCCATACGCAGGACGGCGCAACCACCAGGGTCAGGGCGCAGGACCCCGAGAACCCCGAATACGGCTCGATCGAACTGGTCTTCACCGCCGATCCGGTGGCTCTGCGCCAATGGGTGATCCGCGACGACCAGGGCGGCGAAACCACGGTGATCCTCGGCGAACTCACCCGGGGCGCCAGCTACCCCACCTCGCTGTTCTCCATCGTCGGAGAGATGGAAAAGCGCGGCCTCTGAAAGGTTTAGCGGCAGGTGGCGAGCTGGGCCGCATAGAGCTCGGCGCGTGACTGCACGGCAGCGGATACATCCAGCAGCCAGGGCTTGGCCTCGTAGCTGCCGGCGGCATAGCCGTTGCGGCCCTCGTGATAGGCCAGGTACTGGTTGCGCGCGTCGGTCTTGGGGATGCCGAGCTTCACCTCGGTCTCGTTGATGTACCAGCCCATGAAATCGGTGGCATCCTCGATCCGGTCGCGCCGGGCGCTGCGCCGGCGTTCGGCCTTCTGGTACTCCTCCCAGGTGCCGTCCAGCGCCTGGGAATAGCCATAGGCCGAGGACATCCGCCCCATGGGGATCACGCCCAGCCAGAACTGGTGCGGGGTGCGGGCGTTGCCGACGAATCGCGATTCCTGGTGGATCATCGCCATCAGGACGGCGACCGGCACGCCCCATTTGCGTTCCGTCGCCCGCATGGCGCGAACATATTGCGGGCGCTCCGACGCCAGCGCGCAGGCATCGTCGAGGTTGCGCGGCGCCGAAAAGTTGCCGCCCCCGCAGGAGGCGAGGAACAGCAGGAGGATCGCCGCCCGGAAGGTTCTGCTCATCTGCCCCTCGGGTTCTTTTTCCAAGCCTTATAGGGCATTGTGGCTGCCCGGGGAATCCCGGACGGCCCCGCTCAGATCAGAAATGCGAGAGTGAGCGGCAGGCTTACCACCGAAAGCGCAGTCGAGGCCACGACCAGACCGGCAACCGCCTCGGCCTCCGCACCATATTTGGCCGCGAGCATGTAGGAGGTGACGGCGACCGGCGTCGTCACCTGAAGGATCAGGACAGCGGCCGCGACGGGCTCCAGCCGCAGGGCGAAGGCGATGGCAAAGGCGACGCACAGGCCCACCACCGTGCGCGCGGCCGAAAGCACGAAGGCCCGGCCGAGACGGCCGGCCGGCAGCCGCGCCATGGCCACGCCGAGGGTGATCAGCATCAGGGGAATCGCCAGCTGCGCCACCAGATCGAGCGATCGGGTAAGCCATTCCGGCGTGTGCCAGCCCTGCCAGAGGAAAAGCGCCCCGAGAAGTGTCGCGCCGACCACCGGCTCCCGCAGCACCCGAAGGGGCGAGCCGCCGCCGGAGACCAGCCAGACCCCGAAGGTAAAACTCCACACCGCCATCACCGCGAAAACGACGATGGCCAGCTGCAACCCGGTGTCACCAAAGGCAAAAAGCGCCAGCGGCAGGCCGAGGTTGCCCGTGTTGCCAAAGATCGCCGGGCCGAGATAGGTCCGGCGGTCGAGGCCCCACAGCGTGACGAGCCCCCAGAAGACCAGGGTGACGGCGGCGTAAGCCATGACGGATCCTATCAGAATCTGCGTCAGCGCCTGCGGCGCGACCGTCGATTTCATCAGGCCGGTGAACATCAGGCAGGGCACCGCCAGCGACATCGACAGGCGGGTGACGAACTCCAGCGGATAGTCGAAACCCAGGCGCGCCCAGGTCCATCCCATCAGCGCGAGCAGCGCAACCGGCGCGGCGACACCCGCAACTGTCTGGACAAGGTTCACAATCTGTTTCTCCGGGGAGCAGATGGCGCAGTGGACAAGCGCCGGAGGTAGGGATTACTTACCGACAATGGGGGGCACAATCTGATGCTATCGGCCCAGGCCAAGTATCACATCGGACAGGTGCTGCGACATCGCAAGCACCCGTTTCGTGGTGTCGTCTTCGACGTGGATGCCGAATTCGGCAATACCGAGGAATGGTACGAGCGCATCCCCGAGGATGTCCGTCCGCGCAAGGACCAGCCCTTCTATCACCTGCTCGCCGAGAACGACGAAAGCTATTACGTCGCCTATGTCTCCGAGCAGAACCTGGTGCCCGACGACACCGGCGAGCCGGTGACCCACCCCGATCTTCCCGATCTTTTCGGCGAGTTCCACGGCGGGCACTACGAGGTGCAGTTCAGCCTGAACTGACGGAGGCGGAGTCGGCCTGCGCCACACCCGTGTCGCGGGCGCGCAAGACAGGGTCGGCGGGCGCTGGTCTGTTCCGGCCCATGACCGCCTTTTCCGACCTTCCCGAGACACGCCGCCTGCGGCTGCTCGGCATGGCCTGCGCCGTCGCCGCCTCGGCCGCGTTTTCGGTCAACGACATGTCGATCAAGTTCCTGTCGGGCAGTTATGCGCTGCATCAGGTGATCCTGACCCGCTCGACCGTCGGGCTCGTCATCCTGTTTACGGTGCTCCTCCCGCTCTCCGGCGGCCTGTCGCGCCTCCGCACCTCCCAGCCCGGCAAGCACGCGCTGCGCGGAATCTGCGTCGTCACGTCCAACATCTGCTATTTCACCGGGCTTGCGGCGATGTCGCTGGCCGATGCGGTGACGATCTTCTTCGTCGCGCCGCTGATGGTCACCGCGCTCTCGGTCCCGCTCCTGGGCGAGCGCGTCGGGCCCTGGCGTTGGGCGGCGGTCTTCGTCGGGCTCATCGGGGTGGCGGTGATGATGCGACCCGGTCAGGGCGTCTTCACCTGGGCCTATCTGCTGCCGACGCTGTCGGCACTCGCCTATGCCTTCATGCATATCATGACGCGGCGGATGGGCGGGCGGGAGCATGCGGTGACGATGATCTTCTATGTCCAGCTGAGCTTTGTCCTCTTCAGCCTGACGATGGGCCTGATCTTCGGCAACGGCCGTTTCGCCGGCAGCGCCGATCCCAGCCTCGCCTTCCTTACCCGCCATTGGGTCTGGCCGCCGGCGGGGGACTTCCTGATCATGTGCGCGACCGGGCTGGGTTCCACCATCGGCGGCCTCCTGATCGGACAGGCCTACAAGCTCGGCGAAGCCTCGCTGATCGCGCCGTTCGAGTATGTGGCGATTCCCTTCGCGATCTTCTGGGGGATCCACGTCTTCGGAAACTGGCCGGACAGCACGGCCGTCGTGGGGATCGCCCTTATCTGCGGCGCAGGGCTGGCCACCGTCTGGCGCGAGGCCCTGCGGGGCGGAGGTCACACCACGGGAGAAGAGAAGTGACCTTTGCCGCCGTTGTCTTCGACATCGGCAATGTCCTGATCGCCTGGCAGCCGGAGCGGTTCTTCGACCGCGAGATCGGTCCGGGGGCGCGGGCGCGCCTGTTCGCCGAGGTCGATCTGCATGCCATGAACGATGCGGTGGATCGTGGCGCGCCGTTCCGGGCCACGGTCGAGGGCTGGGCGGAGCAGCATCCCGCCTGGGCGCGGGAAATCCGTTGGTGGCACGACCGCTGGGACGAACTCGCCAGCCCTTCGATCGAACGCTCGATCCGCTCGCTCAGGGCGCTGCGGCGCCGGGGAGTGGCGGTCTTCGCGCTGTCCAACATCGGGGCGGAGGTCTTCGTCCATGCGCAGGCCCGCGTGCCGGTGCTGGGCGAATTCGACCGCGCCTATGTCTCGGGCCGCATGGGCTGCGCCAAGCCGGATGCGGCGATCTATGCGGCGGTGGAGGCCGATTGCGGCCTTGCGCCGGGGGCACTTCTCTTCACCGACGACCGGGCGGAGAATGTCACGGCAGCGGCGGCGCGCGGCTGGGGCACGCATCTGTTCGACGGACCGGACGCCTGGGCCGCCCGACTGGTGGCCGAGGGACTGCTGAGCGTGGAGGAGGCGGCATGACATTCGCCATCGTCGGGCCGGAAGCCGAGGCGCATCTCTCTTGGGCGGGGATCACCGCCGCGCTGGAGGCCGGCCACCGCCTGCCCCGGGCCGAGATCGGCGACACGCTTCTCTACCGGGGGCGGGATACGCTGCTGAACCGCGCCGCCTGGATCGACGGGCTGGGGGCGCTGGTCAAATGCGCCACCATCCATCCCGGCAATGCCGCCGCAGGCCTGCCCACCGTCAACGGCGCGGTGACGCTCTACGACGACCGCACCGGCATCCTGCGCGGCGTGGTCGATTTCCATCTGGTGACGCGGTGGAAGACCGCCGGCGACAGCCTGCTCGCGGCGAAGCGCCTCGCCCGCCCCGACAGCCGCCGCATCCTGCTTGTCGGCGCCGGCACCGTGGCCCGCTCGATGCGCGCCGCCTATGCCTCGGTCTTTCCGCAGGCGAGCTTTGCCGTCTGGGGCCGCGATCCGGCGCGCGCGCGGCTCGACGGCGCGGAAACGGTCTCCGACCTTGCGGGCGCGGTCGCTGAGGCGGACATCATCTGCACCGCCACCATGGCGACCGCGCCGCTGATCCGGGGCGAATGGCTGCGGCCCGGCCAGCACCTCGACCTGATCGGCGCCTATACCCCGGCGATGCGCGAGGTGGACGACGCCGCCATGGCCCGCGCCCGGATCTTCGTCGATGCCCGCGCCACCACGCTCCACCATATTGGCGAGTTGATGGCCCCCCTCGCCTCGGGTGCGATCGCCGAGGCGGATGTGGTGGCAGACTTCTACGACGATCCGGCGCTGTTCGCCCGTCGCTCGGCAGGGGAGATCACCATCGCCAAGAATGGCGGCGGGGCGCATCTCGACCTGATGACCGCCGATTGGATCGTCAGGAGCCTTCCCGGAGCCTGAGCGCGTCGAAGGCCTTTTCCTTTCCCCTCCGGCGGTCATAAATCCTTCGATGACCTCCGCCCCCGGCCTCCGCCTCGACCTCAGCGCCTCCATCGCCTCGGTGGCGGTGTCGCTGGTGCTGGTGGGGCTGAAGCTCTGGGCGCTGGAGGCGACCTCGGCGCTTTCGGTGGCGGCCTCGCTGGCCGATTCGGCGATGGACCTCGCGGTGTCGCTGGGGGTGATGGCGGCGATCCTCTATGCCGCCAAGCCCGCCGACGAGGACCATGCCTTCGGCCACACCTCGGCCGAGGATCTCGCGACGCTGGGCCAGGCGGTGTTCCTGATGATCGCCGCCGGGGTGATCGGCTGGGCGGCGATGTTGCGGCTGGTCTCGGACAGCCCCCCGAGCCTGGCGGCGGAAGGCACCGGAATCGCGGTGATGACCGTCTCGATCCTGCTGACGCTGGGGCTTGTCTTCTGGCAGGGGCGGGTGGCACGGGCGACCGGCAACCGGGTGGTCCTCGCGGACCGGCTGCACTACCTCTCCGATCTCGTGCCGAACCTTGGCGCCATCCTGTCGCTCTGGGCCTCGGCCAAGCTCGGGCTGCCCAAGGTCGATGCGGTGGTGGCGCTGGGCGCGGCGCTGGTTCTGGCGGTCGCCGCGCTGCGGGTCGGGCGGGGCGCCTGGGACGCGCTGATGGACCGCAGGGCCGATCCCGCGATCATCGAGGGCATTGCCGCCATCGCCCGCACCTGGCCCGGGGTCCACGGCTTCCACGACCTCAAGACCCGCACGGCCGGCCGGCGGGTCTTCGTCAACCTCCATATCGAGCTGGACGGCGACCAGCCGCTGCGCGAGGCCCATGCCATTGGCGCCGGGTTGCGCCGGGCGATCCTTGCGGCCTATCCGCAGACCGATGTGATCATCCACAAGGACGTGGCCCGCCTGCCCCCGCCGCCGTGACCCGGATCAGGCCGTCCGCGTCGGGAACAGGCTCTCGAACCAGCGGAAAAGCAGCACGATCAGCCCGGCGAGGATCATATAGACCAGCGCCAGCAGCAGCAGCGGTTCATAGACGATGAACGTGTCCTGCGTCACCCGCTTGGCCAGCGAATAGACGTCCACGACGGTGATGGTGGCGACCAGCGGCGTCGTCTTCATCTGCAGCACCGTCTCGCCACCGATCGTCGGCAACACGCGGTGAAGGGCCTGGGGCAGCCAGATTCGGCGGAAGGTGGTGAAGCGCGGGATGCCCATGGCCTTGGCCGCCTCAAGCTGCCCATGCGGCACGCCCCGGAAGGCACCGCGCATCACCTCGCCCTCGTAACCCGCGACGGACATGGTGAGCGCCAGCACGGCATAGGGCCACGCCTGCCGCAGGTAGGGCCACATCCAGCTGTCCTTGATCCAGGGGAACTGCGGGAAGAGCGAACCCAGACCGTAGTAGAGCAGCCAGAGCTGCAAGAGGATCGGCGTTCCCCGGATGATCGAGCAATAGATGCGCGCCGGGGTCGCCAGATACCAGGGGCCCACCGCCTGGGCGAGGCCGAGCGGGATCGCCAGCGCCATGCCGAGGACCATCGTGACGACCGTCAGCCAGACCGTCCGCCAGATGGCGACGGGCAGGAGTTTCAGATACTTCGGCTCGGCGAGCCAGGACCAGTTGAGCGCCAGGGCGCACCACAGGACAAGGCCGAGGCCGATGGCGAGCAGGACGATGCGATGGGGCCGCAGGAACGCCGTCACACCGAGCCCCCCTGCAGCGGCCGCTGCCCCTTGCGGGCCCATTTCTCGATCCGTCCGAAGATCACGACCGAGACCATCGACAGCAGCAGGTAAAGCAGGCCGGCCGCCAGGTAGAAGGTAAGAAAGGCCTTTGTCGTCGCCGCCGCCAGCGAGGTGGCCTTGGTCAGTTCGATGAAGCCGATGACCGCCAGCAGCGCCGTGTCCTTGGTCACGTTCAGCCACAGGTTTGCCAGGCCGGGAACAGCCGAGGACATTGCCAGCGGCAGGGTGATGCGCCGGGCAATGCGGACGGGCGACATGCCCATGGCGCGGCCGGCCTCGATCAGGCCGGCAGGCACCGACAGGATGGCGCCGCGCAAGACCTCGGTCGAATAGGCGCCCTGAACGACGCCAAGGACGAGGATGCCCGCCGTGACGCCGGAGAAGTCGATCTTCTCGAATCCCCAGGACGCAAGAACGGCGTTGATCGCATCCTTGGCGGCGAAGGTGATGAGCAAGAGCAGCACCAGCTCCGGCACCGCCCGCACCAGCGTGGTATAGACGCCCAGCAGGTCCTTGGTGATCGGCCCGCCGTAAAGCTTGCCGAAGGCGCCCATGATCCCCAGGGCCAGCCCCAGCCCGTAGGCGCCGAGCGCGATCAGGATGGTGTTGCCGAGGCCGACCACAAGTGTCGCCCCCCATCCGGGGGGCGACCAGGCCAGAAGCTCCGTGGCCGAAGCGGCGGCGAGGGCGAAGGCCGGAACCACCGGAGATCAGTCGCCGTAGATCGAGGAGGCGAAGTAGTTCTTGGTGATCGCGTCGTAGGTGCCGTCCTCCCGGATCTTGGCGATGGCGGCGTTGAACTTGGCCTTCAGTTCCTCGTCGCCCTTGCGCAGTCCGACGCCCACGCCCTTGCCGAGAATCGCCGGATCGTCCTCCACCGCGCCGATCGCTTCGCAGCAGGCCTTGCCAACATCCGACGCGAGGAAGGCGTCGATGGCGATGCTGTCGGCCTGGGAGGCGTCGATCCGGCCGGCGGCGAGATCCTGGAAGCCCTCATCCGTGGTCTGGTAGGTCTTGATCTCCGCCGCATCGGGGAAATGCGCCTGGGCATAGGCCTCGTGGATTGTCGAGATCTGCACGCCGATGATCTTACCGGTCAGACCGGCATTGTCGGGGGTCAGGCCCGAGCCCTTGGCGGCGACGACGACCGTGGGCGTGTTGTAGTACTTGTCCGAGAAGTCGATCGTCTGCATGCGCTCGTCGGTGATCGACATCGAAGCCATGATGGCGTCGATCTGCCCGCCGGTCAGCGAGGGGATGATCCCCTCCCAGGCGACCGGGGTGATGACGCATTCCATTTCGGCGGCCTTGCAGAGGGCGTTGATGATGTCGATCTCCCAGCCCACCCAGTTGCCCGAGGCATCGGGCGAAGAGAAGGGCGGATAGGGCTCGCTGGCAATGCCGATCTTGACCGGATCAGCGGTGGCGGCCCCGGCCAGCGCAAGTGCGGCAGTCGCCGCAACAAGGAACCTTTTCATCGACATACTCCCTGTCTGGTGTCCGCCGATTCAGCCGACGGACTTCAAGAACTGCTTGAGGCGCTCCGACTTCGGGGCGCCGAAGACCGCATCGGGCGGCCCTTCCTCCTCGATCACGCCATTGGCGAGGAAGATGACATGGCTGGCCACCTCGCGGGCAAACTTCATCTCGTGGGTGACGAGGATCATCGTGCGGCCTTCCTCGGCCAGGCCGCGGATCACCTGCAGCACCTCGCCCACCAGTTCGGGGTCGAGCGCCGAGGTCGGCTCGTCGAAGAGCATGGCGGAGGGTTCGACGCACAGCGCCCGGGCGATGGCCACCCGCTGCTGCTGGCCGCCGGAAAGGAAGGCCGGATAGACATCGGCCTTGGCGGCGAGGCCGACGCGCTCAAGCACCTTGCGGGCCCGCGCCATCGCCTCGGCCTTCGGCACGCCCAGGACATGGACGGGGACCTCGATCAGGTTCCCCATCACCGTCATGTGCGACCAGAGGTTGAACTGCTGGAACACCATGCCAAGGCGCTGGCGCAGGCGCTCGATCTGCCGGCGGTCGGCGCATTCGCCGGTGGGGCGCATCCGCACCTCCTCGCCGCCGATGACGATCCGGCCGCCGGAGGGGGTTTCGAGGAAGTTGATGCAGCGCAGCATCGTCGATTTTCCGGAACCCGAACCACCGATGATCGCCACCACATCGCCCTCGCGGGCCCGGAGGTTCACACCCTTGAGGACTTCGAGTGTACCGAAGGATTTTCGCAGCGCCTCGACCCGGATTGCCTCCGGCCTGTGGTCTGCCTGCGGGTCCGACTTTGCGTCCATGCGTCTTCCCTGCCGTTCCAGCACAGAGTAAGTCGATCGAAACGCTGTTGTGCAAGTGTATAATTCTGGGTCAGTCTGACAAAATGACCGGCGACAGGCGGAAGTTCCGTCGTGAGGGCGAGGAGCGGCGGCGCGAGGCGCTGATTTCCGCCACCCTGGAGCTTGTCTCCGAGGGCGGGATCGGTGCGGCCACCACGCGCGCCATCGCCGAGCGCGCCGGGGTGACCGCCGGGCTGGTCGGGCATTACTTCGCCAGCAAGGAAGACCTGACCCGCGCGGCCTTCTCCGGGCTGATGGGCCGGCTGACCGATCTCAGCCTGGAGGCGGCGGACAGCGCCGGGGGCGATGCCCGGTCGCGGCTCGCCGCCTATGTCGCCGCGTCCTTCCGCCCGCCGGTGCTGGAACCCGGGAGGATCAGCCTCTGGGCCGGTTTCATCAACCTCGTCCGTCATGACGAGGAGATGCGGGCGATCCACCACGCGACCTATCTGCGCTACCGCGACCAGTTGCAGGACCTGATCATGGCCATGCCCGGCTTCGAGGACCCCGCCCGGGCGGCCCCGCTGGCCATCGCCTGCAACGCGGTGATCGACGGGTTGTGGATGGAGGGCGGGCTTCTGCCGGACGCTTTCGCTGCCGGAGAGCTGGAGCGGCTGGGCCTTCGGTCGGTGGGCGCGATTCTCGGGATCGAACTGGAGACAGGCAGATGAGATTTGCGCCGGTGACGGAGCGGCTTGCCGGGCTGGGCGGGGCGCGCTGGGCGCTGCACGCGCAGGCGCGGGCGATGAAGGCTGCCGGCCACAGCGTGATCGAGCTGACGATCGGCGAGCCGGACGTGCCGATGCCCCCGACCCTGATCGCCGCCGCGCTGCGGGCGCTGGAGGCCGGGCGCACCGGCTATTCCAACGGGCGCGGCGAGCCGGGGTTGGTGGCCGCCCTGGCGGCGCACTACGCTGCCCGCCGTGGCCTGGCGCTGGGGCCGTCGAACGTGGTCTGCCTGCCGGGCACGCAGACGGCGCTCTATGCGGCGCTGATGGCGCTGGTGGGACCGGGCGATGCGGTTCTGGTCGGCGACCCGGCCTATGCCACCTACGAGGGTCTGATCGCGGCGACCGGCGCGCGCATGGATGCCGTGCCGCTGCGGGCAGGGCGCGGTTTCCGCATCGACCCGGCCGATGTCGCCGCCCGGATCACTCCCGAGACACGGGTGCTGTTCCTCAACACCCCGCACAATCCCACCGGCGCCGTGCTGGGCCGCGACGACCTTTCCGCGCTGGGGGCGCTGGCCCGCAAGCACGACCTGTGGATCCTCTCCGACGAGGTCTATGAGGATCTCGTCTTCCCCAATGTCCGCTTCGCCTCGCCGCTCGACCTGCCGGAACTGGCCGAGCGCACCGTTGTCGCCGCCTCGATCTCCAAGTCGCATGCCGCGCCGGGGGTCCGGTCGGGCTGGCTGATCGGACCGGAGGAGTTCTGTACCCGCATCCTGCCGCTGTCGGAGACGATGCTCTTCGGCAACCAGCCCTTCATCGCCGACATGACCGAACTCGCGGTGCGCGAGGGCTCGCCGGTGGTCGAAGGGATGGTGGAGCGCTTCGCCCGCCGCGCGGCGCTGATCGCGGCCCGCCTCGACGGGGTGAACGGTCTGGCCGTCCACCGCCCCGAGGCGGGGATGTTCGGCCTGGTCGATGTGCGGGCGACGGGCCTGTCGGGCGAAGCCTTCGCCCGTGGCCTGCTGGAGCGGCGCGGGGTGGCGGTGATGCCGGGCGAGAGCTTCGGCACCGCACTGGCGGGCTGGCTGCGGCTGAGCCTCACCCAGCCCGACGAGATGATCGCCGAGGCCTGTGACCGGATCGCCGCGCATGCTGCGGAGGCCGCGCCGTGAGGACGGTCGGGCAGGAACTGGTCGCCGGTCTCGCCGCGCGCGGGGTCGAGGTGGTCTTCGGCATCCCCGGCGTGCATACGGTCGAACTTTACCGGGGCCTGGCCGGCTCCGGCCTGCGGCATGTCACGGCCCGGCACGAGCAGGGCGCCGGCTTCATGGCCGATGGCTATGCCCGGGTCAGCGGCAGGCCTGGGGTGGCTTTCGTCATCACCGGCCCGGGGCTGACCAATATCCTGACCGCCATGGCGCAGGCTCGGGCGGATTCGGTGCCGATGCTCGTCGTCTCGGGCGTGAACCGCCGCGACACCTTGGGCAAGGGCCTCGGCTGCCTGCACGAGCTTCCCGATCAGGCCGCGATGGTGCGGGCGCTCTGCCCTTCGTTCCATGTCGGGCGCCCGGAGGATCTCGCTCCGGCCCTGGACGGCGCCTTTGCGGCGATGCTCGCCGGCAGGCCGGGCCCGGCCCATATCGAAGTGCCGCTCGATGTGATGCCGCTGCCCTGCGCGCCGCTGCCGCCGCCGGCAGCTTTGCGCCGGCCGGTACCCGGAGCGGCGGAGCTTGACGAGGCGGTGGCACGTCTGGCGCGGTGCCGCCGCCCGGTGATCCTCGCCGGGGGCGGTGCCAGGCAGGCAGGCGCGCCGCTCAGGGCGCTGGCCGAGGCGCTGGACGCGCCGGTGGTGCAGACCGTCAACGCGCGCGGCCTGATGCATGGCCACGCGCTGAGCGTGCCGGCCACGGCCTCCTTCGACAGCATCCGCCGGCTGGTCGCCGGCGCCGACCAGGTGCTGGCCGTGGGAACCGAACTGGGCGCCACCGACTATGATGCCTTCGTCAACGGCGGCGTGCCGGATCTTTCCGGCATGATCCGCATCGACACCGGGGCGGCGGAACTGGAACGTCACCCGGCGGCGGTAAAGCTCCATGGCGACGCCGGCGCGGTACTGTCCGCGCTCCTGCCGCACCTGACGCCGCGCTCCGGCGATGGCGCCGGCCGGGCGGCCGGGGCCAGGATGGCGGCCCGGGCGGAGCTGTCGGAAGATCTGCGGCCGATGCTGGCGATCGTCGAGGCGATGCGCGAGGCCGTCCCGGGCGCGATCCATGCCGGCGACAGCACGCAGCTGACCTATGCCGCCTACTACTGCTACGACCACGACCTGCCGTCCCGGTTCTTCATGTCCTGCACCGGCTATGGCACCCTGGGCTATGGTCCGGGCGCGGCGATCGGCGCGGCGCTGGCGGCGCCCGGCGTGCCGGTCATCTGCCTGATCGGTGACGGCGGGTTGCAGTTCACCGCCGCCGAGCTGCGGACTGCGGTGGACGAAGGCCTGAACATCCGCTTCGTGGTCTGGAACAATGCCGGCTTCCGCGAGATCGCCGACAGCATGCGCGCCGTCGGGGCGCCGGTGATCGGCTGCGACCCCTCGCCCCTGCGCCTCGCCCCCTTCGCCGCAGCCTGCGACCTGCCCTTCCGGTCCGTCCCGGCCGAGGCCGGGGCGGTCGCCGAGGCCGTGAGGCAATGCGAGGGGCCGTGCCTGATCGAGATCGTTGCGCCCTGAAGGGCGGGCTTCCCGGGGACTTGCCGCAAAGCGCAAGGGGAAGGCGCGAGGCTCAGGCGATGTCGCGCGCTTCCGAGGGCAGCATGATCGGGATGCCGTCACGGATCGGATAGGCGAGGTTGGCAGCACGGGAGATCAGCTCCTGGCGCTCCGCATCCCAGGTCAGGATCGCATGCGACACCGGGCAGACCAGCGCTTCCAGCATCCGGCGGTCGAAGACGGGCGTCTCGCTCACTGCATCACCTCATCGCCATTGCCGGCCCGCAGCGCGAAGTCGATCAGCGTCACCAGGGTTTCGCGCCGGGCTGACAGCGAGGGCGCCTCCAGCAGCGCCTGCTTGTCCTCTGGGGTGAAGGGGCAGAGCATCGACAGGGAATTGATGAGCAGTTCCGGCTCCGCCTCCTTCAGCGCCGACCAGTCCGAGCTGAGGTTGCGCGACGCGAAGTACCGGGCCAACAGGTCGAGCAGGACTTCCCGGTCGAGACCGGGATCGACCTCGGCCGGACCGCGGTCACCGGGGAACGCCGTCCAGTCCACGGCGCAGCGACGGTAGGGCGCGAAACCCGCCACCTCGCTGCTGACCCGGAACCGCGAGAGCCCGGCCAGAGAGATCATGTAGCGCCCGTCCTCGGTTTCGGAGAAGCCGGTCAGGCGGCCGGCGCAGCCCACCGCGCGCAGCCGCTCCCCGCCGCCCGCCGCATCGCGGGGCTGGATCATGCCGATCAGCCGGTGCTCGGTCTTCAGCACGTCATCGACCAGCGCCAGATAGCGCGGCTCGAAGATGTGCAGCGGCAACCGCGCCCGTGGAAGCAGGAGTGCGCCGGGAAGCGGAAAGACCGCGATCGCCTCGGGAAGATCGATATGCCGCATGGGGCAGGTTAGCGCGGGACTGGGTTCAGGCAAAGATCAGCGACGAAAGCCGGCGCCGGCCTCTGAGCACCACCGGGTCCTGCGGCTTCAGCGCCTCGAAGATGGTGAGAAGCTGGGCCTTGGCTGCGCCGTCGTTCCACTCGCGATCGCGACTGAACAGATCCAGCAGCTCGTCCACCGCCTCCTCGACCTTGCCCTGCGCATGCAGCGCGGTGGCGAGGTCGAAACGCGCCTGATGGTCGGCGGGATTGGCCTCGACCTTGCGGCGCAGATCCGGCACCGGGCCGGCCGAAGCCGCCTGGCGCGCCAGCTCGATCTGGGCGCGGGCCGCCTCGACCTCCTTGGCCTTGGCGATCTTGGCCGGGGCTGCGGCGGCGAAATCGGCGGCGCGGTCCACCTCGCCCATGGCGAGATAGGAGCGGATCAGCCCGCCATAGGCGGCGGCATTCTCCGCCTCTTCCTGCAGGATGGCGGCGAAGACTTCGGCGGCATCCACCGCCGCGCCTTCGGCCAGCATGCCCTCGGCCTCCTCCAGCGCCGCGCCGAGGCCGCCGTCACCGGCCAGCGCCGCGACGCGATCGACAAATTTCTTCAGGTCCGAAGCCGGAAGCGCGCCCTGGAAACCATCGACCGGCTGGCCCTGCCAGAAGGCATAGACCGTGGGGATCGACTGGATACGGAGCTGCGCCGCGATCATCTGGTTCTTGTCCACATCGACCTTGGCCATCCGGACCTTGCCGCCGGCGGCCTGCACGGCGGCTTCCAGCAGCGGCCCCAGCGTCTTGCAGGGTCCGCACCAGGTGGCCCAGAAATCGACGATGACCGGCACCTCGCGGCTGGCTTCGACCACCTCCTTCATGAAGGTCGCCTCGCTCACATCGCGGATCAGGTCCGCCTTGGCCGGGGCCGGTGCTTTGGTGTCGCCGAGTCCGAACATCGGGATGTCCTTCTGTCGCTGTCGGCGCTCTATATGGTCGGGAGGCGCGCAAAGGCCAAGGGGGGACCGGAATGCCCAATTTGCTCTGCTTCGGGGATTCGAACACGCATGGCACGCCGCCGATCACCGTGCACGGGCGCTACGAGCGCTTTCCGCCGGCTGTGCGCTGGCCGACGCGGGCTGCGGCGGCGCTGGGCCCCGGCTGGCACCTCGCCGAGGAGGGCTTGCCGGGGCGGACAACCCAGTTTCCCGATGTGGTGATGGGCGATCACATGGACGGGCGGATCGGGCTGCGCATCGCGATGAACAGCCACGGACCGCTCAGCCACATGACGCTGATGCTCGGCACCAACGACGCGAAAACCCGCTTCGGCGCCTCGGCCGAGCGGGTGCTGGCCGGGATCGCCGGCCTTGTCGATTATGCGCTGGGGCTCGAAATGCGGGCCCGGCATCCCGGGCTGAGGCTGCTCGTCATCTGTCCGCCGCCCGTTGAGGAGGTGGGACCCATCGCTGCCGAATTCCGTGGCGGGTCGGCCAAGGGAATGGCGCTGGCCCCGCTGCTGGCCGACTATGCCGCAGCGCGCGGGGTCGCGTTCCTGGACGCCGGCCAGGTGATCCGTGTCAGTCCGGTGGACGGCATCCACTATGACGAGGCCAGCCATGCGGCGCTGGCCGAGGCGGTCGCGGCGGCGCTGAGGGCGCTTTAGGACAAAGGCCGTCCCGGCTGCGAAAGGCGGGGTGAACCCCGCCCTACGTCAGCCACACCCGTGCATAGGGCGGCAGGGCGATGTTTCCGTGCCAGGTTCTGACGGCCGCGTCAGACAGCGTGTCATGCATCAGGCGGACACCCTGGGACCTGGCCCAGTCCTCCGGAAGGCCGGTCCAGCTTTCCGAGAAGTTGAACAGGCACAGAACCGTCCCGGACGGCGCCCGGCGGGCGACGGCGAACAGGCCCGGCTGGCCGGTGGCCAGCACCTGCGTCGGGGTGCCGCCATGCAGGGCCGGTGTGGCGCGGCGGCGGGCGAGGATATGCTTCACCCCCCGGAAGATGCGGGCCGAGGGCGTATCCTCCTCGTGCCGCTCTGCCGCCGCAGCCCAGTCCATGCGCGGGCGGTGCAGCCAGCGGCTGTCATGGGCGTGCTCGGGCACCCCGTGATAGCCGTGGTCGTTCAGAAGCCCCAGCTCGTCGCCCATGTAGATCAGGGGAATGCCGCCGAAACCGGCGATCAGCGCGTGGCCCATCAGGATGCGCTGCACCGCCATCTCGATCCCGTCCACGTCACCCGCCGCCAATGCCTTTTCCAGCCCGGCAAGCGAGGCGAAACTGCCGGAGATGCGCTTGTCGCCGGTGGCCTCGTTCACCTGGAAGGGCTCGCCCCGGGCGAAGCTGCCCGGAAAGCCGCCCTCGTAGAAATCCGACAGATAGGCGCGGTGGGCATGGCCGTTCAGGCCGAGCGCCGCAGCATCCTCGTCCGTCACCGCCCAGCCGATGTCGTCATGGCAGCGGATATAGGTGGCATAGGTGGCGTTGGTCAGCCGATCGGGGAAATGGCTGGCCAGTACATGTGTCATCAGCCGCGTGTCGCGGGTGGCGAGCGCGGACCAGAACTGCACCATCAGCGAATTGTGGTAGGCGAGATTGCCCTCCTTGCCGTCGTGGCGGCCCCGCCCGAGGTAGGGCAGCATCTCGGCGGGGGCGACGATGGCCTCTTCCAGATGGATGACGGCCGGACAGGCGATGCGGCAGACCGCCCGCAGGGCCTGCAGCAGCATATGGACCTCGGGCTCGGACTGGCAGCGGGTGCCCATGCGCTTCCACATGAAGGCCACCGCGTCGAGCCGCAGCACATCGACGCCCTTGTTGGCCAGGAACAGCATCACCTCGGCGATTTCGAGAAAGACCTGCGGATTGGCCCAGTTCAGGTCCCACTGGTGTTCGTTGAAGGTCGTCCAGACCCAGCGGCCGGATGGCCCCATGTCGGGATAGAAGGTGAAATTGCCCGGGGCATTGTCGGGAAAAACCTCCACCAAAGTCTTCTCAAAGCGCTTTGGAGTGCGATCGTCCGGATAGGTGAGGTAGTAGTCGAGGAAGTCCGGATCCCCCGCCCGCGCCGCCTGCGCCCAGGCGTGTTCCTTGGCGGTATGGTTCAGCACCAGATCGACGCAGAGGTTCATTCCCCGCGCCCGCAAGGCCGTCGCGACCGCCTCCAGATCCTCCATCGTGCCATGGGCCGGATTGATGGCGCGGTAGTCCATCACCGAATAGCCGCCGTCGCTGTCGCCCGGCCGGGGCTTCAGGCAGGGCATCAGATGGACATAGGAAATCCCGAGATCTTCCAGATAATCCAGCCTGTCCAGCACCTTGGGCAGGCTGCCCGCGAAGCGGTCGATGTAGAAGACATAGCCGGCGCGGTCCGAGCGCTGGAACCAGTCGGGCTCCAGGTCGCGGATCAGGTCAAGCCGGCGCAGGTCGGCCGGCCGGGCCGCCCAGGCGGCGCGCAGCGCCGCAAGCAGGCGTGCGCGAAAGGCCGCATAGTCGGGGCGCTGGCCGTACAACGCTTCAAGCATCGGCCAGAGATCCGGGGCCGAACGGGCCAGCCGCAGATCGAAGATCTCGTCGGATGCGGCCTCAGCCGCGCGCGCCTTGCGTGCCATTGCCGGTTCCTCCCTCCCCGCAGTCTAGGCGGCTCAAAGCGGTTTGGAAAGCGCCGTTGCGCCAATCACCAGCCGGGTTCCGGGGCGGATGCGCGGAGCGATCCACAAAAGGTCGGCGCGTGCCAGCGCCACACAGCCGGCGGTCGGTGCACCCGGGCGGCGCCAGACATGGACAAAGATCGCCGAGCCAAGCCCCGGCACCGCCATGGGGAAGTTCCAGTCGGTGACGAGAACGAGGTCGTACATCGCATCGGCCCGCCGCAGCTGCTCATGGGAAAAGCCGTGCGGAGCGCGGACGGGATGGTTGTAGGCAGGATCGGCCGGATCGTCCGACCACAGATCCGAAGGCCCGACCGGCCGGGCCCAATGCGCCGGGCGCGGCAGGCGGTCAGGACGGTACAGCATGGCCAGGATGCGGTGGACGCCCGCCGGGGTGGCGCCGTCGCCCTCGCGCTTGTCCTGGGTGATCCCCGCGCGGCCAAGGGTGCAGGGGAACAGCCGGCCGAAAAAGCGCAAGCCCATGGGCGTGACCACGAGGTCGCCCGGGGTCACGCCAGATGCCCCGACTTCGCTGCCTTGGTGGCAAGATAGGCCGCATTCTCCGGCGTCTGGCCGACATGCAGCGGCACCCGCTCGGCCACGGTCAGCCCGCAACGCTCCATCATCGCCAGCTTCTTCGGGTTGTTGGTCATCAGCCGCACCGAGGAAAACCCCAGCCGCCGCAGCAGCTGGGCGCCAAGTCGGAAGTCGCGCTCGTCATCCTCGAAGCCCAGGCGGTGGTTGGCCTCCACCGTGTCGAAGCCCTGGTCCTGCAAGGCATAGGCGCGCATCTTGTTGGCAAGGCCGATGCCGCGCCCCTCCTGGTTGAGGTAGAGCAGCACCCCCGCGCCCTCGGCGGACATCGCCGCCAGCGCGCTGCGCAGCTGCGGGCCGCAGTCGCATTTCAGGGAACCCAGGACATCGCCGGTGAAACAGGCCGAATGCACCCGCGCCAGCACCGGCAGTGCCCGGTCGGGGCGGCCGATCTCGATGGCGTAATGTTCCTCGCCGCCGTCCTCAGGCCGGAAGACATGCACCCGCCCCGCCCGCGCCGCCGACATGGGCAGCCGCGCATCGACGACCGGGTGCAGCACCGGCGCATCGGCCAGGCCCGAAAGCAGCTCGGGGACCGCAAGGCAGGTCAGGCCGGCCTCCCGCGCCAGCGTCATCGCGTCCGGCACCGGAACGAGCACGGCGGCGGGCAGGAGATGTGCCGACTTGGCCAGCCGCAGCGCCGCGCGATGCGCCTCGGCCGGGCCCTCGCGCAGGCAACGGAACGGGCCCTTCATCGGCGTGGCCAGGTCGTCCACCGGATCGGCCATCGCGGCCAGCCAGCTGACGCCGGCCTCGGGCGGCACCGCGATGCGGGCCAGATCGCCGTCGTAGGGCCTTGCCTTCAGCGTCTCGGCCCGCCGTGCGGTCAGCGCGAGTTCCGGAACCCCCAGCCCGCGCAGGTCGGCCAGCCGGGGCGCCTCCAGCGTCTCGACCGCCGCCGCCAGCCAGTTCCCGGCGCCGGTCAGCGCCACGGGAAGGCCAAGGCGCAGGTCGCCGCGCGCCCGGGCGATGCGGTCCGAAAGGGAAAGGATCAGGCTCATCGTCCCGCCGATGTAACTGCCGGACGCCGGAAATGAAACAATCCCGCCGCCGGCGACAACTCCGCGTGAGAAGGGTTTCGCCTTGCTTGTCCTGGTGGCCGGTCCGGCCAACATTCCCGACAACGACCGACACCCGGAGGCAAGGCCATGGCCAGCTTGAAGAAAATCCTGCTTGTCGATGACGACGACGACCTGCGCGAGGCGCTCTCCGAGCAGCTTGTCATGTCCGAGGATTTCGACGTCTTCGAAGCGCAGACTGGCGCCGAGGCGGTGGAAAAGGCCAAGGCCGGGTCCTACGATCTGGTGATCCTCGATGTCGGCCTGCCCGATGTGGATGGCCGCGAGCTGTGCCGACGCCTGCGCAAGGGCGGGGTGAAATGTCCGGTGATGATGCTCACCGGCCATGATTCGGATGCCGACACGATCCTTGGCCTCGATTCAGGCGCCAACGACTATGTGACCAAGCCCTTCAAGTTCCCGGTCCTGCTCGCCCGCATCCGCGCCCAGCTGCGGCAGCACGAGCAGTCGGAAGACGCGATTTTCCAGCTCGGGCCCTATACGTTCAAACCCGCGCAAAAGCTTCTGCTCGACGAACGCGAAAAGAAAATCCGCCTGACCGAAAAGGAAACCAATATCCTCAAATACCTCTATCGGGCGCAATCCGGGGTTGTGGCGCGCGACGTGCTGCTTCACGAGGTCTGGGGCTACAACGCGGGCGTGACGACACATACTCTGGAGACGCACATCTACAGGTTGCGCCAGAAGATCGAGCCCGATCCCGCCCATGCGCGCCTTTTGGTCACAGAGTCCGGTGGATATCGCCTTGTCGCTTGACGCCGCATTGCCGCCCGAATCGCTTTGTATATGATAGCGCCAACGGTCCTTGCGATCCTGTGAGAGAATCCCCTGGCCGCGTCGGGGTTATGGCGCGGCATCCTCCCTGTTGGACCTGGCCGGGCATCTTGCCCGGCCTTTTTTCATCCCCTTGCATCCAGCAGCCGCGACAGGGCCAGCGCCACCTCGGCATGGGCGAGCGGGCCGGGCACGCTTTCCGCCGCCGGCCGGTCAAGCGGTGCGAATAGCTTTCCGGCAATACCGGGATGGCGGGCCGGCCTGGAATAGGCCACTTCCACCACATCCTCCGCCAGATCGCGGATTGCGGCGATCATCGCGCCGGTGACCAGCAAGGGCTCGCCGTTCAGGTCCGCAGGCTGGGCCGCCGGCGGCGGCCGGTCCGACATCCACAGCAGCACCACGGGCGCCCGGATGCGGGTGAGCAGGCCGCGCATCGCCTCGATCCAGGCGGTACGCAGCGCCGCAAGCACCGTCTCGAACCGCCGCGCGCTGGCCTGGCGAAGCAGGGCCAGCAGGTGATGGGTGAAATGCACCTCCGTCAGGTCGAGATCGGGGTAGAGCCCCCTCAGTTCGGGCGAGGGGCGCAGGAAGCGGTCGTTCCGGCGCGGATGCACGGAATAGAGCCGGTTCGACAGGTTCGCCGCCCCGGGCAACTGGAGCACGGTCAGCCTTGCGCCGGAGGCGATGTGCAGGAATGCCGGCTCGCCCAGGAAGACATCCGGCCCGGCGTTCGGGCAGCCGAGGTTCACCACCTCGCGCCCGGTCAGCGCCTCCAGCAGCGCCGGAAAGGGCTCGGCGATGAACTTGCCATAGGTCTCGGTCCCCCCGAGGACCGCAATGTAGCCGGGGCGCAATGGTCGCGCCGGCCCGCGAAAACTCAGCCGCGACCCGCCATAGCGGCACGGCGCATAGTCCGGCGACCCGTCGCCGGGATAGGCAAAGGCCATGAAACCCACCCACACATGTCGTCACACCCGCGACTCACTCTGGGGCCTCACGGTTCACGTTCCGCTAAGGCGACAAGTCGCGGCAAATCCGGGCAAACGGCCGGCTTCCCTTGCGCCTCCGGGTGCCGCCGCCCTAGTGTGCCGCGTCTGCGAAAAGGGGTAAGCGCATGGACATCCGGTCGGTGGGCATCGTCGGGGCGGGGCAGATGGGCGGCGGGATCGCGCATGTCTTCGCGCTCGCCGGTTTCGACGTGCTGATGACCGACATCAGCGAGGCGGCGCTGTCGGCCGCCCTGGCGGGGATCGAGCGCAACATCGACCGGCAGGTGGCGCGCGGAAAGGTGCCGCCGGTGGCCAAGACTGCCGCCATGTCGCGCATCCGCACCACGCCGAAACTGGCCGATCTCGGCGCCTGCGACCTGGTGATCGAGGCCGCGACCGAGCGTGAGACGGTGAAGGCGGCGATCTTCGAGGATCTGGTGCCGCATCTGAAGCCGCATACGATCCTGACGTCCAACACGTCGTCGATCTCGATCACCCGCCTGGCCAGCCGCACCGACCGGCCGGAGAAGTTCATGGGCTTCCATTTCATGAACCCGGTGCCGGTGATGCAGCTCGTCGAGCTGATCCGCGGCATCGCCACCGACGAGCCGACCTATCAGGCTCTGGCGCAGGTGGTGGAGAAACTGGGCAAGACCGCCGCCTCGGCCGAGGAC
>CAZRQN010000025.1:0-28881 GCA_964602115.1 uncultured Rhodobacterales bacterium
CCCGGGGCCCGGGGCAGCGCCCCGGGTCTCTCCACGAGACCGGACCTCAGAGACAGAAGCGCCACACGAGGCGCGCCCGCCAGGGCGCAAGACAGGACAGGCGTCACCCTCTCCGCAGGAGCGGTGGGGGATGCAAAGGGGGGCCGCTGGCCCCCCTTTGCCTGGTCCCGCGCGGCGCAGCCGCGCGGGAGGTCGCGGGGACCTCAGAGGAAGCCGGCCGGATCGACGGCCTCGACCCCCCTGCGCACCTCGAAATGCAGGAAAGCCGGGCTTCCGGCGCGCACGACCGCGATCTGCTGGCCGCGCTTGACCGCCGTGCCCTTGGCGACCTTCAGCCCGTCGATGCCGGCATAGACCGTCAGCAACCCGTCGGCGTGGCGGATGACCACGATTGGCACCTGGTTGGTGTCCTTGGTCACTGCCGCAACCGTGCCGTCCGCAGCCGCCTTCACCGGCGTGCCGGCGGCAGCGGCGATGTCGATGCCCTCGTTCCGGCCCTTGGCGAAAGGCCGGATGATGTCGCCGGCCACCGGCAGGGCCAGGCGTGCGGCGCTGGCGCCGGTGCGGTCCTTGCCGAGATCCGGCGAAGCCGGGGTTCCCGGCGCGGGCTGGCTGGCCGCCGCAGGCTTCTCGTCCGGCAGGGGCGCGGAGGCCGAAGGCGGCACCGGTGTCGGCGAACCCTGGCCGGGTTCGGTCACCGGTTCGACGGCGGTGGCCGAGGTTCCGGCAGTGGTCGGGATCAGCAGATACTGGCCCTCGCGCAGGGCGAGATCGGGGCCGAGCCCGTTCCAGTCGGCCAGAGCGCGGGCCGAAACGCCATAGATCCGGGCGATCGAATAGGCAGTCTCGCCACGCTTGACCTGATGGCGCAGCGGCTCTGGCCCGGCGGGCGCGGTCTGGAAGGGCAGGGGCTGGCCACTGCCGCCCTGCGGCTGGGCGCGGTCGATGGCGTTGCCCGCCAGCGTGGTGACATCGATCGCCCCGCCGGTGATGCCGGAGCCGGCAGTACCGGCCGGCGGCTCGGAGACGCGGCGGGGCAGGGCCAGCGTCTCGCCTTCGCGCAAGGCATCGGTGGGGATGAGCGCATTGTATCGGCCGAGCTCGGCGGCATCGACCCCGACCCGCGCCGCGACACTGGCCACGGTATCCCCGCGCCGCGCCACGGCCACCTGATAGCCGGGATAGCTGAGTACGCCCCGTGCATCGGGTTGCGGCCGGTCGCGCGTCGCCCGCTGGGCCCCGGCGGTGGTGTCATAGGCGTTGTTGCGCAAATCCCAGTCGAGTTCCGACATGGTGCAGGACGCCAGCGCCAGGAATGACGCCGACACTAGCACCCACCGCAGATTTGCCATGCTGACCGCTCCGCCTCTTGCCCGGGCCCGGGGTTGGCCCCGGTGCCACCTTTCTCAGTCGCTCGCCATCCCCTCGACCAGCGGCACGAAACGCACCGGACGAAGTTCGGCATAGTCATAGCCTTTTTCCAGCCGCGTCACCTTGATCAGCGACTGCACCGTGTCGGACTGGCCCACCGGCAGGACCATGATACCGCCGATCTTCAACTGCGACAACAAGGGGCCCGGCGGGTCCTCGGCGGCGGCGGTGACGATGATCCGGTCGAAAGGGGCCTGTTCGGGCATGCCAAAGCTGCCGTCCCCGGCCATGGCGGTGATATTGGCCAGCCCCAGGGCCGCGAAGACCTCCATCGCCTCGCGCACCAGCCGGCGGTGGCGGTCCACCGTATAGACCCGGCGGGCCAGCAGGGACAGGATCGCCGCCTGATAGCCCGAGCCGGTGCCGATCTCCAAGACCGTGTCGCGCGGCTGGACGTTCAGGGCCTGGGTCATCAGGCCGACGACCGAGGGCTGGCTGATCGTCTGGCCGCAGGCGATGGGCAGCGGCATGTCCTCGTAGGCCTTCTCGGCGAAGAGGCCCTTGACGAAGCGCCCCCGGTCGATCCGCTCCATCGCCGACAGGACGCGGGCATCGGTGACGCCGTTCGAGCGCAGGGCGAAGAGGAAACGCATCGTCCGCTCGGCGCTCTCCTCGCTCATCCCAGCCGCTCCGCGAGGCCGGCGAGCAGGTCATGGGCGGTCAGGTCGGCGCGCATCGGGGTGACGGCGATATAGCCGTCGAGATTGACATCGACATCGGTGCCGGGCGCGGTGCGGACGCCCTGCGACCCGCCCCGCACCCAGAGGAACCGGCGCCCGGTAGGCGAAGTTTGCGGCTCCACCGTGAACGGCGCGCCGCGCCGGAAGCCCTGGGCCGCGACCCGCGTTCCGGCCACCCGGTCCGCCGGACAGGGCGGGAAATTGACGTTGTAGAAGGTTCGGTATCCGCCCGCCTCGCCCCAGTCGCCATGGTCGAGAAGCGCCCGGCAGACGGCGGTGCCATGAGTGCGCGCCGTCTCGAACGGATCGTCGAGCAAATAGGTATCCGGGCCGAGGAACTGGCTGAGCGCGATTGCGGGCAAGCCCTGCAGCGCCGCCTCCATCGCGCCGCCGAGCGTGCCGGAATAGAGCGCGTTCTCGCCTGCGTTGTTTCCCCGGTTCACCCCGGACAGAACGAGATCGGGCAGGCGCCCGGCCATCACGTCATGCAGTGCCGCCAGGACGCAATCGGCCGGCGAGCCTTCGGCGGCGAAGCGGCGGGGGCCAAGCTCGGCGATCATCGTCGGATGGGTGTAGCTGATGCAATGCGCGACGCCCGATTGCTCGAAGGCCGGCGCCACCGTCCAGACCTCGCCCGCAGGGCCGACAAGCTCGGTCGCGATGCCAGTCAGCGTTGCAAGCCCAGGGGCGTTGATGCCGTCGTCATTGGTGATGAGAATGCGCATCTCTCCCCCGCGCCGTCCCGTCCTGATTGGCGAAGGCGGCGCGGCCCGTCAAGCGGTAGCGGGCGCTGTGCCGGGCGAGACGACATATTGGCGCCTGTGGCGGTCCGTCCGGCCGGTCAGACGCCGGCCGCCGGCCGGGTGGACTGGCGGACGACCAGGCTGACCGGGGTGCGCAAAACCGGCGGCGGGCGCTCGGCCGCCTCGATCCAGCGCAGCATGTCGCCGGCGACGCGGCGGCCGAAGCCCGCGACATCGCAGCGCACCGAGGTGAGCGTCGGATGGACCTCGGCGCATTCCTCGATGTCGTCGAATCCGGCGACGGCAAAGTCGCGGCCTGCCATCCGGCCCTGTTCGGCGAAGCCCGCCAGCATCCCCAGGGCCACCAGGTCGTTGAAGCACAGCGCCGCCTCGACGCCCTCGGATGCGGCCACCAGGCGGGCGGCGGCCTCGCGGCCGAAGGCGCGCGAGGCGCGGCCGTGCAGAGCCATGGGCTCCACCCCGGCCTCGGCCATCACCGAAAGATAGCCCGACATCCGCTCCTCGGTGACCTCGCGGCCGGCAATGCCACCGACAAAGGCCACCCGACGGGCGCCGCCTTGCAGCAGGTGGCGGGTGGCGAGGCGGCTGCCTTCGGCATAATCGGGGGCGGCAAAGGGAAAGAGGTCGGTGCGCGGATCGACGCTGCGCAGCACCTGCATCACCGGGATGCCGCGCCGGGCCAGCAGGTCGAAGGTCGGCGCCACCTCGCCATAGGCCGGCGACAGGATCATCGCCGCCACCCCGTGCTCGACCATGGCGCCCACCACTTCGGCCTGCAGTGCCGGGTTCTCGTCGGTATTGGCGATCACCACCGCATAGCCGCTCTCGGCCAGCGCCATCTGAACCGAGGTGGCGAATTCGGTGAAGAACGGGTTGCGCAGGTCGTTGATGACCACGCCCACCAGCCCGGCATTGGCCAGCCGAAGGTTGGCGGCAGCGCGGTTGTAGAAGTAGCCGAGCCGCACCATCGCCGCCCGCACATCCTCGCGGGTCTCCGCCTTGACCAGCGGGCTGTTCTGCAGAACGAGGCTGACGGTCGATTTCGATACGCCCGCCTCGCGGGCCACGTCGATGATCGTCGGCCGTCGCCCGGTGGTCTGCATCGCACCCGTCAATCGATCCCGTGCAGCGCGAGGAGCGTGCGCATCCGCGTCTCCGCCAGAACCGGGTCGCGCAGCAGGCCTGCGGCATCGGCGAGGCGGAAGACCTCGGCATAATGGGTGATGTCGCGGCTGGACTGGAAGCCCCCCGGCATAACGAAATGGCGCTGCCAGCCGTTGAGCCAGGCGAGATAGGCGATGCCGGCCTTGTAGAAGCGGGTCGGCGCGCGGAAAATCTCGCGCGACAGCGGCACGGTGGGGGCGAAGAGCCGGTGGTAGGTGGCGCGATCGCCGAGCGCGAGCGCCTCCAGCGCCTGGCTCGCCGCCGGGGCGATGGCGGCAAAGATGCCGAGCAGCGCATGGGAATGATGCGTCCCGTCGCCTTCGATCAGCGGCGCATAGTTGAAGTCGTCGCCGGTATAGAGCCGCACGCCCTCGGGCAGGCGGGCGCGGAAGGCCTCCTCATGCGCCTGGTCGAGGAGCGAGATCTTGATCCCGTCCACTTTCCCCGGGTTCTCACTGATGAGTCCAAGAACGAAATCAGAGGCTTCCGCGACGTTCTTCAAGCCCCAGTAGCCGGCCAGCGCCGGATCGAACATCTCGCCCAGCCAGTGCAGGATCACCGGCGCCTGCGCCCCGTCGATCAGCCGGCGATAGACCTTGCTGTAGGTCTCCGGTCCGGCGCCCATCGCGGTGAAGGCGCGCGAGGCCATCAGGATGAGCTGCCCGCCCGCCGCCTCGATCGCCTCGGCCTGCTCCATATAGGCGGCGGCGATCGCCTCCCCCGTGCCGAGTTCGGCGGGCGCCTTGTGATCGGTGCCAGCCCCGCAGGCGACGCGGGGCTGCATCGGATGGGCCCGGGCAGCCCGCATCGTGCGCTGGATCAGTTCCAGCGCCGTCGCCCAGTCCACCCCCATGCCGCGCTGCGCGGTGTCCATCGCCTCGGCAAGCCCGAGGCCCTGATCCCAGAGCCCGATGCGGAAGGCGAGCGTCGTCTCCCAGTCCACCGCCGGGCGGCTGTCCCAGGGGCTGCGCTCGCGCAGTGGGTCGGAGACGACATGCGCGGCGGCAAAGGCGGTGCGGGTGAGCGGCACTTTCGGGGCGCGCGGCAGGATCGGCGTGCCGGTCAGGCGGTAGGGCTCAAGGCGCCGGTCGGCGGTGGGAAGGGTCAGCATGGGAAGGCCTCAGCAGGGCAGGTCGAAGACGAGGATGCCGTCCAGACCGCCCTCGGCGGCGGCGACGAGCGCGTTTCCGACGCGGCGGTGATCGGAATGGTCCTGATAGGCGGCCAGCGCCTGCCAGTCGGCGAAATCGACGGTGAAGCCGTGGAGATAGCCGCGCTCGATCTTCTCCGGGCTCTCGCTGCGCCCGGCACGGATGTCGAGTACGCCCGGCACCACCCGCCGGATGGCGGCAAGGTCGGCGAAGATCGCGGCGATCTCCGCCTCGGCGATCTCGGGGCGGAAGCGGATGAGGACGATGTGGCGGATCATGCGGCGGCCCCGTGGTCGGCGCGGATCATGTCGGCGGCCTTTTCGGCGATCATGATCGTCGGCGCGTTGGTGTTGGAGGAAACGACCGTCGGCATCACCGAGGCATCCACGACCCGAAGCCCGGCGATGCCGTTGAAGCGCAGGCGCGGATCGACCACCGCCTCGGCATCGGCCCCCATCCGGCAGGTGCCGGCCGGATGGTGGTCGGTCTTGGCATGGCGGCAGGCGTAGTTGACATAGTCCGCGTCGGTCCGCACCTCCGGCCCCGGCAGGCGCTCGGCCAGGACATAGGGCTTCAGCGCCGGCTGGCGCATCATCTCCTGCGCCAGCTTCAGGCCCTTGATCGACATCTCGCGGTCATAGGGGTCTTCCCAATAATTGGGGTCGATCAGCGGCGCGGCCATCGGGTCGGCGGAGGCCAGCCGCACCGTCCCGCGCGAGCGCGGGCGCAGGAAGGCGGAGTTGAGCGTCACGCCCCCCTGCGGCATCGCCGCCACGCCCGCTTCGATCCCCGAGCCGAGGCCGAGGTGGAACTGGATGTCGGGGCTGCGCGCCGAGGGATCGGCATACCAGAAGCCGCCGGTCTCGAAGAGCGAGGAGGCCACCGGGCCGCGCCGGGTCAGCAGGTACTGGAGCCCGGCGAGGGCGGACCAGTGGAGTTTCGCATAGCGGTCGTAGGTATGGGGGCCCGAGCATTCGGCGATGACGAAAAGGTCGAGGTGGTCCTGCAGGTTGGCGCCCACCTGCGGCCGGTCGAGCGCCACCCTGATGCCAAGGCGGGCCAACTCGTCGGCCGGGCCGATGCCCGACAGTTGCAGCAGTCGCGGCGAGCCGATGGCGCCGGAGGAGAGGATGACTTCCGAGGTGGCGCGGATCACGCCCCCGGCGGTCTCGACGCCGGTGGCCCGGCCGTTTTCCGTCAGGATGCGCAGCACCTGCGCCCCGGTGCGCAGCGTCAGGTTCGGCCGGCCGAGCGCCGGCTTGAGGAAGGCGGTGGCGGTGGAGGAGCGGCGGTACCAGCGCTGGGTCAACTGGTAGTAGCCCACGCCGTCCGGCTTTTCGCCGGTGAAGTCGTGGTTGCGCGGGATGCCGGCCTCGGCCGCCGCACGGAACCAGGCTTCGCAGATCGGCAGCGGCGCGCGCGGCTGGCTGACGCCGAGCGGGCCCTGCTTGCCGTGCCAGCGGTTGTCGAACGTGTCGTTGTGCTCGGACTTGCGGAAATAGGGCAGCACGTCCTCATAGCCCCAGCCGCTGCAGCCGGCCTGGCGCCAGTCCTCGTAGTCGAGCGGATGGCCCCGGGTGTAGAGCTGGGCATTGATCGAGGAGCCGCCGCCGATCACCCTGGCCTGGGTGAAGCGGATCTGCATGCCCTGCATGTGCCGCTGCGGCACCGTCTGCCAGCCCCAGGAGCCGATGCCCTTGGTCATCTTCGCGAAACCGGCGGGCAGGTGGTAGAACGGATGCCGGTCGCGGCCGCCGGCTTCCAGCAGGAGAACCCGGACGGCAGGGTCCTCGGTGAGCCGCGCCGCGAGCACGCAGCCGGCCGAGCCGCCCCCGACTATGACGAAATCGTCGCCGCCCCCCAGGGGGCGCCCCCGGCGGCCCGCCCGGGGCGCCGTGGGGGGCCCCGGGGCCCCCCCCCCCGGCGGGGGGTGGGGTTGGGGGGGGGGGGCCCCTGCATCCGGGCGCAGCCCCCCCACCCCATCCCTCCCCCACCAGGGGGGAGGGAGGCGCCGGCGGTCCCCGCAGCGCTGTGGCCGGTGCGACGGGTCACGGCCATGGCTCAGAGCCTCTCGATCGAGAGGCCGCCATCCACCGGGATCACTGCCCCGGTGGCGAAGGCCATCTGGCCGGTGACCAGCGGCACCACGGCCTTGCCGATGTCGGCGGGTTGGCCCCAGCGGGCGGCGGGGACGAGACCGCCCTCGATCCGCGCGGTGTAGCGGTCCTTCACGCCGGCGGTCATTCCGGTCTCGATGATCCCGGGGCGCAGTTCGAAGACGCCGATCCCGTGCGGCGCGAGCCGCAGGGCCAGCGCCTGCACCGCCATGGCGGCCCCGGCCTTGGAGATGCAGTAATCGGCGCGCTCCACGCTCGCCATCTGCGCCGAGACCGAGGTGACGAAGGTGATCGAGCGGTAGTGCGGGCTTTCAGCGGCCAGCATCCGCCGCGCCACGCCTTGGGCGAGGAAAAAGGCGCCGCGCAGGTTGATGCCCGTCACCCAGTCGAAATTCTCCGGCGTGATCTCCAGCATGTCGCCACGCACCCTTGCCGCGACGCCGGCGTTCTGCACCAGCGCGGCGAGCGGTCCCATCTCGCCCTCGATCCGGTCGAGAAGGGCGGGAACACCGGCGACATCGGCAAGGTCATGGCGGAAGTAGCGCGCCTGCGGGCCCAACTCGGCCAGCGCCGCGGCCACGGCGGGGTCGGTGGGGACGGAGCGCGAGGCCAGCGCCAGGGCAAAGCCCTGCGCGGCCAGCGCCCGGGCGATGCCGAGGCCGATGCCCTGCTGGCCGCCGGTGACGAGTGCAAGCGGGCTCATGGCAGGCCTTTCCGGCGCAGATGCGCGGCGGCGCGCAGCGCCAGCGCCGCGACGGTCAGCGACGGGTTCACCGCCGCCGAGGTCGGCAGCACCGAGGCGTCGCAGATCATCAGGTTGTCGAGGTCATGGGCCATCAGGTTCACATCGACCACGCTCGCGGCCGGATCAGCGCCCATGCGGGCGGTACCGCACTGGTGGCTGGGCTTCGACTTGGGGAAGCCCCGCGACAGGACCACAGGCCAGCCCGCCCGCCGCATCGCCTGCTTCAGCCGGCGCACCAGATCGTCATGCGCCGCGACATTGCTGCGCCGCCAGTCGAGCGTGACGGCGCCGTTCTTCCACAGGACCCGGCTTTCGGGATCGGGCAGGTCCTCGGACATGGCCATGATATGGATCGAGTGCTCGGCGACATGGCGGGCGAGCCACAGCGGCAGCCCGCCTTCGGCCGCGAGGATCGGGCCGGTGATCCGGCCGAGCATCTGGACATTGCCCAGGGGCGTGCCGTCCTTGCCGCCGGTGAAATACCAGTCGTTGAACTGGATCGTCTTCTCATAGACCGTCCGGTTCCGCCGCAGGGGGTGATAGGCGATCATCCCCGTCAGGTTGTGGTTCATGAAGTTGCGGCCGACCTGGTCCGAGCCATTGGCCAGCCCGCGCGGGTGGTTGTCATTGGCCGAGGCCAGGAGCAGCGCCGCCGACATCACCGCCCCGGCCGACAGGCAGACGAGCGGCGCCGTCATCACCTCGCGGCCGCGCGGGCCTTCCACCTCCACCCCGGTCACACGGCGGCCCTCGGCCAGCAGGCGGACGACCCGCGTTCCGGTCCTGAGCGTGACATTCGGATGCTTCAGCGCCTCGGCGAGTGCGGCGGTCTCGGCATCCATCTTGGCGCCGGTGGTGTCGGGAAAGGCGTCCCAGCCGGTCGGCGCCCGGGCCAGCCAGCGGTCGAGATCGACGCCGAGGGGGAGCGAGGAGACATGCAGCCCCTGGGCGGTGAAGGCGCGGCGCAGCGCGGCGATGTCGGGCTCATCCGGCACCGGCGGGAAAGGGTAGGGGGCGGAATGCGGCGGCTCGGTCGGATCATCACCGCTATCGCCGCGCACGCGGAAGAGCTGTTCCGCCTCGCAGTAGAAGGGTTCGAGCGCGTCATAGCCGATGGGCCAGCCCGGTGTTGTGCCCTCGCGGTGGCGCAGGGGGCGGAAATCGGCCTCGCGGTAGCGCAGCAGCACCGCACCATAGAACTTGGTATTGCCGCCGACGCAGGCATAGTTGCCGGGGTTGAACGGCTGGCCTGCGGCATCGTTCCAGGTCTCGCGTGGCCGGAAATGCCCGCGCCCGAAGATCGCCACCGGATCGCGCGCCTCCGGGCTGTCGGCCAGCCGCTCGCCGCGCTCCAGCACGGTGACGCGCAGCCCGCTCCCCGCCAGACCGGCGGCGAGCGAGGCCCCGCCCATGCCGGAGCCGATGATGAGCACGTCCGCCGGCATCAGGGGGCGATCCGGGTCTCGGTCGCGGGATCGAAGGCCACCGCCTTTTCCATGTTGACGGCGAAGTCGAAGTCGGCGCCGGCGCTGACGCTGGCGGCGGCGCGCATGCGGGCGATGGCGTCCTTGCCCGAAAGCGTCATGGTGACGAACGTATCGGCGCCGGCCGGTTCGGTGACGGTGACGCGGTTGGTCAGCGACTGGATGTTACCCGACTTGCGGTCCGCGCCTTCCGGGTCGGTGATCGCTTCGGGCCGGATGCCGAGCAGGATGTCGCGGCCCGCCCATTGGGCGAGATTGGCCTGGCTGAAGCGCAGGGTCACGGCCTTGCCGCGCGCATCGGTCAGTTCGGCATGCGGGGCGCCATCCTGCATGACCACTTTCGCGGGCACGATGTTCATCGCCGGCGAACCCATGAAGGTGGCGACAAAGACATTGGCCGGGGTGTCGTAGATGTCCTTGGGCGTGCCGAGCTGCTGGACATGGCCCTTGTACATCACCGCGATGCGGGTCGAGAGCGTCATCGCCTCGATCTGATCATGGGTGACATAGACGATGGTGGTCTTGAGCTTCTGGTGCAGCTTCTTGATCTCGGTCCGCATATCGACGCGCAGTTTCGCGTCGAGGTTCGAGAGCGGCTCGTCGAAAAGGAAGACATCCGGGTTGCGCACCAGCGCCCGGCCCATGGCCACCCGCTGGCGCTGGCCGCCGGAAAGCTGGCCGGGCTTGCGGTCCAGAAGGTGGTCGATCTGCAGGAGTTTCGCCACATCGGCCAGCGCCTTGTCGCGCTCGGGCTTGGGCACGCCGTGCATCTCCAGCCCGAAGGTCATGTTCTGCCCGACCGTCATGTTGGGGTAGAGCGCATAGCTCTGGAACACCATGGCGATGTTGCGCTTGGACGGGTGGACGCCGTTGACCACCCGGCCCTTGATCGCGATCTCGCCGCTGCTGATCGCCTCCAGCCCGGCGATCATGTTGAGAAGGGTGGACTTGCCACAGCCCGAGGGGCCGACAAGGACCAGGAACTCGCCCTCCTCCACCGCGATATCGACGCGGTGCAGGACCTGGACATTGCCATAGGACTTGGTGGCGTTGCGGATGTCGAGAAAGCCCATGATTTCATTCCTTCGGAATGCCCGGCCCCTCGCAGGGGCTCGGGGCGTTCAGCACTTCAATCGCTCTACAGGACCGATTGATTTTTCTGCGAAAAACCATGCTTCACCCTTTCACGGAGCCTGCCATCAGACCGCGGACGAAGTAGCGGCCGGCGACGATATAGACAAAGAGGGTGGGCAGCGCGGCCAGGATCGCCCCGGCGAAGTGGACGTTGTATTCCTTCACGCCGGTCGAGGACTGGACGAGGTTGTTGAGCGCCACGGTCATCGGCTGGTTCACGCCCCCGAAGGAGGCGCCGAAGAGGAAGTCGTTCCAGATGTTGGTGAACTGCCAGATCACCGAGACGACGGCGATCGGGCCGGAAACCGGCAGCATGATCCGCCAGAAGATCTGGAAGAACCCCGCCCCGTCGATCATCGCCGCCCGCACCAGCTCGGTGGGGAAGGAGGCGTAGTAGTTGCGGAAGTAGAGCGTGGTGAAGCCGATGCCATAGACGACATGGACAAGCACCAGCCCCGGCACCGAGCCGGCCAGCCCCAGCTTGCCCAGCACCAGCGCCATCGGGATCAGCACGATCTGGAAGGGGATGAAGCAGGAGAACAGCATCAGCCCGAAGACCCAGGTATCGCCGGGAAAGCGCCATTTGGTCAGGACATAGCCGTTGAGCGCGCCGACGACGGTGGAGATGGCCACGGCCGGCACCACCATCAGGATCGAGTTGAGGAAATAGGGTCTGAGCCCGGTCGGCTCCACCCCGATCTGCGCCGTGGACCAGGCCTGTGCCCAGGGGGCGAAGGTCCACTCCGAGGGCAGCGCCATCATGTTGCCGCCGGTGATCTCGGCCAGCGGTTTCACCGAGTTCACCGCCATCACATAGAGCGGCAGCAGGTAGAAGAGCGCGAACAGCAGCAGGACGAGATAGATGAGGGCCCGCGTCACCCGTCCGGTGGAGACGGCGGTATCCTGGGTGACGGCGCTCATGCCTTCTTCTCCTTCAGCTCGGCGTAGAGGTAGGGGACCATGATCGCGGCGATGGTCATCAGCATGATGACCGCCGATGCCGCGCCGATGCCCATCTGGTTGCGGGTGAAGGTGTAGGAATACATGAAGGTCGCCGGCATCTCGGTGGATCGCCCCGGCCCCCCGCCGGTCAGCGCGATGACGAGGTCATAGGACTTGATCGCCAGATGGCTGAGGATGACGAAGGCCGACAGGAAGGCCGGGCGCAGCAGCGGAATGACGATGCGGCGGTAAAGCTGCCAGTTCGAGGCGCCGTCGATCTGCGCCGCCTTCAGGATCTCGTTGTCGATCCCGCGCAGCCCGGCCAGAAACATCGCCATGACAAAGCCCGAGGTCTGCCAGACGGCGGCGATGACGATGGTGTAGATCGCCATGTCGTTGTCCTTGATCCAGGTGAAGGAAAAGCTCTCCCAGCCCCAGAGGCGCACGACCTTTTCGAGCCCGATGCCGGGATCGAGGAACCATTTCCACGCCGTGCCGGTGACGATGAAGCTCAGCGCCATCGGATAGAGATAGATCGGCCGCAACACGCCCTCGCCACGGATCTTCTGGTCGAGGAAGATCGCCAGCAGCAGCCCGATCAGGGTGCAGATGACGATGTAGAGCGAGGCGAAGACCGCGATATTGACCAGCGCCGTCTTCCAGGCCGGCAGGGCGAAGAGCTTGGCGTAATTGTCGAACCAGACGAAGCCGAAGCTCGGCAGCATCTTCGAGCCGGTGAAGCTCAGCACCACCGTGAAGAGGATGAAGCCATAGACGAAGAGCAGTGTCACCGCGAGCGAGGGCGACAGGACAAGGCGGGGCAGCCAGTCCTGAAGTCGCGTGCGGAAATCCGCGTCGGTGGGTGCGGCCATGACATTCCTCCCCGATTTGCCGGGCCCGGCGGGCGAGGCAAGATGACCCCTTGGCGGCGGGGCGCCTCCCCTCCCCCCTGCGGGGAGGGGATGAGGGTCGGGGGCGGCACGATGCCGCGAGCCCCCCACCCCATCCCTCCCCCAAGAAGGGGGGAGGGAGCCTTGTGCCTTGCCGCAGCGCTTACTGCGCGGCAGCCACGGCCTCGGCCAGCGCGGCGGCAGCGGCGGCGCCATCGGCATATTCGCCGTTGAAGGCCGCCGTCACCACGTCATAGACCGCGTTCTTCACCGCCGCCGGCGCGGCATGGCCATGGGCCATCGAGCCGAAGAGCCCGCCATTGGCATTGGCTTCGGCCAGGTCGGCCATGCCCTTCTTGCCGCAGTCGTCGAAGGCGTCGTTCGGCACGTCGGTGCGCGCCGGCACCGAGCCCTTGACGACGTTGAAGGCCGACTGGAAGGCCGGGTCCATGATCGCCTTGGCCATCGCGACCTGGGCTTCCTGCGCGGCGGCCTCGGTCTGGCTGAACATGGCGAACTGGTCGGAGTTGAAGGTCACCAGACCCTGGGTGCCCGGGAAGCGGATGCAGACGAAATCGGTGCCCGGGACCTTGCCGGCCTTGAGGAACTCGCCCTTGGCCCAGTCGCCCATCATCTGCATGCCGGCCTCGCCGTTGATCACCATCGCCGAGGCGAGGTTCCAGTCGCGGCCGGAGAAGTTGTCATCGACATAGGTGCGCAGCTTCATCAGGCGGTTGAAGGCCTCCGCCATCTTCTCGCCGCCGAGCGCCGCCGGATCGAGATCGATGAAGGCCGCCTTGTAGAAGTCGGCGCCGAGGCCCAGAACCACGCCGTCGAACACCGTCGCATCCTGCCAGGCCTGGCCGCCGTGGCCCAAGGGCGTGATGCCGTTGGCCTTCATCGCGTCGAGAACCGCAACGAGTTCGTCCCAGCTTTCCGGCGCCTTGCCGCCGGCGGCGTCGAGCGCGGCCTTGTTGATCCACACCCAGTTCGTCGAATGGACGTTCACCGGAGCGGCGATCCACTTGCCGTCATGGGTGGAGAAGGCCTGCAGCGCCGAGGGCACCACCTTGTCCCAGCCCTCGGCGGTGGCCGTGGCGGTCAGGTCGGCCAGCGCGCCTTCGGCCGCCCAGTCCTGGATGTCGAAGCCCAGCATCTGCACCGCCGTCGGCGCATCGCCGGCGGTGACGCGGGCGCGCAGCGCCGTCATCGCCGCCTCGCCGCCGCCGCCGGCCACCGGCATGTCCACCCAGCCGATGCCCTGGCCGCCGAGATTGTCCTTCAGCACGTTCAGCGCCGCCGCCTCGCCGCCCGAAGTCCACCAGTGCAGGACCTCGACGTCCTCGGCCTTGACCATCGCGGTGGTGGCAAGCAGCACGGCCGTCGCCATCCCGAGTTTCATCATCTTCATCTTGTTACTCCCTGAGGTTTCGTCCCGACCGGGACAGTGAATTTAAATCGTTGCAACAGCGGGGCGGTCAACGGGAATTTTCCATCGTTCCGCCAGTTTCGCTGTTGAATTTTCAGGCGTTCCGGGCGACGCTCCACATTCTTCCGATGCCCCCGCCCGGCGGGGATTTGTATCGTTCCACTTTGGGCGGCACAGCCGCCCCCCGGCATGGAGACAGCATTGGACGACGCCCCGCCGCCGACCCGCCCGCGCGCCACGCTGCGCACGCTGGCCCAGGCGACCGGGCTTGCCGTCACCACCGTCTCGCGGGCGCTGGCCGACGATCCGCGCATCGCCGCCCGCACCCGTCAGCGCGTCGCCGAGGCGGCGCAGCGGCAGGGCTACATGCCCGACCGCGCCGCGCAGCGCCTGCGTACGGGGCGCACCAAGGTCGTCCAGCTGCTTCTGAACCTCGACCACGAATTCCTCGACTTCACACAAGACCTGCTCGGCGGACTGACCGAGGCCCTGCAGGGCAGCGGCTATTCGGTGACGCTCTTCCCCGACGTGATGCAGAGCGAGCGCATGGCGGCGGTGCGCACCATCGTCGAGAACCGGCTGGGCGACGGCATCGTCTTCAACCGGACCGAGCCCTTCGATCCGCGCGTGCGCTACCTGACCGAGCATGGCTTTCCCTTCGTCAGCCACGGCCGCACCGAGTTCACCACGCCCCATCCCTTTGTCGACTACGACAACGAGGCCTTCGCCCGCGCGGCCGTCGCGCGGTTGGCGGAGAAGGGCAGGGGGCGCATCCTGATGTTCCTGCCCGCGCCACGCTACACCTTTGCCCAGCATCTGCGCTATGGCCTCGCCAGCGCCTGCCGCGAGCGGGGTCTGGCCTTCGAGACCCCGGAGGCGGTGATGCTCGACGCCCCGGCCGAGGCGATGGCAGACTGGCTGCGCCATCGGCTGGCCGGGCAGGACCGGCCGGACGGGCTGATCTGCGTCGGCGAGGTGGCCGGCATGGCGACGATGGCGGCGCTGGCCGATCTTGGCCTGCAGCCCGGGCGCGAGATCGACATCGTGGTCAAGCGCGCCTCGGCGATCTTCGGCCAGATGCGTCCGCAGGTCGATACCGTCTTCGAGGACCTGCGCGACGCCGGTCTGGCCATGGGCCGGACGCTGTTGCGCCGCATGGCGGGAGAGCCCGCCGAGGGCCTGCAGACCTTGCATCAGCCAAGGCTGGAATTCATCGGCCATGCCTAGCTCCTGACCCAGTTGGCGCGGGTGCGGCCGATGCGCATGACCAGCGACTTGATCTCCAGGAACTCCTCCAGCCCGTAGCGGCCGATCTCGCGGCCGAGGCCGGACTGTTTCATCCCCCCGAAGGTGACTTCGGGGAAACCGTCCATCCAGGTGTTGGTCCAGATCGTGCCGGCCTGAACCTCGCGGGCGAAGCGCAGGCAGGTATGGACGTTCTCGCTCCACACCCCGGCGGACAGGCCATAGCTTGCGTCATTGGCAAGCGCGATCGCCTCGTCGAGGCTGCGGAAGGTCAGGACCGAAAGGACGGGGCCGAAGACCTCCTCGCGGGCGATGGCCATGTCCGGGGTAACGCCGGCCACCACGGTCGGCTGGTAGAACTGCGGCCCGAGGCCCGGCACCGTCAGCGCCGCGCCGCCAAGGATCACCTCTGCTCCCGCCGCGCGGGCCGCCTGCACATAGCCGTCGATCTTGGCCTGGTGCTCGGCCGTGACGATGGCGCCGACCTGGGTTGCCGGGTCGAGCGGGTCGCCGAAGGCCACCTTGCGGCTGAGCTCCGCCACCCGGGCGGTGAACGACACGGCGATGTCCTCATGGACGATGATCCGGCTGCCGGAGTTGCAGCACTGGCCGACATTGAAATGGATGCCGAACGTCACCGCATCGGCGGCGCTTTCCAGATCGGCATCGGGGAAGATCACCTGCGGGTTCTTGCCGCCCAGTTCCAGCGCCACCTTCTTGAGGCTGTCGCCCGCCGTGCGCGCGATCATCCGCCCCACGGCGGTGGAGCCGGTGAAAGTCACCATGTCCACGTCCCTGTGGGTGGTCATCAGGCTGCCCACCGGCTGGCCGAAGCCGAGGACGATGTTGACCACGCCCAGGGGCATCCCCGCTTCAAGGAGCAACTCGCCCAACATGGCGGTGGTCGAAGGGGTGATTTCCGAGGGCTTGACCACGCAGGTGCAGCCGGCGGCCAGCGCGAAGGGCAGCTTCTGCGACAGGATCCAGAAGGGGAAGTTCCACGGCGTGATGACCGAGACGACGCCGATCGGCTCCTTCAGCACGGTGGCCAGCATCTCGGCCCCGAGCGTGTTGTGGCTGTCGCCCGCCGTGGTCCGCGCCAGCGCGGCGGCAAAGCGCCAGAGGTCCGCCGCGCCGGAAACCTCGCCCCGCGCCTGGGTGATGGGCTTGCCGCTCTCCAGCGTCTCGATCAGGGCGAAGCGCTCCGCCTCCCGTTCGATCAGTTCGGCGACCTTCAGCAGCACCGCCGCCCGCGCCTTGCCGGACAGCCCGCTCCAGCGCCCATCGTCAAAGGCGGCACGGGCGGCCGCGATGGCGGCCTCGGTCTCCGCCGCGCCACCCCGGGCCGAGCGGCTGACCAGCACGCCATGCGCCGGCGAAAGGCGGTCGGAGGTGGCGCCATCGGCGCTGTCCTGCCAGGTGCCGGCGATGAAGTGGCGGTTCTGGCGCGCCGGGGGAAGGGCGGCGCCGGTGGCAGGGATGACGGTGAGTTGGGTCATGGCTCAGCTCCCCGGAAACATCGGTTTACGCTTGTCGCGGAAGGCGGAGACGCCTTCCTCGCGGTCGGCGCTGGCCGCGATGGCGGCCGAGCCCAGCGCCTCGACCATGGCGCCGGCATCCTCGCCGCGCGCGGCATGGATCATCGCCTTGGCGATCTCCACTGCGCGGGGCGACAGGTCCGGCATCTTGGCGGCGATCGCCTCGGCGGCGGCGCGGGCATCCTCGGCTACTTCGGCGACAAAGCCGCAGGCCAGGGCCCGCTCCGCCGTCACCCGCCGGCCGAAGAGCGCCATCTCCTTCAGCACCGGCTCGGGCAGGAGCCGCGCCAGCCGCTGGGTCCCCGACCAGCCGGGCACGATCCCCACCCCGGCCTCGGGCAGGGCCAGCGTCGCCTTGGGCGCCATCACCCTGATGTCGCAGGCCGCCGCCAGTTCCAGCCCGCCGCCGAAGGCATGGCCGGAGAGGACGGCGATGGTCGGCATCGGCAGGCGGGCCAGCCGGTCGAACAGGCGATGCCCGCCGCGCACCCAGTGGCGGGCGAATTCCGCCGGGCTCAGCCCGCCCCAGGCGGTGATGTCGGCTCCCGAGCAGAAGGCGCGCGCCTCGGAGGCCGTCACCAGCACGCAGGCGATGCCGGCATTGCGCTCGATCGTCTCCAGATGCGCGGCGAGATGGCCCAGCATCTCCACCGTGAAGGCATTGAGCTTGGCCGGATTGTCGAGGCGAAGCTCGGCGATGCGGCCCTTCAGATGCAGGTGCACCGCACTCATGGCGCCCATCCCATCGGCCCCTGCGCCAGAAGCGCCAGCGGCATCACCCGCGCCTCCGCCGCCAGCCGCACCCGTCCCTGCGACGCCGCCACGATGTCGCGCGCCGGGTCGATCCCCGGCATGATCTCGGTGGCCACCAGCCCCTGATCGGTCAGCCGGATGACGCAGCGCTCGGTGACATAGAGCACCTCCTGCCCCTGCGTCCGCGCCCGGGCGCCGGAGAAGGTGACATGCTCCACCCTGTCCACCATCTTGGTGAACTTGCCCGGGGCCGCGACCTTCAGGCCGGTCTCGGTCAGTTCCACCTTCGCCCCGGCCTCGAACCAGCCGGAGAAGACGATCTTCCGCGCATGGGCGGTGATATCGACAAAGCCGCCGCAACCGGCGGTCAGATAGGGCTTCTTGCCGAGTTTGGAGACATTGACGTTGCCCTCCACATCCACCTCCAGGAAGGAGAGGAAGGACAGGTCGAACCCCGCACCCTGGAAGTAGATGAACTGCTGCGGCGAGGGAACGAAGCCCCAGGCGTTGGAAGCACAGCCGAAGGCAAAGCCGGTCAGCGGCATGCCGCCCACCGCGCCCTGTTCGATGGCCCAGGTCACGGCCTCGGCATGGCCCTCCTCCAGCAGGACGCGCGGCACCATGGCCGAGATGCCGAAGCCGAGATTGGCGGTCATTCCGGCGCGCAATTCCATCGCCGCGCGGCGGGCGATGACCTTTTCCACCCCGTGCTCGGCATGGCGGAACGAGGACCAGGGCCGCATGATCTCGCCGGAGATCGCCGGGTCATAGGCGGTCTCGGTGGTCTGCATCTGCCCGGGATCGAGCACGACCAGATCGACCAGATGCCCCGGCACCCGCACGTCATGCGGGCGCAGCGAGCCCGCTGCCGTCATCCGCTTGACCTGGGCGATGACCAGCCCGCCATGATTGCGGGTGCAGATCGCCTGCTCCAGCCCGCCCAGATAGGCGCCCTCGTGCTCATAGGTCAGGTTGCCGCGCTCGTCCGCCGTGGTGGCGCGCAGGAGGCAGACATCGGGGATGATATTGGGGAAGTGCAGCCAGGTCTCGCCGCCGAATTCGACGCGTTTGACAATGGGTTGCGCGGCGGCCTTCGCGTTCATCGCGCAGGCCTCGCGGAGGGGATCGACAAAGGTCTCCATCCCCACCTTGGTCAGCACCCCGGGGCGGCGGGCGGCCGCCTCGCGATGCATGTCGAACATGATCCCGGAGGGCACGTTGTAGGCGGCCAGCCGGTCCTCGACGATCATCCGCCAGATCTCCGGCATCGGCAGGTTGGACGAGCCGGAAGGATAGGACCCCGCCAGCACCCGCGTCAGCAGCCCGTCCTGCGCCAGCCACTCCATGCCCTTGACGCCGTACATGTCGCCGGCGGCGATCGGATGCAGCGTGGTCAGGCCGCGCGGATGGCCCTCGGCGGCGAAACGCTCGCCGATGGCGCGCAGCACCCGGTCGGGACAGCCGAGCGCCGAGGAGGAGGACACGGTGACGACCGCGCCGTCCCTGATCCGCGCCGCCGCGTCTTCGGGAGAGACGAGCTTGCTCATGGATAGGCCACCGCCACACGCAGCCCGGTGCGGGCCGCCTCGCGCACCGCCATGGCGACGGCGAGCGATTTCACCCCGTCCTCGCCGCTCGCCGCCGGGGCACCCCGTCCTGCGACGGCTTCGGCAAAGGCCTGAAGCCCGAATCCGTAGAGGTCATGGGCAGGGTAGGGGACGGTTTCGCGGCCGCCGGCCGTCACCAGTTCGATCTCGCCCACCGGCTTTTGCGTCATCACTCCGCGCGCAAGGATCGAGCCTTCGGTGCCATGCACCTCCAGGCCCGAGCCGGCGAAGGGATGGGTAAAGCTTTCATGGGCGAAGACCATGGCGCCGGAGGGCATGGCCCAGACCGACATGCAGGAATCCTCGACCCCTTCGCCCATGCCGGAGGCCGCCATCTGCGCCACCACCTCGCGCGGGTCCTCGCCGAGCAGGAAGCGGGTCACATCGGCATCGTGGACGGTGATGTCGGGGATCACCCCGCCGCCGGCACCGGCGTCGTTGATCCGCCAGCCCTGAAGGTGCGGCGGCAGGTGGACGGCATGGAAGATGCGCAGCGACAGGACGCGGCCGATACGCCCCGAGGCGATCAGGTCCCGGATGGCGCGGTGGCTGCCGGAGCAGCGCAGGTGATGGTTGGTGGCGAAGACCAGCCCCGCCCTGCGCGCGGCGGCGACCATCTGCGCCGCCTCGGCCACCGTCATGGCCAGCGGCTTTTCGCACAGCACATGCTTGCCGGCGGCGATGGCGGCCAGGGCCTGCGGGAAATGCTTCTCGTTGGTCGAGGAAATATAGACCGCCAGCGCCTCGTGCCCGGCCAGTGCGGCAGCAAGATCGGTGCCCGAGGCCGGAATTCCATGCGCCGCCGCATAGTCGCGCAGCCGCGCCTCGCCGCCGCCGACGACGCGGACAATCTCGCCGCCGGAGGCGCGGATGGCCGAGATGACATACTGGCTGGCGATCGTGCTCGCCCCGACGAGTAACCAGCGCATGCCCCCTCCCGGTCAAGCCTTGGAACGTTCCAATTCGGTACAGCGCCGGGTGATTCCTGTCAACGCCCCTTTCGAGGGTCAGGCAGAAAATCAGGGGACAAGGCATTGGCCTGCCCGACACGGACCACGCTAGCGATCGGGAGATGGCCGTCGCAATTCAGCGGGCAGGGGTTCCGATCGGCGGTTCTTGGGGTCGTATTCCCGCCAGCGTTCGCCCGATTAACGGGAACGGACTTCCTACCAAATCCTTACCCGAGTCGCGCAACCCATTGACAGGGATATGGAATTAAGATGTCCCACCGTGTGACGCCAGGCGAGCCTAGCACCCGAGCCGCTCGCGCATCACTTGGCGCACCCGAAGCGCCACCGTCTCCGGGGCGCCGGTGCCGTCGATGATCGCGATCCTCCCGGGGAATTCCCCGGCCAGCCCGAGGAATCCCGCCCGCATCCGGTCCTGCATGGCCAGCCCCATGTCCTCGAACCGCTGCTCCTTGCCCTGCCGCCCCACCGCCCGCGCCAGCCCGGCCTCCGGGGCAAGATCGATCAGGAAGGTCAGGTCGGGTTCGATCCCGATCATCAGCCGGTGCAACTCGTCCACCGTCTCCCTCAGGGAGCGACCGCCCGGACGGGCGGTGCCCTGATAGATGCGGGTGGAATCCGCGAAGCGGTCGGAGATCACGGCCTCGCCCGCTGCAAGGGCAGGACGGATGCGCCGCTCCACATGGTCGCGCCGGGCAGCCGTGAAGAGGAGAAGCTCGGTCTCGGCCGACCAGCGCGCCGGGTCGCCCTCCAGGACCAGCCGGCGGATTTCCTCCGCGCCCGGGCTGCCGCCCGGTTCGCGGGTCAGGGCCACCGCCAGGCCCTCCCCCCGCAGCCGCTCGGCCAGAAGCCGCGCCTGGGTGCTCTTGCCCGAGCCGTCGATCCCCTCGAAGGACAGGAACATCAGCCGGCAGGTGCCGCTGCGTCCGGGCCGGACAGGCGCAGCATCAGATCCTGCGCCGCCGCCTGCACCCGGGTGAAGAAGCCGCCCCGCGCCACGTCAGTCTCCGCTACCATCGGGACCCTTGTCTCCGCCATGCCCGGCACCGAGACCACCAGTTCCGCCACCGCCTGCCCGGCGGTGACCGGAGCGATCAGGGGACCGTTATAGACCACCCGCGCTTCGATCCCCTTCTGGCCTGTGGCCGGCATCAGGAGAGTGATGTCGTCCGCAGGCACGAGGCCCACCGTCGCGGTATTGCCGAGGAAGACCTCCGCCTCGGCCAGCCGCGTGCCCTTGGCCGCCACGGTCTTTTCAACGAACTGGCGGAAGGACCAGTTGACGATGCCCTCCGCCTCCTCGGCACGGGCATCTTCCGAGGGCAGGCCGGCGATGACGAAGATCACCCGCCGGTCGCCCTTGATCGCCGATCCCACCAGCCCATAGCCGGCTTCTGACGTGTGCCCGGTCTTGAGCCCATCGGCCTTCCACTCGCCGCCCTCGCCGAGCTTGAGCAACGGATTGCGGTTCTGGGAGTTCGCCGGAGCGCGGTCCTTGTAGTTGAACTGTGTCAGCGAGAAGTAGGGGTAGAAATCCGGGAACTCGGAAAGGATGTAGCGGGCGATGATCCCGAGATCGCGCACCGACATCAGATGCCCCTCCGCCGGCCAGCCGGTGGCATTGACGAAGGTGGAATGGGTCAGGCCGATCTCGCGGCCGCGCTCGGTCATCAGCCGGGCAAAGGTCTCCTCGCTGCCGGCCAAGCCTTCGGCCACCACCACGCAGGCGTCGTTGCCGGAGTTGATGATGATGCCGTGGATCAGCTCATCGACCGTAGGCTTGTCCAGCTCGTTGAGAAACATGGTCGAGCCGCCCATCGCCTTGGCGCGGGAGGAGACGGGAAAGGTCGTCTCAAGCGTCACCCGCCCGTCGCGCAGGGCCTCGAAAAGCATGACCAGGGTCATCAGCTTGGACATCGAGGCCGGCGGGATCGGCTGATCGGCGTTCTTGTCGAGCAGCACTGTTCCGCTCTTGACGTCATACACCCAGGCGGCACTCGCCCGGGTGTCGAACGCCAGCGCCGGCAGGGCAAACAGGAGGAACGCGAGACTCGCGCAGAGAATGCGGACCATGACGTTCCTCCGTATCCGGATCAGCCCTTGACGTAATAGGCGTCGGCGAAACCGGCGGCCTTCACTTTTCCGAGCATCGCCATATCTGCGCCCGGACCGGCGACCACGCGCCAGAAGGTCTTGCCCTTGGCGGTTTCGGTCAGGACATGGGCGGTGACACCGGCCTTGCCGAGCATGTCCACCGCGCGCTGGGCATTGGCCTCGATGCTGAAGATGCCGATCTGAATCATCCCGTCGCCAGAAGCCGGCGCGGCGACGGTCGGCAGTGCCGCTTCGGTCACTTCGGCGGCTTCCGCCGGCGAGGCGGCTACGCCCTCAGGCGCAGGCAGCTGCGTCGCCTCGATCGCCGGAAGGGCCGCCGGGATCGGTTCCTCGACCCGGTTCTTCTGCCAGAACCACTTGCGTTTCTTGCGGATGGGCTTTTCGGGCTCCACCGGAACATCCGGCGCGGCGGCGGCGAGTTCGGGCGCGGCAGCCGGCGCATCGGACGCATCTGCGGCAACCTCGTCCTCCGCAGCCGGGGGCAGTGCCTCCGACCGGTCGATCGCGGCAACGGCTGCGGCGCCGATGTCGTCGTCGGCCGCTTCGGGTGCGGGTTCCGGCGCGGCGGCGGCTACAGCCTCTTCGGGGGCCGGCGCCTCGGCCGGCGGGGGCGCCGCGTCGGTGCTGCGGCGCAGGGCGACAACCTCGATCTTCGTCGGTGCGCCGGCCAGGATGCCGAGCGCGGCGGCGGCGTCGGACGAGATCTGCAGCGCCGGGCCGGGGTTCATCCGTTCGCGGCGGAACAGGGCGCCGATGACGAAATTGCCATTGGCCGCGTTGCGGATCACCACCCGCTCGGGATCGACGGCATCGGGAGAGGCGACCCAGACGCCGCCCAGCGAAGGCCGCCCGTCCCAGAGAGCCTCGTCCGTGGCCTGGAACACTTCCGGCGACTCGACGTCGCGGGCGGCCAGATCGCCGGGAGACGCGGCCCGGGCTACCGCAGCATCCTCGGAATTGCTTGCGCCAACGGACGGTCCGCCGGCCGGATCGGTCCCCGGCGCGCAACCCGCCAGCGCGAGCCCCGTCATCGCGGACAATAACGCTGCCCGGAACCCTGCCTGTGTCATGCCCAATACCTCAATGCCGCGCGGGCTCTTGCGACCCGCTTACTGATTGGCCCCGAAGATCGCCCGCAAGGCCGCTGCTCGTCGCGCACTCCGGCGCTTGGCCGCAGGATAGACCGATCACTGCGGGGTGGAAAGGGCCTCGGCCGTTTCCCGCAGGCGCAGGCGCAAAGGCGCCACAGAGAGGCGCTTGCAGCCCTGGCGGGGGGACTTTACAGGTCCGGCGACGGATGGGTGGCCGAGCGGTTTAAGGCTCCGGTCTTGAAAACCGGCGTGGGGGAGACCCCACCGTGGGTTCGAATCCCACCCCATCCGCCAACGCTGTACCAGGAGAGCGGGTCCTGACCTTAGCGAATGCGAAGGCCTGTGGTGTCGGCGGCGAAAAGGAGCGCGTCCTGCGCGTCGAATTCCAGGCCGACGGTGCTGCCCGGGTCGATCACCCGGTCTCCCTTCGCCTCAACCACCAGGCGCTCGCCCGAGGGTGCCGTAAGATGCACGAAGGACACCCCGCCCAGGGCCTCGGTGATTTCCACCCGGTGGCTGCCGCTCGCGACCAGCCGCAGGTGCTGCGGGCGCAGGCCGACGGTGACGGACTGTCCTGCCTGCAGGCCGGATGACGGCGCAGCGAAGCTCCCCGCGTAGCCAGGAACCGTGACGACCCCGCCGCCGGCCACCGTTCCCTGGCAGAAGTTCATGGCCGGCGATCCGATGAAGCCGGCGACGAACCGGTTGTCAGGGTCGCGGTACAGATCGAGCGGGCGGCCGGTCTGTTCGACGCGGCCGGAGCGCAGGACGACGATCTTGTCGGCCAGCGTCATTGCCTCGACCTGATCGTGGGTCACATAGATCATCGTGGCGCCGATCTCGCGGTGAAGACGGGCGATCTCGACCCGCATCTCGACCCGCAGTTCGGCGTCGAGATTGGACAGCGGCTCGTCGAAGAGGAAGACCTCCGGGCCGCGCACGATTGCCCTTCCGATGGCGACGCGCTGGCGCTGTCCGCCGGAAAGCGCCTTGGGCTTGCGCGCCAGCAGGGGCTCGAGCTTCAGGATCCGGGCCGCTTCGGCAACCTTTCGGTCGATCTCGGCCCTGGGGTGGCCCGTCATGCGCAGCCCGAAACCCATGTTCTCTGCCACCGTCATGTGCGGATAGAGCGCATAGGTCTGGAAGACCATGGCCACGCCGCGCTCGGACGGGTCGATCCGCGTCACGTCGCGGGCGCCGATCTGGATACGTCCGGAGGAGGTTTCCTCCAGCCCCGCGACCATGCGCAGCAGGGTCGATTTTCCGCATCCCGACGGGCCGACGAACACGCAGAACTCCCCGTCGTCGATGGACAGGTCCACCCCGTGGATCACCGTGGCTTCACCGAACCGCTTGACGACCTTTTCTAGCGTCACACCCGACATGGCTTAGCTTCCTGTCCTGTAGGTCTGGAAAACGTCATCCGGAAAGCGCCAGCTCTCCGCCGCACCGGCGATCTCGGCTGCCGTCGCCTTGACCCGCGTCGCCCGGCCCTGCAGCGCCGCAAGGGATGTGCGCGCTGTCGAGGAGGTCACCGACAGCGCGCCGAGCATGCGGCCGCGCGACGAAAGGATCGGCGCCGCGACGCAGATGATGCCCGGCTCATGCTCCTCGCGGTCGAAGGCGTGGCCCTCGGCCCTGATCGCAGCAAGCTCGGCCAGGAGATCCCCCGGCGTGGTCAGCGTGTTCGCGGTGTAGCGGTGGAACGACATCTGCGGCATCAGGCGGCGCTGGTGATCCTCCGGCAGGAAGGCGAGCATCGCCTTGCCGACGCCGGTGCAATAGGCCGGTCCGATCTTTCCCGCCTGGCTGAACATGTCCATCGGAACGCGCGCGTTGCGCTTATCGACGTAGAGGACATGCGCGCCGTCGAGCTGCGCGAGGTGCACCGTCTCGCCGGTTTCTGACGAAAGCGCGTCCAGATACGGCCTGGCAACCGGCGCGAGGGAGCTTTGAGCCCAGGCGGCATGCGCGAGGCGCACCAGTCGGACGCCGAGGGAATAGCTCGAGGTCTCGCGATCCAGCGTCAGCATGCCCTGGCTGACCAGGGTCTGAAGAAAGCGGAACAGCGTGGCCTTGGGATAGGCGCTGCCCGCAAGCAGCTCTGAAAAGCGCACCGGGCGGCCAAAGGCAGCGACGCGGTCAAGCACGTCCAGTGCCTTGCCCACCGTGCCGTCGCCGGATGGTTCGGTTTCCATCTTCACCCTCTCAGTCCGCCGCTCCCGTCATGCGTTTGGAGGAATCCGTTGACAAGTGTAGCCGAGTCGCGGTTTAAGTTTCAATATACAAAACCACGTCTCAAATAATGGAACTAAAGGGAGGAAACCATGTTCCATAGAAACCTGCGCGCTGCGCTGGTGGTGTCGGTGTCGCTACTCGCGGCGGCGGCAGCCCAGGCGCAGGACAAGCGCGTTCTGAAGTACAACGCCGACCTTGATCCCATTCCCCTTCAGGCGATGGAGGCGCTGATCGCCGATTTCGAGGCCGCGAACCCCGAGGTCGATGTCCAGCTGACCAACTTCGACCATGAAGGCTACAAGACCGCGATCCGGAACTTCCTGACTGCGGATGCCCCGGACCTTGCGAACTGGTACGCCGGCAACCGGATGGCGCCCTTCGTCAAGGCGGGCCAGTTCATCGACGTCTCGGACGTCTGGGAAGCGAACGGCCTGAAGGATCAGCTGTCTTCGGCCGCCGCCTCGATGACCATCGACGGCAAGCAGTGGGGCGTGCCCTATACCTACTACCAGTGGGGCATCTACCTGAACCGCGACGCCTACAAGGCCGCCGGGGTCGAGGAGCCCAAGACCTGGGACGAGTTCGTCGCCAACTGCGAGAAGTTCAAGGCCGCCGGCATCGACTGCGTGACCACCGGCACCAAGGCGCTGTGGCCCGGAGCGGGGATCTTCGACTATCTGTCCCTGCGCACCAACGGTTATGAATGGCACATGGACCTGACCGCCGGGAAAGTGCCGTGGACTGACCAGAAGGTGAAGGACGTGTTCGCGCAATGGGCGCGGATCCAGCCCTACATCACCGCCAACCACGCCGCGCTGGAATGGGAAGACGCGGCATCGCTCTTCGTCCAGGGCAAGGCCGCCAACTATGTGATGGGCAACTTCGCGGTCGGCGTCTTCAAGGAAGGCGGCATGACCAACGACAATCTCGGCTTCATGGTCTTCCCGGAAATCACCCCGGGACTGCCGCGTGCCGAGGAAGCGCCCACCGACACGATCCATATCCCGGCCGGTGCGCAGAACGTCGATGATGCCAAGGCGTTCCTGGCTTTCGTCGCGAGTGCGGAAGCGCAGACCAAGCTCAACGCCACGCTCGGCCAGTTGCCCACCAACAAGGGCTCGACCGTGGGCGATGATCCGTTCATCCAGGCCGGTTTCGCTTCGCTGTCCTCGGCCTATGCGCTCGCCCAGTTCTTCGACCGCGACGCCCCGGCCGAAATGGCCAAGGCGGGGATGGAGGGCTTCCAGGAGTTCATGGTGAAGCCGGAAAATCTCGATGCGATCCTCGAACGCCTCGAGAAGGTCCGTGCCAAGGTCTATCAGTAAGCGATCCTTCGGGCGGCGGTTCGCCGCCGCCCGTTGCTTCCCGGACGTGAGGCGGTGCCATGGCTGATTTCTGGAAGGCAAACCAGCGCCGCTTGGCCCCCTGGCTTTTCCTCGCGCCCGGCATCTTCATGTTCGCGGTCTATGTGATCATCCCGATCTTCCAGTCGATCTGGATCTCCTTCTACGACTGGGACGGACTGGGCGAGGCCGCCTGGATCGGGATCGCCAACTACGTCGAGCTTTTCGACGACGAGGCCTTCTACACCTCGCTGAAGAACAATGTCATCTGGCTTGCGCTCTACATGCTTTCGGTGCCGGCCGGACTGATGATCGCGATCTTCCTGAACCAGTCGGTCTGGGGAATCCGCGCCTACAAGTCCCTGTTCTTCTTTCCTTTCGTCATCAGCCAGGTTGTCGTCGGACTGATGTTCTCCTGGTTTTACGCCCCGGACTTCGGCCTGTTCTACCAGCTCATCCAATGGGCAACGGGCTCTGGCGTGGCGATCCTGGCCGACGAGCGTTTCGTCACCTACGGGATCATCGCCGCCGGCCTCTGGCCGCAGATCGCCTATGTGATGATCCTCTATCTCACCGGGCTCAACAACGTGGCGCCCGATCAGGTGGAGGCGGCGCGCCTGGACGGCGCCAGGGGCTGGAGGATGCTGTGGTTCGTGATCCTGCCGCAGCTGAAGCCGGCGACGTTCATTGCCGTGGTGGTCACGGTGATCGGGGCGCTGCGGTCCTTCGACCTCGTGTCGATCATGACCAATGGCGGGCCCTATGGCTCGTCCCGGGTGCTGAGCTACTACATGTACGAGCAGGCGCTCAGCGAATACGGCTACCGCATGGGCTATGGCGCCGCGATCGCCGTCGTCCTCTTTGCCATCATGATGGTCTTCATCTCCGGTTTCATCTGGAAGATGTGGCGCGACGAGACGGAGCGCTGAGCGATGTTTCCCAGACCGATCCAGCAAACCTCCGCCGCAACCCAGGTCCTTTACCGCGCGGCGCTTCCCGTGGCGCTGATCCTGTGGCTGCTGCCGCTTCTCGGCGTGGCGCTGACCTCGCTCCGCCCGGCCTCCGATCTTGCCCAGGGCAATTACTTCGGCTTGCCGTCCTCCATCGCCTTCGAGAACTACCGGGACATCTTCATCAATGCCCCGATCGGCCAGTACATGCTGAACTCGCTCAAGGTGACGGTGCCGACCGTCATCGGCGCGGTGGCCCTTTCCTGCATGACCGGCTTTGCGCTGGCCATCTACCGTTTCGGGGGCAACCTTCTGGTTTTCTTCCTTTTCGTCGCCGGCAATTTCGTCCCCTTCCAGATCCTCATGGTGCCGGTGCGCGACCTGACCCTGCAGCTCGGGGTCTATAACACCTGGTACGGGCTTGCGCTGTTCCACATCGCCTTCCAGACCGGGTTCTGCACCCTGTTCATGCGCAATTTCATCAAGTCGCTGCCCTTCGAACTGATCGAGGCGGCGCGGGTGGAGGGTGTGGCAGAGTGGCGCATCTTCTGGTTCATCGTGCTGCCGCTCATGCGCCCGGCCATCGCCGCCCTGTCGGTGCTGATCTTCACCTTCATATGGAATGACTTCTTCTGGGCGACGGTGCTGACCACCAGTGCCAATACCCAGCCGATCACCGCCGGCCTGTCTTCGCTCAACGGCCAGTGGATCGCGCAGTGGCATCTGGTTTCCGCCGGCTCCATCGTCGCAGCCCTTCCTCCGGTCATGATGTTCTTCCTGATGCAGAAACACTTCATCGCCGGCCTGACCCTCGGGGCGGTCAAGTGACCAGGATCGCTTTCATCGGAGCCGGCTCGACGGTGTTCATGAAGAACATCATCGGCGATGCGCTGCACCTTCCGGCCCTGTCGGATGCGACGATCGCGCTGATGGACATCGACCGGGAGCGGCTGGCGGAATCCGAGCTGGTGGCCGGCAAGCTGGTGGAGACCCTGGGCGCCGGCGCCCGCATCGAGGCCCATACCGACCGCCGCCGGGCGCTGGAAGGGGCGGATTTCGTCGTCGTCGCGTTCCAGATCGGCGGCTACAGGCCCTGCACCGT
>CAZRQN010000026.1:0-28226 GCA_964602115.1 uncultured Rhodobacterales bacterium
AAATACCCCGGGGCCCGGGGCAGCGCCCCGGGTCTCTCCACGAGACCGGACCTCAAAGACCGAAGCGCCACACGAGGCGCGCCCGCCAGGGCGCAAGACGGCCGGAGGCGCTGTCCTCTCCGCAGGAGCGGTGCGGGGATGCAAAGGGGGGCCGGTGGCCCCCCTTTGCCTGGTCCCGCGCGGCGAAGCCGCGCGGGAGGGCGGTAGGGCGACGGGCTATTTTCCCCAGTCCGCGCCCTGCATCTCGCGCAGGCGGCTGGCGGTACGCTCGAATTCGAAGGAGCCGGTGCCCTCGATATAGAGCCGTTCCGGCACATCGGCCGCCGAGGCGATCAGGCGGACGCGTGCCTCGTAGAGCGCGTCGATCAGGGTGACGAAGCGCTTGGCCTCGTTGTAGTTCTGGCTCGACAGCTGCGGGATGTCCTCGAGGATCAGCACCCGCACCGCCGACGCAACGGCGAGATAGTCCGCCGGGCCCAGGGCCCTGGCGCAGAGCTCCCAGAAGGTCGCCCGCCCGACCCCGTTGGCAAAGCGCGGCAATTCCACCTTGCGGCCGTTCACCGTCAGTTCCAGCACCCGCTCCGGCCCGCCGCCGGTGAGGTCGGTCCAGATGGCGGCGATCTCGCCGCGCGAGCTGCCGGCGGGGTGGAAATAGACCTGGGCCCCGGCCAGCCGGTGCTGGCGCCAGTCGGTGGGGCTTTCGATCTCCACCACCTCCATCTTCCGGCGCAGGAAGTCGATGAACGGCAGGAAGAGCTGGCGGTTGAGCCCGTCCTTGTAGAGATCCTCCGGCGGGCGGTTGGAGGTGGAGACGATCAGCACGCCGCCGGCGATCAGCCGCTCGAACAGACGCCCGACGATCATCGCATCGGCGATGTCGGTGATCTGCACCTCGTCGAAGCAGAGGAGCCGCAGTTCCGCCACCAGCGCATCGGCAACCGGGGCGAGCGCGTCCTCCACCCCCTTCTTGCGCGCCGCATGCAGGCCCGCCTGCACCTCCTGCATGAAGGCGTGGAAATGGACGCGGCGCTTGGCCGGCGTGTCGGTGGCGGCATGGAAGAGGTCCATGACCATCGACTTGCCGCGCCCCACCCCGCCCCAGAGATAAAGACCCTTGGGCACTTCGGCCTCGCGGGCAAAACGGGAGAAGAAGCCCCGCTTGCGCTCGCCCGCCGCTTCGGCCCAGTCGCGGCGGGACTGGAGGAGCGGCAGGAGCGCCCGTTGCGCGGGATCGGGGCGCAGCGTGCCCGCCGCCACCCGCGCGTCGTAAATCTCGGTCAGATCCTGTGCCATCCCGGGCATCTAACAGGGCCGCGCGCGAAAGCGGAAGCGGTTGCGGAAAGGTCAGGCGCGGGCGGCGGCCTCGCGGTTGACCCCGCGCCGCATGGTCAGGGCGGCGGCGGCAACGCCGAGGCCGACAGCCGCCAGAACCGCGAAGAGGACGGCGTCGCCCCGGGCCTGCATCACGCGCGACAGGAGGACCGGCGCGGAAATGCCGCCCGCCAGTCCGGCCGCGATCAGGGTCGGACCGACACGGCGGTCGTTGCCCATCAGCGCCGCACCGGCGACGTAGAAGCCGGGAAAGAACAGACCGGCAAAGGCGCCCATCGGCACGAAGAGCCAGGTCCAGCCGGTCAGCACCATCGCAAGGGCGAGCGATCCCGCGCCGCCGACCGCGAAAGCGTAAAGCGTGAACGGCGCCACCAGATGTGCTGCCCCCACCAGGACGGAACGGGAGAGGAGAAAGGCAAGGAAGAACAGCGACAGAAGCTTGGCCGCGCCCGCCTCGCCGGCGCCGAGCGCGATCAGCGCCAGCGGGCCGAGGCCGATCAGGCAGGCCTCCATCCCGATGCCGATGGCACCGAAAGCCAGGATCGGAAGATGCAGGCGATAGCCCGTCCCCTGCGGGGCCGCCGCGATCCGCCCCTCTCCGCCGGCGAAGGGAAAGGCTGCGCAGGCCAGCGCCATGATCACCGCATAGGCAAGCTGGGTGCTGCTGCCCACGGCGAGGAAGGCCAGCGGCGCCACGATGGCGCCTGCGGCGAAGATCGCGTTGAGGAAGGCGAGCATCGCCGGCCCGCGCGGGCCGAAGATCGCCAGCATCCGCCGGTTGTAGATCACGGTCGAGATGCCGTAGCCGGTGCCGAAGACCACCGTGGCGCCCAGCGTCGCCCACCAGCCGATCCCGATCGCGATCCCCGCCGCGCCCAGCGCCAGCGCGGCAAGCGCGTGGCGCGGCACGATGTCGTCGCCCCGCGCATACATCGCCGCCACGCCCAGCGCGCTGCCGACCCAGAGCGCGGAGACCAGATAACCGGCCTCGCCGGTTCCGATGGCGAACTGCCGGGCAAAGGCGGGCAGGGCCGGGCCGAAGATCGACTGCCCGGCGCCCATCAGCACGAAGCTGACCATGCCGGCGATCACGAGGCCGAGGTGGGCGGAGATCAGCGCGCGCATGGGGATCCTTTCGCCGCGCCTGACTGGGCCCTGCGCCGGGCGCTGTCAACGTCCGCGCATCGCACTTGTGCAGCGGCGCGGTCTGCGCCAGCTTCGGGCGGCCCCCGAAACCAAGAGGTTCCCATGACCGAGGTCTTCATCCTTTCCGGCGCCCGTACCGCCATCGGCACTTTCGGCGGCGCGCTTGCCTCGGTGCCGCCCATCGACCTCGGCACCGCCGCGATGCGCGCGGCGATGGCGCGCGGCGGCGTCGATCCGGCGGAGATCGGCACCGTGGTCATGGGCCATGTGATCAACACCGAGCCGCGCGACATGTACCTTTCCCGCGTGGCGGCGATGCAGGCCGGCGTGCCGGCCTCGGTTCCGGCGATGAACGTCAACCGTCTCTGCGGTTCGGGAGCACAGGCGATCGTCTCGGCGGCGCAGGCACTGGCGCTCGGCGATGCCAGGCTGGCGCTGGCCGGCGGGGCGGAAAGCATGAGCCGCGCGCCGCTGTCGCTCCAGTCGGCCCGCTTCGGCCAGAAGATGGGCGACACGAAAGCGGTGGACATGATGACCGGGGCACTGACCTGCCCCTTCGGCACCGGCCATATGGGAGTGACGGCAGAGAATGTGGCGCGCGACCACGACATCTCGCGCGAGGATCAGGATGCCTTCGCGCTGGAAAGCCAGCGCCGCGCCGCCGCCGCCATCGCCGAGGGGCGGCTGGCGGGCGAGATCGTCGCCTTCGAGGTTGCGGGCCGCAAGGGTCCGGTCAGCTTCGACCGCGACGAGCACCCCAAGGCCACCAGCCTCGACGTGCTGGCAAGCCTGAAGCCGGTGTTCAAGAAGGACGGCTCGGTGACGGCCGGCAACGCCAGCGGCATCAATGACGGCGCCGCTGCGCTGGTCCTGGCCCGCGAGGATGCGCTGGGCGGGCGGACCCCCCGGGCGCGGATCCTCGGCTATGCCCATGCCGGCGTGGCGCCGGATGTGATGGGGATCGGCCCGGTCCCGGCGGTGCGGGCGCTTCTGGAGCGCACCGGGCTGAAGGCGGAGGATTTCGACGTCATCGAATCGAACGAGGCCTTTGCCGCCCAGGCGCTGGCCGTGACCCGGGCGCTGGGCCTCGATCCTGCCAAGGTGAACCCCAACGGCGGCGCCATCGCGCTCGGCCACCCGGTCGGCGCCACCGGCGCGATCATCACGCTCAAGGCGCTGGCCGAACTGGAACGCAGCGGCGGCCGCCGGGCGCTGGTCACGATGTGCATCGGCGGCGGCCAGGGCATCGCCCTGGCGCTGGAGCGGGTCTGAGGCCGCGTCCGAAGCTGCGGCTCAGGCGCGGGCGAAGCTTCTGGCCTGCGCCTGCTTCCATGCCAGGCCGAAGCCGCCGGCGCTGGCCGGGTCCTCCAGCAGCTGCCCGGTGCGCAGCTGGCGGTAGTGCTCGGCATAGCTCTGCACCGTGTCGGCGTTCACCCGTCGCAGGAAGTGCCAGGGCCGCAGCTCCTGCGGATGCGAAAGGCCCGCCGCCGCCACCAGTTCGGCCAGCGCATGGATGGTGTTGCGGTGGAAGTTCTTCACCCGCTCCGCCTTGTCCGGCACCACGATCGCCCGGGCGCGCAGCGGATCCTGGCTCGTCACCCCGGTCGGGCAGTGGCCGGTGTGGCAGGCCTGGGCCTGGATGCAGCCGACCGCGAACATGAAGCCGCGCGCGGCGTTGCACCAGTCGGCCCCCAGCGCCATCACCCGGGCCATGTCGAAGCCGGTGACGACCTTGCCGGCGGCGCCCAGCCGGATGCGGTCGCGCAGCGCCACCCCGACAAGCGCGTTATGGGCAAAGCTCAGCCCGTCGCGCAGCGGCATGCCGATATGGTCCATGAATTCCGATGGCGCGGCGCCGGTGCCACCCTCCTTGCCGTCCAGGACGATGAAGTCCGGGGTGATCCCGGTCTCCACCATGGCCTTGCAGATCGCCATGAATTCCCAGGGGTGTCCGATGCAGAGCTTGAACCCCGCAGGCTTTCCCCCCGAGCGCTCGCGCATCAGCGCGATCAGGTTCAGCAGCTCGATCGGGGTGGAAAAGGCGGAGTGGCGGGCGGGCGAGATGCAGTCCTGCCCCTGCGGCACCCCGCGGATGGCGGCGATCTCGGCCGTGACCTTGGCCGCCGGCAGTACCCCGCCATGCCCGGGCTTGGCGCCCTGGCTGAGCTTCAGTTCCACCATCTTCACCTGCGGATCGGCCGCCGTATCGGCAAAGCGTTCCGGGTCGAAGCCGCCATCCTTGGCCCTGGCGCCGAAATAGCCCGAGCCGATCTCCCAGATCAGATCCCCACCCGCTTCACGGTGATAGGGCGAGATGCCGCCCTCGCCGGTGTCATGGGCGAAATCCCCGAGCTTTGCGCCCCGGTTCAGTGCCCGGACGGCATTGTTGGACAGGGCGCCATAGCTCATCGCCGAAATGTTCAGGAGCGAGGCCGAATAGGGCGCGCGGCAGTCCGGCCCGCCGACGGTGACGCGCATCACCTCGTTCGGCGGCGCCTCGGCCGGCGCCATGGAATGGTGCAGCCATTCATAGCTGTCGGCATAGACGTCGTTCATCGTGCCGAAGGGCCGCTTGTCGAGGTCGCGCTTGGCGCGCTGATAGACGATGGCGCGCTTGTCGCGCGGGAAGGGCATGCCGTCCTGATCGGATTCGAGGAAGTACTGGCGGATCTCCGGCCGGATGCGCTCCAGCAGGAAGCGCAGGTGCGCGGCCAGCGGATAGTTGCGAAGGATCGCATGACGCGGCTGCGTCAGATCCTTCAGCCCGCGCGCGGCCAGCATGGCGCAGAGGACCATCAGCACCAGCCAGAGGCCGCGAGCCCCGGGCGAGGCCGCTGCCATGACGGCGAAGGTCGCCGTCAGCACGAAGGACAATGTCAGCGGAAGGAAACGGAGTTCGAGAGCATGGCGCAGGACTGTCATTCTGGAACCGGCGGTTGAGGGCCTGCACACTCTGCCATGCCGTTAGGCACGATCCAGAGAAATATGCGACACTTCCGGGCAGGTTCAGAACGGCGCCGGCGAGAAATAGGCCGCCGGCTGCCCCGTCGCCGGATGTCGGAACCCCAGCCTCTCGGCATGGAGCATCAGCCGGGGATGCTCGCGGTCGGGCCCGTCGGCATAAAGCGGGTCGCCGAGGATCGGGTGGCCCAGCGCGGCCATGTGCACGCGCAGCTGGTGGGTGCGGCCGGTGCGGGGCATCAGCCGCATCCGTGTCTCGCCGGGGTGACGTTCAGCCACCTCCCAGTCGGTGACGGCCGGGCGGCCGGTTTCGTGGTTCACATGCTGGCGCGGGCGGTTCGGCCAATCGACGGTCAGCGGCAGATCCACGGTTCCGCTCTCGCCCTGAACCTGGCCGGCCACCCGGGCGATATAGGTCTTCTCCGTCTCCCGCCGCTCGAACTGTCCGGCGAGCGCCACCTGCGCCGCCGAGGTGCGGGCAAAGACGATGAGACCGGATGTGTCGGTGTCCAGCCGGTGGACCAGCAGGACGCGCGGGTAAAGGCGCTGGAGGCGGGCGATCAGGCAGTCGGCCTTTTCCGCCCCCTTGCCGGGCACCGAAAGGAGGCCGGCTGGCTTGTCGGCGACGAGCAGCACCTCGTCCGCATGCAGGATCACCGGCGGGTCCTGCGGCGGGGCATAGACATAGGACATGCGCATCTCCGCTGCGGCGCCGCCTCCGGGCGCAGGCCCGGACCTGTTTACCGATTGCCAAGGCTTGGGCCCTAGCTTTCCGATCCAGTCAACCGCACGAGGGCAGAATGGAACTGAAATCCTCCCGGGTCGGCGATGTGCTCGTCGTTTCGGTGCTGGCCGACCGGATCGACGCCGCCCAGGCCATCGCCTTCAAGGAAGACATGCGTGACCGGGTGGAAGGCGGGCCGTCGCGGGTGATCCTCGACCTGTCCCGCGTCGCCTTCCTCGACAGTTCGGGCCTTGGCGCGGTGGTGGCGGTGCGCAAGCTGCTCGGCGCCGGCCGGGTGCTGGAACTGTCCGGCCTGACCGGCCCGGTCGAGAAGGTGTTCCGGCTCACCCGGATGGACAGCATCTTCACCATCCATCCGGCGGTGCCGGACAGCCTGCGCCATGCCGTCTGAACCCTGCAAGGCGGTGCCGGCCTCCGGTCTCCTGCACCTGACGCTGCCCGGCGACATAGGCGCGGTCAGCGCCGGGGTACGGCGGATCATGGCGGCGCCCTTCTGGCGCCCGCTGGATCCCGATTTCGCGGCGGCGGCGGAGCTTGTTCTGGCGGAAGTGCTCAACAACGTCGTTGAACATGCCTATCGCGACCATGCCGGAGAGATCGAGGTTTCGCTGGAACGCGAAGGCGGCGCGGTCAGCGTCCGCGTCGCTGACCGGGGCCGCGCCATGCCCGAGGATCGCCTGCCGGCAGGCTGCCCGCCGGAACCCGCAAGCCTGCCCGAAGGCGGTTTCGGCTGGCACCTGATTCGGACCCTGACGCGCGACCTCAGCTATCGGCGGTTCGACGGCTGGAACATCTTCCACTTCCGGATGGATGAATCGACGGCTGCGAAACAATAGGCGGGTCCGTCGCGGAATTGTCTCTTTTGGCGCGATGTTGCCGAAATCCTGCCGCTGTCGCCCCACGATCCCGCCCCACGGCACCGTCAGACAAGGACCTGTAGCTGCATTCGGCTTCCCCCGGCGCCGCGCTCTTATGCCCCCACCCAGTGCGCGACGCCGGGGACTTCCTCTTCGACCGCTGGAAATCCCCGCATTCCCGGATAGGCTGCCCCGGCAGCGGGCCGGACGGCGGAGTGGGGCATGCGCGATTTTCATCTGCCGGGGCGCTCGCCCGTCCATGCCCTGAACGGGCTTTGCGCCACCTCGCATCCGCTGGCCAGCGCTACCGCCATCGACATTCTCAAGGCCGGCGGCAATGCGGCCGACGCCGCCATCGCCGCCGCCGTGCTGCTCGGTTTCTGCGAGCCGCAGATGACCGGGCTGGGCGGCGATCTCTTCGTCCTGCTCAAGCCGCCGGGCGAGGAACGGGTGGTGGCGCTGAACGCCTCGGGCCGGGCTCCGAAGGGCTTCGATGCGGCTTCGCTCAGGGCGCGCGGCCTTTCGTCCATTCCCCGGCAGGGGGTGGAGGCGGTCACGGTGCCTGGCGCCGTCGATGGTTTCTGCCGCCTGTCGGAAGCCTGGGGCCGGCTTCCGCTGGCCGAAGTCCTCGCTCCGGCGATCCGCTATGCCGAGGAAGGCGTGCCGGTGGCGGCGCGCACCGCTCTCGACTGGGCGCAGGCGGCGGCGTCGCTCCAGGGCGTGGCGCGCGACCATCTCCTCATCGCCGGGGCGGCACCGCGCCCTGGGCAGGTGTTCCGCAGCCCGCGCCAGGCCGAGGTGCTGCGCCTGATCGCCGCCCGGGGCCGGGCCGGCTTTTATGAAGGAGCGGTGGCCGAGGACATGGTGGGGGCGCTGCGCGCATTGGGCGGCCGCCATACGCTGGAGGACTTCGCTGCCGCCGCCAGCGACTGGACGGAGCCCCTGTCCGGCCATTACCACGGGGTGGAGCTTCTGGAGCATCCGCCGAACGGCCAGGGGGCGACGGCGCTTCTATTGCTCAACATCCTCAAGTGCTTCGACCTTGCCGCGCTCGATCCGTTCGGTGTCGAGCGGGCCCATCTCGAAGCCGAAGCCACGAAGCTTGCCTATGAGGCCCGCAACAGGTTCATCGCCGATCCGGTGGCGACCTCCCGGCTGGGTCACATGCTGTCGGAGACGACGGCCGAAGCGCTGGCGGCGCTGATCGACCCGACGCGGGCTGCACCCTCGCCCGATCCAAGGACCGAGGCGGTGCATCGCGAGACGATCTGCCTTTCGGTGGTGGACCGCGACCGCATGGCGGTGTCGCTGATCTATTCGATCTTCGACAGTTTCGGCTCCGGCCTCGCCTCGCCGCGCTATGCCGTCAACTTCCACAACCGGGGTTCGGGCTTCACCCTGGCCGAAGGCCATCCCAACGAGGCCGGGCCCGGCAAGCGGCCGATGCACACGATCATCCCGGCAATGCTGCGCCGCGCCGGGCGGGTAGTGATGCCCTTCGGGGTGATGGGCGGCGCCTATCAGGCCTGCGGCCATGCCCGGCTGGTGTCGAACCTCGTCGATTTCGGCATGGATCCGCAGGCTGCCATCGACGCGCCGCGCTGCTTTGCCGATGCCGAGGGGCTGCGCGCGGAACGCGGTTACAGCGCCGAGGTGCGGGCGCGGCTGGCGGCGCTGGGCCACCGGGTGGTGGTGCCCGAGGCGCCGATCGGCGGGGCGCAGGCGGTGGTCATCGGGGCGGACGGGCTGCTGACAGGCGCCTCCGATCCGCGCAAGGACGGCTGCGCGCTGGGCTACTGACCCTGCCGCTCAGCCCTGCTCCACCACCTGCCGCTGGCGCCCGAGCCCCGCGATCTCCAACTCGACCACGTCCCCGAGCTTGAGGTAATGGGGCGGCTTCATGCCCAGTCCCACGCATGGCGGCGTGCCGGTGGAGATCACATCGCCCGGGTGAAGGGTGAAGAACTGGCTGAGATAGGAGACGAGGAAGGCCACCCCATAGACCATGGTGCGGGTCGAGCCGTCCTGCATCCGCTTGCCGTTCACCGTCAGCCACATGGCCAGATCCTGGGGATCGGCCACCTCGTCCCTGGTCACCAGCCAGGGGCCGATGGGGCCGAAATTGTCGCAGGACTTGCCCTTGGTCCATTGGCCCGAGCGCTCCAGCTGGAACTCCCGTTCGGAAACGTCGTTGGCCAGGCAATAGCCGGCCACATGGTCCATCGCCTCGGCTTCGGAGACGTATTTCGCCGTCTTGCCGATGACGAAGGCCAGTTCCACCTCCCAGTCGGTCTTGACCGAACCGCGCGGCAGCAGGATCGGATCATCCGGCCCGCAGATGGACGAGGTCGCCTTCAGGAACACCACCGGCTCGGGCGGAACCTTGGCCCCGGTCTCCGCCGCATGGTCGGAATAGTTGAGCCCGATCGAGATGAACTTGCCGACCCCACCGACGCAGGCGCCGATCCGGGGCGCGCCTTCGACCAGCGGCAGCGCCTCGGGATCGGGCGCCAGACCGGCGAGCCGGCCCAGAACCTCGCCGGAAAGGTCGCCGATCACGCCGGAGAGATCCCGCAGCCGCCCCGCCCGGTCGAGCACGCCGGGCCTCTCCGCGCCGCGCGGTCCGTATCGCAGAAATTTCACGCGCCTTCTCCTCGCTTCCTGTCCGTCCCGTGCCCGGTGCCCGGCAGGCGCCGAAGGGACGCGAATCTGTCCGCCGGAAGCATGGCGGCATCCGCTGGCGCATTCCACCGGGAAAACCCGACGCGGGGGCGGTTCCCGCCGCTGGCGATTGACGGGCGCCCAACGCTCTGCCAGCACCCTTGAAGCAGGGCCGGCAAGCGCCGATGCAACACCGAGACCTTGTCCCGCGCGAGGATCTGGCGACCATGGACACCGAATTCACCCCCATCGCTTCGCTGGCCGGCGGCATGCTGATCGGCCTCGCCGCCGTGATGCTGATGGCGTTCAACGGCCGGATTGCCGGGATGACCGCGATCGTCGGCGGGCTGCTGGCGCCGCAGAACCCCGACAACCGCTGGCGGCTGGCCTTCCTGGCCGGCGCCGTGGCCGCGCCTTTCGCGGCCAGGCTGTTCGGCGCCGAGTTCGGCTTTGCCGCCCCGGTCACCGGCCCGCTTCTGGCCCTGGGCGGGCTGATCGTCGGGGTCGGGGTGAGCTATGGCGGCGGCTGCACCTCCGGGCACGGGGTCTGCGGCATGGCGCGCGGATCGAAGCGCTCTTTCGTCGCCACCGCCACGTTCATGGCCAGCACCTTCCTGACCGTCTTTGTCCTGCGCCATGTGACCGGAGGCTGAGGCGATGAAACCCCTTCTCTCCGCGCTGGCCTCGGGCATGGTCTTCGGCCTCGGCATTGCCATCTCCGGCATGGGAAACCCGGCCAAGGTGGTCAATTTCTTCGATCCGTTCGGGAACTGGGACCCCAGCCTTGCCTTCGTCATGGGCGGCGCGCTGCTGGTCGCCGCTGTCGGCTACCGGATCCTCTTCCGGTCCCGGCCGGCGCCATTGCTCGACACGCAGTTCCATCTTCCGACCCTGCGGGACATCGACGCGAAGCTTGTCGGCGGATCGGCCCTGTTCGGCCTCGGCTGGGGCATTTCCGGCTTCTGCCCGGGCGGCGCCGTCCCCGCGCTCGGCTTTGCCCCCTGGCCGACCCTGCTGTTCCTGGCCGCGATGCTCGCCGGCATCCAGCTTGCCCGCAGCCTGCAGGCCCGCAGCGCCTGACCCGGCCCGCCATTACAGGAGCGCTCCATGACCCATGCCGCCATCGCTGCCGGACGTACCGCGATCATCACCGGCGCCGCCTCCGGCATCGGGCTGGCCGCCGCCGAGGCCCTGGCCGGGCACGGGATGGCGCTGGCCCTGATCGACCTGCCGGGCCCGGCGCTTGAGGCCGCCCTCGCCCGGCTCTCCGGCACCGGCCTGCCGGCACGCGCCTACGCGGCCGACGTCGCCGACCGCGCCGCGCTCGAGGCCGCTGCGGGCGACATCGCCGCCGCCCTGCCGCCGGTCTCGGTGGTGATGAACAACGCCGGGATCGGCCTGCCCTCCTCGGTCCTGGACGAAGCCGGCTGGGAGCGGACGCTGGCGGTGAACCTCTGGGGCGTGATCCACGGAAGCCAGGTCTTCACGCCCCTGGCGCTGGCCGGCGGCGGCCCGGCGGTGGTCGTCAATACCGGCTCGAAACAGGGGATCACCACCCCGCCCGGCAACCCGGCCTACAACCTGTCAAAGGCCGGGGTCCGGGTCTTCACCGAGGCGCTGGCGCACGAGTTGCGCGGCCGCGACGGCGGCAGGGTCAGCGCCCATCTGCTGATCCCGGGCTGGGTCCATACCGGCATGACCTCCACCCCTGGCGCATCCAAGCCGGCCGGGGCGTGGAGCCCGTCGCAGACGGTGTCCTTCCTGCTCGACAGGCTTGAGCGCGGGGATTTCTACATCCTCTGCCCGGACAACGACACGCCCCGGGCTCTGGACGAGAAGCGCATGGCCTGGTCGATGGGCGACATCATCGCGAACCGCCCGGCCCTGTCGCGCTGGCACCCGGCCTGGGCGGAGCGGTTCAGGGACTGGCTCTCTTCCTGATCTGCGTTTCGCCGGTCATCCCGCGCCTGCCGCGCGGAGCGTGTTCGCTTTTTTCGCCCGCAGCCGTCTCAAGGTTTCGATTGACGGGTTTTCGCGCCGAACAATAGTGTCCTTCCAGCGTCCAGCCTGCCCGGGTCCGACATCCGGGCGGCGTTGAGAAAAACAATCACACGGGACGCCCCTAGGGAGGAACAGATGACAGCGTCGTATTTTCCGATCCGCGCCCTGCTGGCAGGCGCCGCGTTTTCGGTCTTTTCCGGTCCCGCGCTCGCCGAATTGGTGATCTCGAACTGGGACGGCTACATGGCGCCCGACGCCATCGAGGGCTTTACCAAGGCGACGGGCGAGGCCGCCGAAATGGTCGTCCATGCGACCAATGAAGAGATCATGGGCAAGATCATCGCCTCGGGCGGAGCGGGCTTTGACGTGGCCTTCGTCTCCTCGCCCTTTGCCGAGGTTCTGAACAACCTCGGGCTTCTGGAGCCCATCGACCCGGCGAAAGTGCCGAACCTGGCCAATCTCTATCCCGAGGCCGCCGCCCTGCCGCACGACCCGGGCAACAGGTTCTCGGTTCCCTATGCCTGGGGCACGACCGGGCTCTGCTACCGCTCGGACCTCGTCTCGCCGGAGCCGACAAGCTGGAAGGACCTGCTGGCGCCTTCGGAGGCCAACAAGGGCAAGGTCACGCTCCTGGGCACCGACCGCTGGCTGCTGGCGGCGGGGTTCCTGGCGCGCGGCTATTCGGTCAACGACGCCGATCCGGCCCATATCGACGAGGTCGAGGCCGACCTGACCGCCGCCAAGGCGACCATGCTCGCCTTCGACGACACCACCTTCTATTCCAAGCTCGTTTCGGGCGAAGCGACGCTGGTCCATGCCTGGGACGGCTGGTGCAACTACGGCATCGCCGAAAATCCGGCGATCAAGTTCGCCGTGCCTTCGGAGGGATCCGACCTCTGGGTCGATACGATGGTGGTACTGAAGGCCTCGCAGAACAAGGACGGCGCCTTCAAGTTCATCAACTACATCCTGGATGCCGGGAACCATCGCTGGGCGGCGGAGAACATCCTCTACAAGGTGCCGAACAAGGCGGCGATGGACGGGTTGTCCCCCGACCTGATCGCCCAGTACCCGAACATGGGCATGACCCCCGGCGACCTTCTGAAGCTTGAGCAGCTGCGCGACGTGGGCGACGCGACGCGGGCCTATGCCAAGGCCGTCTCGGCGATCAAGGCCGCGAACTGAACGCGGAGGGGGCGGGCCCGTGCCCGCCCCGGCCTTTCCGGACAATCCGAACGTGACCCCGCACAGATCTCGCTCCACCGCGCTGATGGCCCCGGCGCTGGCATGGCTTACGGTCCTGATGGTCGTGCCCTGCGCGCTGATCCTGGCGCTGGGGTTCTTCCGGCGCGGCATCTATGGGGGGATCGAATATTCCTTCACTTTGGAGAACTTCGCCCTTCTGGCCGATCCGCTCTATGCCGGGATCTTCTTCACCTCGGCGCGGGTCGCGGGCATCGCCACGGGCATCGCCGTCCTTGTCGGCTACGGCGCGGCCTATGCCATCGCCGCCACGCCGCGCAGCCGCCAGCCGACGCTGCTGTTCCTCGCCGTCCTGCCCTTCTGGTCGAACTACCTGATCCGCACCTATGCCTGGATCGTGCTCCTGAACCGCGAGGGCCTTGTCACCCAGGGCCTGCGGCTCCTGGGTTTCGAGGGCGAGCCGCCGTCGCTGCTCTATACCGAGGGCGCGGTGATCGCGGGGCTGGTCTATAATTACCTGCCCTTCGTCATCCTCGCCTGCTACACCCCGCTGTCGCGCCTGAACCCCGAGCTGGCCGAGGCCTCGCGCGATCTGGGCGCCGGGGCTTTCACCACCTTCCGCCGGGTGATCCTGCCCGCCACGCTGCATGGTGCGGCCGCCGGCGCCGTCTTTGTCTTCGTCCTGTCGATCGGCAATTTCATCACCCCGGCGCTTCTCGGCGGGGGCAAGTTCCAGATGATCGGCAACCTCGTCTATGCGCAGTTCCTGACCGCCAACGACTGGCCCTTCGGCGCGGCGCTGTCGATGGCGCTGATCGCCATCATGATGGTGCTGCTGACCTTGCAGGCCATGGCCGCCGAACGCGGATCGGGGCAGGCGCGGGAGGTGCCCGATGGCTGACCGCTCGCCGGGCCTGCGCCGGGCGCTCAGCGCCCATCTCGCGCTGGTCCTTGCCTTTCTCTACATCCCCATCGCGGTTCTGGTGGCGCTGTCGTTCAACGCCGGCGGCCTGCCGACCGCCTGGACCGGCTTCTCGACCAGGTGGTACGCGGCACTTCTCGGCAACGCCGAAATCCTTGGCGCGGCCTGGAACACGCTGGTCGTCGGCCTGGTCTCGACCCTGATCGCGACCGCACTCGGCACCGCGCTGGCGCTGGGGATCGAGACGCGGTCGCGGAAGGGCCGGGCCATCGAGGCGCTGGTCTTCGCCCCGATGATCATCCCCGACATCGTGCTGGCCATCGCGCTGCTGTCCTTCTTCTCGCTGCTGAAGGTGCCTATGGGCCTGCATACGATCATCGCCAGCCATGTGGTCTTCAACCTCGCCTTCGTCTCGGCGGTCGTGCGCGCCCGGCTGAAAACCTTCGACTGGTCGGTGAACGAGGCCTCGCGCGACCTCGGGGCCGGATCGCTCACCACCTTTCGCCGGGTGACGCTGCCGCTGATCCTGCCGGCAGTCGTGGCCGGCGCGCTGCTGGCCTTCACCCTTTCGGTCGATGAATTCATCATCGCCTTCTTCACCGCCGGCGCCGGGCGGGGTTCCACCACGCTGCCCATGCAGATCTATGCCATGATCCGCTTCGGCGTGACGCCGGAGGTCAATGCCCTGGCCGCCCTGGTCATGCTGGTTTCGGTGACCGCCGTGACGCTCGCCCAGCGGCTCAATCGCGGGATGGTCGCGCCGTGACGACACTCCTGAACATCGCCGGCGTGACCAAGCGCTTCGGAACGGTAACGGCGGTGGACCGGCTGACGCTCGACATCCGCGAGAACGAATTCTTCGCGCTGCTGGGCGCCTCCGGCTCCGGCAAGACCACGCTCCTGCGCATGCTGGCCGGGTTCGAGACGCCCGAGGAAGGGGCGATCCGCCTCGACGGCGCCGACATCAGCCGCGTGCCGCCAAACCGGCGCCCGGTGAACCTGATGTTCCAGTCCTATGCGCTCTTCCCGCATATGTCGGTGCAGGCCAACATCTCCTACGGGCTGGAAATGGAGCGCCTGCCGCAGGCCGAGATCGACGCCCGCGTGGGCGAGATCCTGGAGACGACCGAGCTTTCGGCCCTGGCGCGGCGCAAGCCAGATCAGCTCTCGGGCGGCCAGAAGCAACGTGTGGCCCTGGCCCGGGCGCTGGTGAAACGGCCGCGCCTTCTGCTGCTCGACGAGCCTCTCGGCGCGCTGGACAAGAAGCTGCGCGGGGCGATGCAGCTGGAACTGAAACGCCTGCAGCACGAGGTCGGGATCACCTTCATCGTGGTGACGCATGATCAGGACGAAGCGCTGGTCATGGCCGACCGCATCGCCATCCTGCGGGACGGGCGTATCGAGCAGGTCGGCACACCGCATGAACTCTACGAGACGCCGGCCAGCCGCTACGCGGCGGAATTCATCGGCCTGATGAACTTCATCGAGGCGGGCGAAGGCACGCGCGCGATCCGCCCCGAACGCATTGCGCTCTTTCCTTCTGCGGCAGATCACACGGTAGCCGGCCGCGTGGTGGCGCGGGCCTATCACGGGCTCGACCTGATGCTTCACGTCGAAACGCCGCTCGCGCCCCGTCCGCTGGTGGTGCGGGTCACCGCAGACGCCGCCGACCGCCGCCCGGTGGCCGAGGGCGACACCGTCACGCTCGGCTGGAATGCCGCCGATGTCCGAACTTTTGCGCATTGAGAAGGGAACACCCATGGCCCAGAAAACCTTCGCCTTCTTCCCCGAAGCCGCCTTCGGCCCGGCGCTGAACTCGGTGGGCATCGCCCAGGCGGTGCAGGCCCTTGGCCACAGGGCGGTGTTCCTGTCGGACCCGGGCTTCGTGCCGGTCTATGAGGGTTATGGCTTCGAGGCCCATCCGGTGGCCCTGTCCGAGCCCATGCCACCCGAGCAGATGGCCAAGTTCTGGGAGGACTTCATCAACGGCCATATCCCGAACTTCCGCAAATCGCCCTACGACCAGATCGACAACTATGTGAAGGACTGCTGGACCGCGATCGTGGACAGCGCCAAATGGGCGCAGAAGGATCTGCCGGGCGTTCTGGCGCGGGTGAAGCCCGATGTCATTGCGGTGGACAACGTCATCCTCTTCCCGGCGATCAAGCAATTTGGCGTGCCCTGGGTGCGCGTCATCTCCTGCTCGGAGAACGAGATCGAGGACGAGGGCATCCCGCCGCATCTCTCGGGCTGCGCCGAGAAGGATTTCGCCGGCCACCAGGCCTATCGCGACCACTTCAACGCGGTGATCAAGCCGATCCACGACGACTTCAACGCCTTCCTCGCCGCGAACGGCGAGGCGCCCTATCCGATCGGCCAGTTCTTCGAGGCCTCGCCCTACCTGAACCTGCTTCTCTACCCCGAGCCGGTGAAGTTCCACCGCCGGCACCCACTCGATCCGGCGCGCTTCCAGTATCTGGAAGGCTGCGTGCGCAAGGAGGCGCCCTATGAGGTGCCGGTGTTCGCCAGGAACAACGACGGGCCGCTGGTCTATGTCTCCTTCGGCTCGCTGGGTGCGGGGGATACCGAGCTTCTGAAGCGGATCATCGCGGCCATCGGCAACTCGCGGTTCCGGGCGCTCGTCAACATCGGCGACTATGCCTCGGCCTACGGGGACCTGCCGGGCAATGTGCATGTCTCGAACTGGTTCCCGCAGCCCTCGGTGATCCCGCAGGTGGACGCCGTGATCCACCACGGCGGCAACAACTCGTTCACCGAATGCCTCTACTTCGCCAAGCCGGCGATCATCATGCCCTATGTCTGGGACGGGCATGACAACGCCATGCGCGTGCAGGAGACCGGGCACGGCTTCCGCATGCCCCGCTACGACTGGACCGAGGCGGAACTGCTGGCCAAGCTCGAAACCTGCATCGCCGACGCGGCGATGGCGGCGAAACTGGCGGCGACCTCCCGCCACATGCAGGGGCAGGACGGCCCGGCCAAGGCGGCACGGCTCCTTGACGGGCTTCTCAGATGAGTTCCGCCCCCCATCTTCACGCCGCTTCGACGCGACAGGATCTGGTGGACTGGGGCGTCCAGCCCGACGCCATCGCCGGGGCCTCGCATTCGACGGGACGGCTCGTCCACAAGGGCCCGGGCAACCGGCCCGAGATCGGCATCTGGGTCTGCACCCCGGGCCAGTGGCGCCTTGCCATCCCGCGCGACGAGTTCTGCCATTTCACCGCCGGCCGTGCGACCTACACGAGCGACAGCGGCGAGGTGATCGAGGTCACGCCGGGCACGGCGGTGTTCTTTCCCGCCGGCTGGACGGGGAACTGCGTGGTGCACGAGACCATGCGCAACACCTATTGCCTGACCGACAGGGAGCCCGGGACATGACAACGCCCCACTGGCCCGATGCCTCCAGAGTGGCGCTCGACGACTGGGGGCCGAGCAGGAACGTGCTCGAAGGCGCACCGCATCTCTCCGGCAAGGTGCTGCACGCCAATCCCGACGGGTCGAGCGAATGCGGGCTGTGGTCCTGCACCCCGGGCAAGCGGCGCGTGACCATCGCGGCGGACGAGTTCTGCATCTTCCTGTCCGGGCAGGGCCGCTATATCGCCGACGACGGACAGGAGATCGCCATCGCCCCCGGCGCCGCCGTCTTCTTCCGCGCCGGATGGAGCGGCATCTGCATCGTCACCGAAACCGCGACCAAGGCCTTCATGAGCCGATAGGATCCGACATGACCGCAACGCCACTGATGCGCAAACCGCTGGAGCAGACCGATCTCGTGGACTGGGGCGTCATCCCGACCATGCTCGAAGGTGCCTCGCACACTTCCGGCCGGGTGATCCACAAGGGCCCGAACGGCGAGAGCGAGTGCGGCCTGTGGGTCTGTACGCCGGGCAGATGGTTCTGCCACGTCACCCGCGACGAGTTCTGCCACTTCCTCGAAGGCCGCTGCACCTATGTCCACGAGTCAGGTGAGGTGATCGAGATCACGCCGGACACCGCCGCCTTCTTCCCGCAGGACTGGAAAGGCGTCTGCACCGTCCACGAGACGATCAAGAAGGTCTATATGATCCGCTGAACCCCATGCGCTTCGATCCCGCCCGCCCCGCCTTCTACCTTTGCCCCGCCTACCGGCCGATGTCGGGCGCGGCGCGGCCGGCGATCGACCCTGCGACGCTGGAGACGGTCGGCCAGACCGCCGAGGCGACAGGCGGCGAGATGGGGGAGGTGCTGGACGCCACCAATCGGGCGCAGGCGGCGTGGAAGCGGCTGGATGCCAAGGCGCGCGCCAGGGCGCTGCACGACCTCGCCAGCCGGATCGAGGCGGCGGACCACCGGCCGGGCGCGATCCTGATGAGCCGCGAGATGGGCAAGCCCTATCCCGAGGCCATCGGCGAGATCGCCAATTGCGCCCCGGTCTTCCGCTACTTCGCCGAAATGGCGCGGGACGAGGCGGGCAAGGTGGCCGGCACCACCCAGGCGGGCTCGTTCCAGTATGCGCGTTACGAGCCCTATGGCGTTTCCGTCCATGTCATGCCGTTCAACTTCCCGGTCCTGCTGATGTGCTGGACCGTCGCGGCCTCGCTGGCTGCCGGGAACGCCTGCGTGATCAAGCCGGCGCCCGCCACCACGCTGTGCACGCTCGACTTCATGAAGCATTTCACCGGCCTGCCGGAGGGGCTCGTCGCCTGCCTGCCGGGCGGGGCGGCGCTGGCCGAGGCGCTGATCGCCTCGCCCCAGACCCATGCCGTGGCCTTCACCGGCTCGGTCGCGGCCGGTCGTGCCGTGGGGGCGGCGGCAGCGCAGGCGATGAAACCGGCCGTGATCGAGGCCGGCGGATCGGACCCGATGATCGTCTGCGACAGCGCTCCGGTCGAGGTCGCGGCGACGGGCGCGGTGACGGCGGCTTTCCACATGACCGGACAGGTCTGCACCTCGGCCGAGCGGTTCTATGTCTTCGATGCCATCCACGATGCCTTCGTCGCCGAATTCCAGCGCCAGACGCGGGCGCTGCGCATCGGCAACGGACTCGCGCGCAGCGAGATCGGGCCCCTGGTCAGCGAGGCTGCCCGCGCCAAGGTGATGCGGCTGGTGGACGACGCCCGCGCCCGTGGCGCGCAGGTGGTGGCGGGCGGACGCATTCCGCCCGACCAGCCCAGAGGATGGTTCTACGAACCGACGATTCTGACCGGCTGCCATGACGGCATGGCCCTGTTCTCGGAGGAATGCTTTGGCCCGGTCGCGGCCATCGTCCGCGTCGCCAGCCTGGACGAGGCGATCGAGCGGGCGAATGCCTCGCCCTTCGGCCTTGGCGCCTCGATCTTCACCACGCGCCTCGACGAGGCGATGGAGGCGGCCGAGCGGCTGGAGGCGGGGATGGTCTGGGTGAACAACCCGCTGATCGACAACGACGCCCTGCCCTTCGGCGGCTGGAAGGCCTCCGGCCTTGGGCGCGAGCTGGGGCGGCAGGGGCTCGACGCTTTCCGGCGCTCGAAAATGGTGGTCATCGACCACAAGCCGGTCGTGCAGGGCTGGTGGTATCCCTATCCGGACGACTGGTTCCTGGACGGAGGCGGGCGCAAACCGTCCTGACCCCGCCGGCGGGCCGTTCAGGCCATTGCCGTCAGCACCTCGGCCAGTCGCCGGAATCCCCGGTCCTGGGCCTTTTCATCGGCGGCGGCAAAGCCGAGGACCAGCCCGGCCTCCGGCGCATGGCGGCACTGGATCGACAGCGGCGAGACGTTCACGCCGGCCGCGCGGGCCGCGCGGGCGACAGCGCGGTCATCGGTCGGGTGGTGAAAGCGCGCGACCTGCTGGATGCCGGTCCCGGTGCGGTGAAGTTGCATCCAGGGGGTCATGTGCTGGTCGAAAAGCGCGTAGAAGGATTCGCGCCGCTGCGCGTAGAGCCGGCGTGTGCGGCGCAGGTGCCGGGTGAGATGGCCCTCGTTCATGAAATCGGCCAGCGCCGCCTGGGTCAGCAGCGGGGCGAACTGCCCCGTCGCGCTGAGCGCCGCCGTCACCGCGCCAAGGATCCGGGTCGGCACGACCATGTAGCCGAGCCGCATGGCGGGAAAGAGGATCTTGGCAAATGTCCCGACAAAGACGGTCCGATCCCCGGTCGCCACGCCCTGAAGCGCGGGGATGGGCTGGCCCTGGAAGCGGTATTCGCTGTCGTAGTCGTCCTCGATGATCCAGGCATCCCAGGCCTCCGCCATCCGGATGAGGTCCAGCCTCTGGCCCATGGACATGGTGAGACCCAGCGGATGCTGGCAGGAGGGCGTGACGAAGATGGCGCGCGGGACCGGACCTTCCGGGGCGATGATCTTCCAGCCGGCCTCCCCGACGCGCAGGGGCGCGAGCCGCGCGCCGGCGGCCACGAAGGCCGAGGCGGCGCCGTAATAGCCGGGCTCCTCCATCCACAGCGTGTCGCCCGGATCGAGAAGCACCCGCGCCAGCAGGTCGAAGGCTGACTGGGCGCCATTGGTCACCACGACCTGTTCGGCGGCGCAGCTCACCCCGCGCGACGCGGTCAGATAGCGCGCGATCGCCTCGCGCAGACCGGGGTAGCCGGTGATGTTGTAGCTGCCGACCAGGTCGGCCCGCGCATGGCGGGCACGCCGGGTCAGCAGGCGGGCCCAGGTGTTGAAGGGAAACTCACCGATGTCGGGCAAACCCGGATGGAAGGCAGTGACCCCGGGCTGGCCGTAATGGAACGGCTGCAGGCCCATGAGACGCCCGCGCGCCGAAAGCCCCTGGTCCTCCCCTTCCGGATGACGGCGGCGGCCTGAAGTGACGACGGGCAGCTCGCGCACCAGCGGCGGCGCACCGGCGCGGGTCTCGATGAAGCCCTCGAGCGAGAGCTGATCATAGGCGGAGATGACAGTGTTGCGCCCCAGGCCGAGATCGGTGGCCAGCGCGCGCGTCGAGGGCAGGGCCGTCCCATGGGCAAGACCGCGCGTCTCGATCAGGCGGCGCAGCCCCCGGTAAAGCTGGAGGTGCAGGGGGACAGGGCTGTCACGCTGCGGGACGATGCTGTCGAGGGCGAAGCCACTGCGCAAACTGGTTCCCCAATTTTGGCCTGATCTGGTTCTGCGGGTAGAACCACAATAGGGCTAGGATCACGGGCGGAGCAATCGGAAGTGGAACTTCGCGATGGACCGGGTGAGGGTCGGGGTGATCGGTGCGGGTGGGGTCGCCCAGATCGAGCATATCCCGAACCTGCTCCGCCTGGCCGACCGCTTCGATCTTGCCGGCGTCGCCGATCCTTCGCCTTCCGTCCGTGCTTTCGTCGCGGGCCGCTACGGGCTGCGCGTCTTCGCCGACGCGGCCGACCTGCTCGCGCTGCCGCTGGATGCGGTGGTGATCGCATCCCCCGACCCCTTGCACCCGGGCCATGTCACGGCGGCCCTTGCTGCGGGCCTCCACGTCTTCTGCGAAAAGCCGCTGTGCTACGCGGTCGCCGACATCGACCGGCTGATCGCTGCGCGCGATGCCGCAGGCCGCGTGCTGCAGGTCGGCTACATGAAACGCTTCGACCCGAGCTATGAGGCGCTTCAAGCGCTGCTCGACGCTCCGCGCGGGGCCCTTCGGATGATCTCGGTCGAAGTGACCGATCCCGATGCCGGGCCTTTCGTGCGCCACCACGACTGGCAGCCCGGAAACGACCTGCCGCCCGAGTCCGGCCGTTCCCTGCGCGCGCTGCAGGCCGAGCAGGTGGCGCGGGCGGTTCCTGTCGCCCTGGACGAAACCGGGTTCCGGGGCTTCTGCAACGCCTATGCCTCGTCGATCGTGCATGACGTGAACGCCGTCCACGGGCTTCTCGACGTCCTGGGGATCCGGCCGGGCGGGATTGTCGGGGCCGCGCTGTTCGCCGGTGGATCGGGCGGGCAGGGCACGGTCAGCCTTCTGGACGGCAATGCGCTGCTGACGATGTCGCATCTGACGGTTCCCGGCCTGCCGCACTACAGCGAGCGCATCACCCTGACCTTCGAGGATGAGGCGCTGGAGCTCGAATTCCCCTCACCCTGGCTCAACCACCAGCCGACACGCCTGACCGCACGGCGCGGGCGTGGAGAGGCTCTTGAGCTGCGGGACATCCGGTCCGGCTTTGCCGAGGCCTTCGTCGAGGAACTGAAGGGGTTTCATCGCGCAATCACGGCGGGCGAGCCGGTCCGCAACCCCGCCGAGGATGCCCGCCGCGACATGGCGCTGCTGGCGGGACTGGCGTCCTGGCATGCGCGCCACGCTGAAACTGCAAGGGGACTTCGGCCATGACGGTCAGGATCGGAATCAATCCCATCACCTGGACGAACGACGATGTTCCGGAACTGGGGGGCGACACGCCGCTTGAGACCTGCCTGAGCGAGACGAAGCTGGCCGGTTATGCGGGCAGCGAGCTCGGGGGCAAGTTCCCGCGCGATGCGGCGCTGCTGGCGCCGATCATGGCGCGCCACGGGCTGGCGCTGGTGTCCGGCTGGTTTGACGGGCGCTGCGCGGAGAAGACGGTCGCGGAAGAGATGGAGGCGGTGACGCCGCACCTGCAGCTTCTGAAGGACATGGGCTGCCGCCATGTCGTCTATGCCGATACCTCGCGCGGCCGCCACGGGGCGATCTGGGACCCGATCTCGCGCCGGCCGGAACTGTCGGCCGAGGAATGGCCCGGCTATGGGCGCAAGCTGACCGAACTGGCCGAGCGCATGGCCGCCTTCGGCGTCGGCATGGCCTTTCACCATCACATGGGAACCATCGTCGAGACCGACAGCGAAATCGGGCTTCTGATGCGCCATACCGGCGAGGCGGTCGGGCTTCTCTACGATACCGGGCACCTGGCCTTTGCCGGATGCGATCCGCTCGCGCTCCTGCGGGCACAGGTGCAGCGCGTGGTCCATGTCCATTGCAAGGACACGCGCCCCGAGATCCTGAAACGCGCGCGGGAGACCGACATGAGCTTCATGGGCGCGGTCATGGAGGGGATCTTCACCGTGCCGGGGGACGGGTCGATCGACTACCCGGCGATCCTCGGCGTCCTTGCCGGGCACGGATATTCCGGCTGGCTGGTCGTCGAGGCCGAACAGGATCCCAAGAAGGCGCATCCGCTGACCTATGCAAGGATGGGGTACGAGAACCTTTCGAACCTGGCGCGGGAGGCGGGTTTCACGGTCGCGAGTTGAACGTCACGTCGGGGCAGCCCGATGCAACCAGAGGGCGCCCGTCAAAGGCGCCGCAACACGGAGGAAACGGAGATGCTTGATCGTCTGAAATTCGCTCCTGCCGCCATCGCGGCACTCGGCCTCATGGCCGGGGCTGCAGCCGCCGAGGGGCTCAAGGCCGCGGCCGATGTCAAGATCGCGGTCGTGGTGCACGGCGCCTCTTCCGATGCCTACTGGTCGGTGGTCAAACGCGGCGTGGATGACGCTGCGGCCGACACGGGCGCGCAGGTCCAGTATATCGCGCCCCAGGTCTTCGACAGCGTCGAACAGGCGCGGCTGATCGAAGCCGCAGTGGCCACCCAGCCCGACGGGATCGTCGTGTCCATTCCCGACAAGGATGCTTTGTCCGCCGCCATCACCAGCGCGGTCGAGGCCGGCATCCCGGTCATCAACATCGACTCGGGCGAAAAGGCGGGAATGGAGCTTGGCGTTCCGCTCTATGTCGGCACGACCTCGGAATATCTTGCCGGGATCAAGGCCGGGGAGCGGCTGGGTGCCATGGGCATCGGCAAGGTGGCCTGCATCAACCACGAGGTGGGCAACGTCAGCCTTGACGAGCGCTGCCAGGGAATTGCGGACGGGCTGAAGGCCACCAACGGAACCTCGGAAGTGGTGGCCGTCTCTCAGGACCCGGCCGATGTGACGCGGCGGGTCGAGGCCTATTTGGCCTCACACCCTGACACTCAGGCTGTCTTCGCGACCGGCACGGCGGGCGCCAACCCGCTCATCAAGTACTTCGACGAGATGGATCTGTGGTCGAAGTACAAGCTCTACACCTATGACCTCGGGCCCGAAATCCTGCAGGCCGTTGCAGACGGCAAGATGGGCTTCGGCATCGACGGGCAGCAGTACCTGATGGGTTATCTTCCGGTTGCCATGCTGGTGCAGAACGCACGCCACGGCCTGATGGTGCAGAACAGCATCTACACCGGCCCGCTGTTCATCGACACGCCGGAGAAGGCCGCAGCGGTGCAGCAGCTTTCGAAGGAAGGCACGCGCTAGGTCGCGCCGCAACGGCCCGGGGGCGGCGGTCCGCCGCACCCCCGGCGCCGCTGCGCAAAGGGGAAATGCCGGATGACCGTGGACCCGCAACCTTCCGAGCCGACCCGCGCGCCGTCCGTCGTGCGCAAGTCCCTGGGCCTGCCCGACGAGCGGCTGGTGCGGACCGGCGGGCTGACCCTTCTCCTTCGCCGGCCCGAGGCGGGGGTCTTCATCGGGCTGGTGGCGACGATCCTCATCTTCGCCGTCCTGCCCGGGGCCGGATCGCTCTATTCGCTTCAGGGCGCGATGACCTTTCTGACGCTTGCGGCGGAACTCGGCATCCTCGCCGCAGCCGTGGCGCTGCTGATCATCGCCGGCGAGTTCGACCTTTCGATCGGCTCGATGATCGGCTTCGCCGGCATCGTGATCGGACTGCTGGTCGCCAATCTCGGCTGGCCGCTCTGGGCGGCCATCGCGGCGGCCTTCTCGGTGGCGGTGGTGGTGGGCTATCTGAACGGGCTGATCACCGTGCGCACCAGGCTACCGTCGTTCATCGTGACGCTGGCCTCGCTCTTCATCCTGCGCGGCCTGTCGATCGGCATCACCCGCGCCGTCACCGGGCGGACGCAGATCCCCTATATCCTTGAAAATCCGCCCGATCCCTGGACCGCCGGGATCTTCAACGGCCATGTCCTGACCGGGTTCTTCGGCTGGATGGGCGATCGGGGCTGGATCGGCGTCAAGGCCGACGGGACGCCCTTCGTGTCCGGGATCCCGATGTCCATCGTCTGGTGGCTGGCCGTCACCGCGATCGCCGGCTGGGTGCTGACCCAGACCCGCTTCGGCAACTGGATCTATGCGGCCGGCGGTGACGCGGTCGTGGCGCGCAATGTCGGCGTCCCAGTCGCGCGGGTGAAGATCACGCTGTTCATCTGCTCGGCACTGGCGGCCACGCTGCTCGCCACGATCCAGGTGATGGAGGCCGGCAGCGCCGACACCGTGCGCGGCACGCTGAAGGAATTCGAGGCGATCATCGCAGCGGTGATCGGCGGGGTGCTTCTGACCGGAGGTTACGGCACCATCCTGGGCGCGGCGCTTGGCGCGCTCATCTTCGGCCTGGTGCAGATGGGGATCTTCTACACCGGCATTGATACCGACTGGTTCAAGGTCTTCCTCGGGCTCGTCATCCTCATCGCCGTGCTCGTCAACAACTATGCGCGCGCCAAGGCCCTGGGCGAGAAGGTTGACCGATGACCAGCCAGGCCCCGACACCCGCGATCGAGCTGCGCCATGTGTCCAAGCGCTTCGGCTCGGTGATTGCGCTGAAGGATGTCTCCCTGTCGGTGAACCCGGGCGAGGTGCATTGCCTGCTTGGCGACAACGGGGCCGGGAAATCCACGCTGATCAAGATCCTGTCGGGCGTCTATCGCCCGAGCGAGGGGGAGATTCTGGTCGATGGGCGGCCGATCAGCTTCCGCTCGCCGCGCGACGCGGCCGATGCCGGGGTCGCCACGGTGTTCCAGGACCTCGGCCTGATCCCGCTGATGTCCATCGCCCGCAACTTCTTCCTCGGGCGCGAGCCGGTGAAGGGCGTCTTCCCCTTCCGCCGTTTCGACCGCGCCCATGCCAGCCGCGTCGCCCGCCAGGCGCTGATCGACATGGGAATCCAGGTCCGCGATCCCGGCCAGGCGGTGGGCACGCTCTCTGGCGGCGAGCGCCAGTCGGTGGCGATTGCGCGGGCGATCCATTTCGGCGCCCGCGTCCTGATTCTTGACGAACCCACCTCGGCGCTGGGCATCCATCAGGCGGCGATGGTCCTGAAATTCGTGATCGAGGCACGGCTTCGCGGCCTGGCCGTCATCCTCATCACCCACAACATCAATCACGCCTATCCGGTTGCCGATGTGTTCACGCTGCTGAACCGCGGCACGAGCAAGGGCACGTTCCGCAAGTCCGAGATCTCGCGCGAGGAGGTGGTGCGCATCATGTCGGGCGGCGAGGACATGGCGGCGGTCGAACGCGAGATCGGGGAGCTTCTGGGGCGAGCCGGATGACCGCGCGGCGCAGCGTGGTGATCCATGCCGACGATCTCGGCATGAGCCACGGGGCGAACCTCGCCTTCCGCGACCTGGCGGCGCTTGGCACCGTCACCTGCGGTTCGGTCATGGTGCCCTGCCCCTGGTTCGCCGAGCTTGCGGCGATGGCCCGGTCCGATCCCGCGCTCGACATCGGCGTGCACCTGACGCTGACCAGCGAGATGCCCGGCTACCGCTGGCGCCCGCTGACCCGCCCGTCGCGCGCGGCGGGCCTGACCGATGACGATGGCTTTCTCCATCGCAACGTGCCGACGCTTCGCGCCCGGGCCGATCCGGCGGCGGTGGAGGCGGAACTGGCGGCGCAGGTCGAGACGGCGCTTGGCGCCGGCATCGACGTCACGCATCTGGACGATCACATGGGCGCGGTTCTCGCCCCCGAATTCGTCGCGGCCTATGTCCGGGTTGCGCAGGCCTTCCGCCTGCCGCCGGTGATCTGCCCGACGCTCTCGACCTATGGCGGGCCGCACAACATGACCGGCATCGACGAGGCGGCCTTTGCCGCCGGCCCCGCCCTGGCGCGGGCGGCGGGTTTCGCGCTGGTGGACCGGATCGTCGAGACCGACTGGCAGGCGCCGGCCGTGACGCGGGCCGGCACCCGCGCGCGTTTCGCCGCGCTTCCCTCGGGCCTTTCGTTCCTTGCCCTGCATCCCGCAGCGCCGGGGGACATCGCGGCGATCGACCCGGGCAGCCACCATCTGCGCAGCGGAGAATATCGCGCGCTCTCCGCGCCGGGCCTTCGCCTCTGGCTGGAGGCGCAGGACATGGACCTTTCGGGCATGCGCCCGTTCCGCGATGCGTTTCGCGCAAGCCATTCAGGGGAGTTGCGGGCATGAACCGTCTGGGTGTGGGCCTGATCGGCACCGGCTTCATGGGCAAGTGCCACGCCATGGCCTATGGGGCGCTTCGCGCCGTCTGGGGTGAGGCCATGCCGGTCATCGACCGGGTGGCCCTTTGCGACATGGAGCCGGATCACGCCGCACGTGCGGCTTCCGCCTTCGGCTTCGCGCGGTCCACCACCGACTGGCGCGACCTGCTGGCCGATCCCTCCATCGACCTGGTCTCGATCACCTCGCCCAACGGGCTGCATCGCGAGATGGCCGTGGCCGCGCTGGAGGCTGGCAAGCATGTCTGGTGCGAAAAGCCCATGGCGCTGACGCTGGCCGATGCGGAGTCCATGGCGAAGGCGGCCGAGCTATCGGGAAAGGCCACGGCGCTCGGCTATGGCTATCTGCAGAACCCCGCCCTGCAGGAGGCGCGGCGGCTGATCGCCGCCGGCGCCATCGGCACGCCCTTCGACTTTCGCGGCAGCGTCGATGAGGATTACATGGCCGACCCGGCCCTGCCCTGGTCCTGGCGGTTGCGCGCCGCCGAGGCGGGGCTCGGCACCCTCGGTGACCTGACGGTGCATCTCGTCAGCCTCGCCCGGGCGCTGATGGGCGAGATCGAAGGCCTGACTGCGATGGTCGATACCGTTCATCGCACGCGCCCGCTGCGCGAGGGCGGAAGCGCGGCGGTCGAGAACGACGACATCGCCCATGCGCTGGTGCGCTTCGCCTCCGGGGCACGGGGAACGCTCGCCTCCAGCCGGGTGGCGCATGGGCGCAAGAACGGGCTGCGGGTGGAGGTTCACGGCTCGAAGGGCATGCTGTGGCTCGACAATGAACGGATGAACGAGCTGAACCTGTATGTCGCCGATGGGCCGCCGGCGGAGCGCGGGTTCCGCCGCATCCTCGCCGGCCCGCTGCATGGCGACTACGCCAGGCTATGCCCGGCGCCGGGGCACGGGCTGGGTTTCAACGAGCTGAAAGTGATCGAACTGGCCGAACTGGTCGCCGCCATCGCCGGGCGCCCGTCGCGCTCGGTCGGTTTCGCCGAGGGCCTCCGCATCGAGCGCGTGGTCCATGCCTTCACCCGCGCAGCCGCGTCGAAGTCCTGGGTGGCGGTCTAGCCGGCCCGGACCTGCCGGGCTGGGGCTGGGGCTGTGGTTGGCGTGGCGTCGCTTTGGATGCAGGCAGCCGCCCTGAGGGGCGGCTTCTGGTGTGTTGATCTGGATGTCGAGATTTGGTTGCGGGGGCAGGATTTGAACCTGCGGCCTTC
>CAZRQN010000027.1:0-28063 GCA_964602115.1 uncultured Rhodobacterales bacterium
CGATCTACAAGCGCGAGGAGGACGGCATCGTCCTGATCGACCAGGACAAGTGCCGGGGCTGGCGGATGTGCGTCTCGGGCTGCCCCTACAAGAAGATCTACTACAACTGGTCCACCGGAAAGTCCGAGAAATGCACGCTCTGCTATGCGCGCCTCGAAAGCGGCCAGCCGACGGTTTGCTCGGAAACCTGCGTCGGGCGCATCCGCTATCTCGGCGTGGTGCTTTACGATGCGGACCGCATCCTTGAAGCGGCGTCGGTCGAACAGGACAAGCAGCTCTACGACGCCCAGATGGGCATCTTCCTTGACCCCAAGGACCCGGCGGTGATCGCAGCGGCCCGCGCCGAGGGCATCCCCGGGGACTGGATCACGGCGGCGCAGAACTCGCCGGTCTGGAAGATGGCGATGGAATGGAAGATCGCCTTCCCGCTCCACCCCGAATACCGCACGCTGCCGATGGTCTGGTATGTCCCGCCGCTCTCCCCCGTGCAGAACGCCGCTTCTGCCGGGCAGCTCGGCACCGACATGGGCATGCCGGATGTCCGCTCGCTGCGCATTCCGGTGCAGTATCTCGCCAACATGCTGACGGCAGGCGACGAGGAACCCGTGGTTCTGGCCCTGCAGCGCATGCTCGCCATGCGCGGCTACATGAGGGCGAAAAGCATCAACGGCGCCCCCGACGACAGCTTTGCCAGCCGCGTCGGCATGTCGCCCGAAGCAATGGACGAGATGTACAAGGTGATGGCGCTCGCCGATTACGAGGACCGTTTCGTCATCCCGACCTCGCACCGCGCCCATGCCGAGGAGGCCTATGACATAAGGGGCGGCTGCGGCTTTACCGATGGCAATGGCTGCTCGACCGGGATCTCCAGGGTCAGTCTGTTTGGCGGCAAGAAACGGCCGCTCCGCATGCCCGACGGGGTGAAATGATGGACTATCTGCTGAAATCGCTATCCCTCCTGATCAGCTACCCCGGTCCCGACATGCGGGCAGCCCTGCCGGAAATACGGGCGATTGTGGTGGATCATCCGGCGCTGCTTGCCCTGGCCGACGACCTGCTGGCGATGGAGCCACTGGACGCCGAAGAGCGCTACGTCGCGCTTTTCGATCGCTCGCGGCAGCTCTCGCTGAACCTGTTCGAGCATATCCATGGCGAAGGGCGCGACCGGGGTTCGGCGATGGTCGATCTGATCGACACCTACCGGGCCGCCGGTTTCGACCCTGCCACCAGCGAGTTGCCCGATCACCTTCCGGTGCTTCTCGAGTTCCTCGCCCTGCAACCCCCCGGAGAGGCGCGGGAGGTTCTGGCGGGCGCCGCCCCTGTCCTTGCTGCCCTGTCTGAACGCCTCGCCCGCAGGCAGAGTCACTATGCCGCAGTGCCCGCCATCCTGCTTCGCTTGGCCGAAGCCCAGGGGGAAGCACTGGCGGAGGAAGAAGACGAAGACCCCGACGATCTGGAGGCGCTGGACCGCGTCTGGGCCGAAAGCGAAGTCACCTTCGGCCCCGATCCCGATGCCGGCTGCCCGGCCGTGCGCGACGTTCTGGCGCGGATGGACCGTCCCTCGGCGCATTCGGCGCAAGGAGAAAACCATGCATGATTTCCTGTTTGGCACCTATCCCTATATCGCGCTGACCGTCCTGCTGGTCGGCTCGGTGGCGCGATACGAGACCGACCCCTTCACCTGGAAGTCGTCGTCCTCCCAATTGCTGCGCCGCCGCCAGTTCATCCTCGGTTCGGTGCTCTTCCATGTCGGGGTATTAGTGATCTTCTTCGGCCACCTGATCGGCCTTCTGACCCCGATCCAGGTCTTCGACGCAATGGGCATCCCGCACGGAGCCAAACAGCTTCTCGCCGTGATTGCCGGCGGCGTCGCCGGGGCCATGGCGCTTGTCGGCGGGATCATCCTGCTCCAGCGTCGCCTGCTGGATCCGCGCATCCGCAAGACGTCGAGCTTCGCCGACATTGCCATCCTGATCCTGCTGATGGCGCAACTGCTGCTGGGCCTTGGCACGATCTTCGTCTCGCTCCGGCACCTTGATGGCCATGAGATGACGAAGTTCATGGCCTGGGCCCTCGGCATCTTCACCCTCCGCCCCGATGCGGCCGCGCAGATCGCCGACGCGGCGCTGATCTTCAAACTCCATATCGTGCTTGGCCTGACGATCTTCCTCCTCTTCCCCTTCACCCGGCTCGTCCACATGCTCTCGGCCCCGGTCCGCTATCTCTGGCGGCCGGGCTATCAGGTGGTCAGGGGCGCAAAGGGCCGCTGACTGTCGTTGGCCGAAACGCCCCCGGGCCTGCCGGAGAACGAGCCCAGGGACGGCGCGAAACATTCCCGGCGCCAGACAAGGGCGGAGGATCGCGCCGGCCTGCCGGTCCGCATGCTTCAGCCGGGTCGGCTCGCCGGGCCCAAGGGAGTTGGGCAGGCGCCAAGGGCGACCGGGTTTTTGCTGGCATCAGGGATGTTTGGCGGACCCGGAGCGATTCGAACGCCCGACCCTCAGATTCGTAGTCTGATGCTCTATCCAGCTGAGCTACGGGTCCGTACGAGGGCGGCGTTTATCTGCACTGGCCGGGCTTGGCAAGGGACTGCGGCACTGCGGCGTCAGGCTGGAAGGGTCTCGCCGTCGGCGGCGGCGCCGGCGGATTTGGGCAGGCGGATGAGGAACTCCGTCCCGTTCTCGTCCGAGCGCAGAAGCTCCAGCCGCCCGCCATGGCCGCGGACCAGTTCGGCGGCGATGGCGAGGCCGAGGCCGATGCCGCCCTTGCGCGCCCCGCCCTGGAAGGCGGTGAAGAGATGCTCGCGCGCCCTGGGCGGCAGACCGGGGCCGGTGTCGCCGATGCGCAGCCACCAGGCGGTCTCGTCCTCGCCGCCGGCGATCTCGATCGTGCCGCCCGTCCCCTGCGCCTCGATCGCCTGCCGGGCATTGCGCACGAGGTTGGACAGCACCCGATGAAGCTGTTCCTGATCGGCGCGGATCATCAGTCCGGGCGCGACATCGACCAGCACCGAAAGGCGCTCGCGGTCCTCCAGTGCCTCCCCCGCCACCACATCCTCGACCAGAACCCGCAAGGGAAAGCGCGACAGGCGGGGCGGCGGCTCTTCGGCCTTGCCGAAGGCCAGCGTCGCTTCGGTGAGATTCACCGCCCGGGCGATGGAGGCCACGAGCTTTGGCGCCGCCCGTGCCACGCCGGGATCGGCCGAGCCCGCCATCCGGTCGGCGAAAAGCTGCGCGGTCGTCAGGATGTTGCGCAGGTCGTGGCTGATCTTGGCCACAGCCGCACCAAGCTGGGCCAGCCGCTCCTTCTGCCGCAACGCGCCGGTGAGCTGCGTCTGCATCGAGGCCAGCGCGACCTCGGCGTCGCGCAGTTCCGTCACCCGCGCTGCCGGCTCGATCACCCGGCGCGCATCTTCGGGCGCCTCGGCATAGGCCGCCATATGCCGCGCCACCCGGGCGATCGGGCCGACCAGCAGGCGCTGCACCGCGAGAAACAGCATCGACGCGGTGACGGCGGAGATCAGCGCCGACAGGATCAGGATGCGGATGCCGTAGTCGATCATCGCCGCGCGCAGGGGTCCTGCGTCCATCGTTACCTCGATCAGCAGGCCGGCCTCCTGCACCGGCGAGCCGATGACGCGGATCACCCGGTCGCGGGAATCGAAAAGCTGGAGGATCGCATCGCGGATGAGGCCCAGCGGCCCCTCTGCCCGCAGGTCATAGGTGGCGTCGATCGGCTCGGGGATCGGCGAGGACAGCGCCAGCTGCCGCAGCTCGTCGCGCAGCAGCACGACGTTATAGACCTTGGCATTGGCAAGCAGCTCGCGCTGCAACTCGTCGGTCAGCGGCACGTCGGTGGCCAGCTGCGCCAGGGAGGCGATCTGCGCCTTCTCCAGCCGCAGTTGCAGATAGTCGGCGCGAAAGCGGGCGATCGAGGGCACGAAGATCAGGACCTCGGCAATCATCACGAAGATGATCGACAGGATCAGGAAGCGCCCCGAAAGCGTGTTCAGGAACCGCCAGCGTGCCACGCCCTGTCCGCTCTCCTGCCAAATGACTTTGCCGGTCCGTCAGGGCAGAAGGCGCTGCACCAGCCGGACAAACCGCTTCACCAAAGGGTTAGCAAAGAGACGCGGCGAGAAATAGGCCCCGGCGACGCGTTTGTTGACTTCCGCCCGCGTCGGATAGGGCAGGACCGTTCCGGCCATGGCCGAAAGCTTCAGGCCGGAGGCGATTGCCAGCGCCCAGGGCGCGATGAGTTCGCCCGCCTCGGCCCCGACGATGGTGGCCCCGACCGGGCGGCCCCTGACCGCCATCAGCTTGACGAAGCCCTCGGTCCGCCCGGTTGCCTGGGCGCGGTCGCTGTCGCGGAAGGGTACGCGCAGGACCTCCAGCCGCGACCCGTGCGCGGCGCGCGCCTCGGCCTCGGTCAGGCCGACCTGGGCCAGTTCGGGATCGGTATAGGTGGCGCGAGGGATGTGGTCGTCCCGCGCCCGGGCCGTCAGGCCGAAGAGTGCGGCGCGGATGACGATGCCGGCGTGATAGCCGGCGAGATGGGTGAATTGCGCCCCGCCCGCCGCATCGCCGATCGCAAAGACCCGGCGGTTGGAAACCGAGCGCAGGCCGGGCGTGACGGTCACGCCCCTGCGGTCAAAGGCGACGCCGGCGGACTCCAGCCCCAGGCCCTCCACCGCCACCCGGCGCCCTGCAGCGACAAGGAGATGACTGCCCTCGACCCGCCCGCCGCCGGCAAGGGTCAGCGCCACGCCGGAAGGCGTGGCCTCCACCCGCTCCACCGCCCTGCCCTCGATGATCTGGACCCCTTCATGGCGCAAGGCCTCCAGAACCACGGCCGCCGCCTCCGGATCCTCGCGGCCGAGCGCCCGGGCGGCCTCGACCACGGTGACGGCCGGGCCCAGCCGCCGGTGCGCCTGGGCCATCTCCAGCCCGATCGGGCCACCGCCGAGGACAACAAGGTGCCCAGGCTGTTCGCGCAGGGCAAAGATCGTCTCGTTGGTCAGGAAGGGCACATCCGCCAGGCCCGGAACCGGCGGGACCAGCGGCCGCGAGCCGGTGGCGATCACGAAGCGCCGTGCCCGGATCGTCTCGCCGGCGGCCTCCACCCGGTCGGGCGCGACAAACCGGCCCCGGGCGCGGATCACCCGGACGCCGAGCGCCTCGAACCGTTCCTGGCTGTCGTGGGGGGCAATCGTGGCGATGACCCGGGCGACATGGTCCTTGACGGCGGCGAAATCGACCTGCGCCTCCGCCGGCGCAACGCCGAGCCCGGCGCCGGCGCGGCGGCCCTGGGCGACAGCACCGGCTGCGATCAGCGCCTTGGAGGGGACGCAACCGGCGTTGAGGCAGTCACCCCCCATCTCGCCTTCCTCGATCAGCACCACCGAGGCGCCCATCTGCGCCGCACCGGCCGCAACCGACAACCCGCCAGAGCCTGCGCCAATGATGCAGAGATCGACCCGCCCGCTCACCGCCGCACCGCCTTTGCGATCAGCGGCAAGGCCGCCAGCAGGCAAAGCCCGAGCAGCGGCCAGAGGATGGCCGGCTCGCCAAGGATCGCGAGATCCGGCGCCTCGCCCCGGGCAAAGACCTCGCCCAGTCCGCTGCCGACCGAAGTGAAGACCAGAGCCGCAGGCAGGATGCCAAGAAAGGTGGTCATGACGAAGCGATCGAAGCGGATGCCGAGGAAGGCCGGGATCAGGTTGGCGAGAAAGAAGGGCAACGCCGGAACAAGGCGCATCAGCAGGAGGACCGGGATCTCATTCTCGCGCAGCCCCCGCTGAAGTCGCGCCGCCCGGCCCCCCTGCGCTTCGATCCGCGCCGCGACGCGGGCGCCGAAACCGGCACGGGCGGCGAGGAATACCAATCCCGCCCCGATCGTCGCTGCCGTGACGTTGTAGAAGACGCCGGGGAAGAGACCGAAGAGGAAGCCACCCGTCAGCGTCGCCACCGTGGCGCCAGGCAGTGACAGGGCGACCATCGCCGCATAGGCGAGGACGAAGGTCAGCGGCAGGACCAGCGGATGGGCGTCCCGCAGTGCCAGCAGCGCCTCGCGATGGCGCGACAGCGCCGCGAAGGTCAGCGTATCGCGCAAAAGGAACGCCCCTGCCGCCGCCGCCGCAATCAGGACGATGAAAATCGCCCGTGCCGCGAGGCTGCGGCTTTCAGTTTCTGTCCGGTCCATCGGCTCCACTCTGGCGGCAAATTGCCCCCGGCGCTACGGCAAGGCCCGCAGACTGTTACCCCGCTCACGCGCCGTTGAAGGCCGGGCGGCAGATATTGCAGGACGGCGGCGAAATGTTTCGCCGCCGGCGCTGACAGGGTCCGGCATACGTTGACTTGGGAGCGGCCAGCGCTTATGGGCCGGGCCTCGGAATGACGCCGCGCTCGAATCCCCGCATGGGGCTCGCGCGGCAGGGACGGCATGGAGAGTGGCGATGAAGCGCACCTATCAACCCTCGAATCTGGTCCGCAAGCGGCGGCACGGGTTCCGCGCGCGCATGGCGACCAAGGGCGGACGGCTGGTGCTGAATGCCCGCCGCGCCCGTGGCCGCAAGCGCCTGTCCGCCTGACACGGGGCCCTGCGGGGCCATGACCGATGACCCTGACATCGCGCCGCCGGGGACCGAAGCGCCCCCGGCGGCGCTGACGTTTGTCCTGGCGCGGCTGAAGAAGCGTGCCGATTTCCTCAAGGCGGCCAGCGCCCGGCGCCAGGGAGCGCCCGGATTCCTCCTGCAGGGCCGCGACCGTGGCGATGCCGCCGGGCCGCGCGTCGGCTTCACCTGTTCCAAGAAAGTCGGCAATGCGGTGCTGCGCAACCGCGCCAAGCGCCGCCTGCGCGAGGCGGCGCGTCTGGCGCTTGGCCCGCTGGCCCGGCCGGGCTGGGACTATGTGCTGGTCGGCCGGCCCGGGGTCACGGCGGAGCGCGATTTCGCCTTGATGCTCGACGACCTGCGGCTGGCCGCCGCCCGGCTGCACGGAGGGGCGAGATGACCCCCCTGGCCTTTGTCCTGTCCCTTCCGGTCAGGGCCTATCGCCTGGTCCTCAGCCCCTGGGTCGGACACGGCTGCCGCTATCAGCCCACCTGTTCGGCCTATGCGCTGGAGGCCCTGGCGCGCCATGGCGGGGTCAGGGGCGCCTGGCTGGCCGCCCGCCGCGTGGGGCGCTGCCATCCCTGGGGTGGCGCGGGCTATGACCCGGTACCGGGGGCGGATCCCGATCACGACGCGGGTCAGGCGTCTTCGCCCGATCCGTAGGGGATCTGCATGAGCGGACCATGCCCGGCACTCGCCCGCTCCAGCGCGGCGCGCACAGCCGTCGGGGTGCCGTCGCTGCCGGCCAGAGGCGCAAAGGCGCAGCGCTCGGCATAGGCCGCATCGTCGGCCCGCACATCGCCGGTGATCTCCGCCTCGCGGACCAGCACTGCCGGCGAGGCTGTTGGCATCAGCAGCCCCTCGGCCGGGCCGGTGAGGATCCCGGTGATGAAGCGGGCGCGGGGCTGCTGGCCGGCATTGGTGACGAGGAAGATCATCGCCTCGAACCGCTCTTCGGCGAAGGCGATGTACAGGCGGTTCAGCATCAGCAGCGCCCAGCCGCGGAACTGGAACCCTTCGGCCCCGTAGCGCGCCTCGATCAGGCCGTCGCGCGGGCGCATCATCAGCGACATGCGCGCCACCATGCCCGGCTGGCTGAAAGCCCAGTAATACATCGAATAGAGGCCGAAGTACTCAACGCCCCGCCGCGCCGTTTCCTTGCGCGCCGCGTCGGTCAGGCCGAAGGGAATGGCCAGACTGTCGGCGGACGTGCTGGACCGGGCCGCCGCTGGTGCGAGGCCGAGCGCGGCGGCAAAGGATTCAGCTTCGGCCTCGAAGGTCAGGACCGAGAAACCGGGCCGCCGCTGGGCGATGACGGCAGCGATGCGCGACAGATTGTGCTGCGTCGGGCTTACCCGGCCTGCCAGCCAGCGGGACACGACCGACTTGTCCACGCCCACCGCCGCCCCCAGCGCGGCGGCGGAGAGGTTCACAAGCTTCAGCGCCGTGCGCAGGCGGCCGGGAAAGTCGTCTGGGATGTCCATTGCGGGGAAGCTGGCCGGTGATGCAACTTCATGCAACGGCTTGCTGCGAGATGCAACCGCAGGTCCGTCGTTGCACCTGATTGCCGCTGCGAAAGATTGTATTGCCTGCGCCATAGCTAGACGTTCTTTTTTCTTCGAAAAGGTTCCTTCCAGATGAGCTTTGTTGCGGACACTGTTTCATTCCCCCCGCGAATTGTCGCGGAATCGGCGCGCCGGGCCCCAACGCCCCAGTCACGGTCCGGCGCGCCAAATTCCCTTCTCGCAAGGATCGGCCTGACCCTCGGCCACCTTCGCCTTCGCGATCAGAGCCGCCGCGAGCGCGCCGCCCTGTCACGCCTCCTGCGCGAGGACGCGCGGATTCTGGAGGACATCGGCCTTCACCCGCATACGCTGCACGCGATGATCTGGGCGCAGGAGGTCTAGTCGGCCCTCGTCCGCCCCGCCGTCAGGCCAGGCTGGCGATCACCGCCCGCAGCGTTTCGATCCCCTCGCCCTTTTCCGACGAGGTGACGATGATTTCCGGAAAGGCAGCGGGGTGTTTGGCCAGCGCCGCCTGCACCTGCGCCAGCGTGGCGGCGCGGGTGGCCGCACCGATCTTGTCGGCCTTGGTCAGCACCGCCTGAAAGGTGACGGCGGAGCGGTCGAGCAGGGTGAGAATCTCCTCATCCACCGCCTTGATCCCGTGACGCATGTCGATCAGCACGAAGGCCCGGCGCAGGGTGGCGCGGCCGGCGAGGTAGGATTTCAACAGCGCCTGCCACTTGGCCACCGTCGCCACCGGCGCCTCGGCGAAACCATAGCCGGGCAGATCGACGAGATACTTCGCCTCGCCAAGGGTGAAGAAATTGATCTCCTGCGTCCGCCCCGGGGTGTTGGAGGCGCGGGCGAGGTTCTTGCGGCCGGTCAGCGCGTTGATCAGGCTCGACTTGCCGACATTGGAGCGGCCGGCGAAGCAGACCTCCAGCCGGTCTGCCGGCGGCAGGCCCGACATGGCGACCACGCCCTTGAGGAACTCCACCGGCCCTGCGAACAGGAGCCGGCCGGCCTCGCGGGCCTCGGCCTCGGGCTCGGGCGCGGGTGGGAAGGACAGGTTCATCGGTTCACCCCGGCGACATGCGGCCCTGGGAGGTTGCCCGGCGGCAGCCCGCCGGGACATGGATCACTTGCTGCCCGGCTTTCCGGTGGTCTTGGCGGGCTTTGCCGGCTTGCCGGGCGAATTGGCCGGCTTCTGCCCGGCAGGGCCCGGCTTTGCCGCCGCTGCCGGCTTGCGTCCGAAACTGGCGCGGATATTGCCGAAGATATCGGGCGTATGCCCGTGGCTGCGCATGATCAGGTACTGCTGGGTGAAGGTGATCAGGTTGTTGGTGATCCAGTAGATCACCAGGCCCGAGGCGAAGCTTCCCAGCATGAACATGAACACCCAGGGCATCCAGGCGAAGATCATCGCCTGGCTCGGGTCGGTCGGCGTCGGGTTGAGCTTTTGCTGGAGCCACATGGTGATGCCGAGCAGAAGCGGCAGCAGGCCGATGAAGACCGTGGCCAGAAGCGAGGGATGCGCCGGCGCCGCCCAGGGAAGGAGCCCGAAGAAGTTGAACAGCGAGGAACTGTCGGGGGCCGAGAGGTCCCTGATCCAGCCAAAGAAGGGCGCCTGGCGCAATTCGATGGTGACGAAGATCACCTTGTACAGCGAGAAGAAGATCGGGATCTGCAGGAAGATCGGCAGGCAACCGGCGGCGGGGTTCACCTTCTTCGTGCGGTAAAGCTCCATCATCTCCTTCTGCAGCCGGGCGCGGTCGTCGCCGGCACGCTCCTTGAGCGCCTCCATCTCCGGCTGCAGTTCCTTCATCCGCGCCATCGAGACATAGGACTTGTAGGCCAGCGGCAGGACGAGGAGCTTCAGCACGAAGGTCAGGGCGATGATCGCCAGGCCCATGTTGCCGATCGCCCCGTGCAGCCAGTGCAGGACGGCAAAGATCGGCTTGGTCAGGAAGAAGAACCAGCCCCAGTCGATCGAGTCGAGAAAGCCCGCGATCCCGTCTTCGTTCTGATAGGCGCGGATGGTCTCCCATTCCTTTGCCCCGGCGTAAAGGCGGGTGGAGACCGAGGCCGAGGCCCCCGGGGCCACGGTCAGCACCGGCTGCCGGACCTCGGTCTGATAGAGATCCTGCGCCGGGACGTATTTGACCACCGAAGTCCAGGGCTTGCCCTGTTCGGGGACGAGCGTCGTCATCCAGTAGTGATCGGTGAAGCCGATCCAGCCGTCGGTGGTGGCCTCGACCACCTCAGCCGGTACGCCCTCGCGCTCGTCAGGTTTCATGTCCGGCAGATCGGCGTATTTGATTTCTTCCAGCGTGCCATCCGCGCGGCGGACCGCGCCCTCGTGGACCACCCAGATCTTCTGGGTCTGCGGCAGGCCGTGGCGGGCGATCTGGGCGAAGGGTTGGGCCTGGAAGGCGCCGGCCGAACCGTTGGTGACGGTGTCGGTGACGGTGAACATGAAGTCCTCGTCCACCGAGATCTCGCGGGCGAAGGTCACGCCCTGGCCATTGTCCCAGGTCAGCGTCACCGGCGCGCCGGGGCTCAGCGTTGCCTCGCGCGGCACAGTCCAGGTGGTGCGCGCGTCGGGAACCGGCCCGGCGGCGCTGCCCTGGGCGGCAACCCAGCCGAAGACGCCGTAATAGGGCTGCGCCTCGCCGATCGGCGACAGGAGCCGCACCGTCGGGGCGCCGGGCTCCATCGTCTCGCGATAGGCGACGAGGGACAGGTCGTCGATCCGGCCGCCGAAGGCGGAGATCGACCCGGAGAGCTTCGGCGTTTCGATCTTCACCCTCAACGCATCCGGCTGCGGATCCTCGGTCGTGGCCGGGGCCGGCGCCACAGGCGGCGCGGCGGCGTCGGCAACGGCGGTGCCGTCAGTCGGGGCGGTAGCGGCGGACGGGGCGGGGGCGGGAACTGGCTCGGGCGGCGGGAAGAGGACGAACCACACCAGGATGACGATGAAACTCAGCACCGTTGCCAGAATGAGGTTCTTGTTCTGGTCTTCCATGCCTGCCGTCCGCCACGCTTTGGATCAGCGGCGCATGAACGCCACGAGGGGCGAAAGGTCAAGCCGATTCACGCCCGCCGCCCGCCCGCGCGGCCTGGCGCCGCAAGGTTCCCCGAATTCAACGGCCGCGATTTCCGATGCGCACCGGCGTCGCGGTTCGGGCGCGCTGGCTGGCCAGCCAGTCGGCGACCTCCTCGAAGGGCATGGGCCTGCCGAGACCGAAACCCTGAACATGGCCGCAGCCGAGCTGAGCCAGCATCGCATGTTCGCCGGGCGTCTCCACCCCCTCGGCCAGGGTTTCGAGCCCCAGCCGCTCGGCCAGCGACAGAATGGCCGAGACCACTTTCTGCTGCTCGCGATCCTCGTCCACGCGGGTGATGAAGCTCCGGTCGATTTTCAGCCGCCGCACCCGGAAGCGACGGATATTGGTGATCGAGGCATGGCCGGTGCCGAAATCGTCAAGATCGACGGTGCAACCCATTTCGACCAACTTGCCGATGTTGCGCACGATCACGTCGTTGTCGGTCTGCGCCACCACGGTTTCGAGGATCTCGGCGGCCAGCCGCTCGGGTTTGAGGTCGAAACGGTCAAGTTCCCAGCGCAGCTTTTCCGCAAGGCGCGGGTTGCGCAGTTCGACGGCGGAGAAATTCACCCCGACCTGTGGCACGCGCAGTCCGGCCTTGTCCCAGCGGGCAAGCGCCGACAGGGCATTGAAGACCATGACCTCGCCCAGGCGCTCGCCAAGGCCGGCATCCTCGATCGCAGGCAGGAATTCCGCCGGCGGGATCAGCCCGCGCTCGGGATGCTGCCAGCGCGCCAGGGCCTCGAACCCGGTGACCGCGCCGGTATCGGTGGAAACCTGGGGCTGGAAATGCGGGCGGATCTGGCCCTGGTCGAGCGCCATTTCCAGCTGGTGGCGGTAGGCATCACGGTCGGCCCGCTTGCGTGCCATGTCGGGCTGGTAGGCCCGCACCCCGCAGGGCCCGTGGCGCAGCGCCTCGTCCGCAGCCACCTGCGCGGCGTCGAGCATCGCCCGTCCGGACCGTTCCGCCGCCCGGTCGGCAAGGCAGAAGCCCACCGAGACGGTGACATAGAGCCGCGCCGCATCGACCGGGATCGGCGGCGCCAGCACCGATTGCAGGCGCGAGGACAGCTGCACCAGGGTTTCCAGATCGAGCCGCGCCACCGCACGCAGCGCCACCGCGAAACCGCCGCCTTCCAGACGCGCAACGATGTCGCCCTCGCGCAGGGCGGCGCAGAGCCGTTCGGTGCAGCGCGCCAGAACCTCCGTCTGTGCCGCGCGGCCATGGCGGTCGAGCAGGGTTTCGGCGGAATCGATCAGCAGGACGAGGCAGGCCGTGGTTCGGCCGGTTGACTGGCCCTCGCGCAGTGCCTGGTCGAGCGCGCCGATCACCTGCGGACGCAGCGCCATGCCCGTCGTGCCGCCGGGCGCGGGATCCTCGGCGTAGCGGAAGGCGCCGGCGAAGGCGAAAAGGAGAGGCGAGCTGAGCGCCACCGTCACCAGCGCCCGTTCGCCGCCCAACCAGAAGGCGGCCAGCGTCACGGCCGGAAGGAACAGCAAGAGTTCCGGCCGCCGCAACCAGGTGCTGCACAGCCGCAAGACCGCCGTGACCCGGGCGCCGATACGTTCGCGCATCAACCCTGACCCTCCGCAGACGCGGGCCATCGAGACCCGCCAGGCCAGCACTAGGGTCGGGGATTGAGGGCTTTCTTAATCCGCACGCAAAAGTTGCGGAGGATTGTCGCGATCTGCCGGCGCCGCGACCGGAGCGAGCGCGGCGAAGTCGAAGACGCCGGGATCGGCCAGGTGGCTGGGGCGCACGTTCATCAGCGCGCGGAACATCACCTGCCGGCGGCCGGGGCTGCGCGTCTCCCAGTCGTCGAGCAGTTTCTTGACCTGCACCCGCTGCAGCCCCTCCTGGCTGCCGCAGAGATCGCAGGGGATGATCGGATAGGCCATGGCCCGGGCGAAACGCTCGCAATCCTCCTCGGCGACGAAGGCCAGCGGGCGCAGGACGGTGAGGTCGCCCTCCTCGTTCAGCAGCTTCGGCGGCATCGCGGCCAGCCTTCCGCCGTGGAACAGGTTCATGAAGAAGGTTTCAAGGATGTCGTCGCGGTGATGGCCGAGAACCACCGCCGAACAGCCCTCCTCGCGCGCGATCCGGTACAGGTTGCCACGCCGCAGCCGCGAGCACAGCGAGCAATAGGTCCGCCCCTGCGGAATTTTCGACACCACGACCGAATAGGTGTCCTGATACTCGATCCGGTGCGCCACCCCCATGCGGGAGAGGAACTCGGGCAGGACCGTCGCGGGAAAGCCGGGCTGGCCCTGGTCCAGATTGCAGGCCAGAAGCTCCACCGGCAGCAGGCCACGCCACTTCAGCTCGTGCAGGACGGCCAGCAGCGTGTAGCTGTCCTTGCCGCCGGAAAGGCAGACCAGCCAGCGGTCGCCGGGGCGGACCATGCCGTAGGTGTCGATGGCGGCCCGGGTTTCCCGCACCAGCCGCTTGCGCAGCTTGCGGAACTCGGTCGTGGACGGCGCGCCCGCAAACAGCGGGTGGATGTCGGCACCGGCATCGTCGGTCTCGTCGTCGAGCATGGCGCCATTGGGGGCGACAAGGGCCGCGCGTCAAGAGCGAACGGGCGCGGGATAGGACCCCGCCCCGGCCTTGAGCCGGGGCCTCGCGGGAGGCCCTCCCTTGCCGCACACGCAAAGGCTTGCCCCGCGATCCACGCCGACCGGAGGCCCCGGCTCAAGGCCGGGGCGGGGCCGTCAGACATGCTGGGCCCCGTTGATCTGGATCTCGGTGCCGGAAATGTAGGACGACTGCTCCGAACAGAGGAACCAGATCGCGTCGGCCACTTCCCTCGGCTGGCCGAGCCGGCGCAGGGGCAGGCTTTCGACGATCTTGTCGGTGCCCGGTGACAGGATCGCGGTCTCCACCTCTCCCGGGGCGATGGCGTTCACCCTCACCCCCAGGGGGCCGAAGTCATGCGCCATCTCGCGCGTCAGCGCCGCCAGCGCCGCCTTGGAGGTCGCATAGGCCGCCCCGGCGAAGGGATGCACCCGGGCGCCGGCGATGGAGGTGACATTGACGATGGCCCCCTTCGCCGCCGCCAGCTCGTCCTTCAGCGCCCGGGCGAGGATGACCGGGGCGAAGAAGTTGACATGGAAGACCTGACCCCAGACCTTGAGATCGGTGTTGAGCGTGTCGAGCCGGCTGCCACCCGGGCCCTTGGGGCTGATCCCCGCATTGTTGACCAGCGCATGGAGCGGGCCGCCGGCAAGTTTCTGGCGGATCACCTCGACGGCGGCGATGGCCTTGTTCGGATCCATCAGGTCGATCTGGATATGGTTTTCCGCCCCCCCTTTCCAGGGGCAGCGTGGATCGAAAGCCTGGCGCGAGCAGGTCAGTACCCGCCAGCCTTCCTGTTCGAAGCGCTTCACCGTGGCATGGCCGATGCCGCGGCTCGCTCCGGTCAGGAGTAGGGTCTGCTGCGCCATGGGGCACCTCGTTGCTGGATGGAAAAGGTACGGACCTCCGGCAAGGAAAGTCCATCCTTGGCAGGGGGGAACGCAAGGTCTATGGGGGCCGCGAACGGAGAACGCGATGAGACGCCAGACCATGACCATGGAAAACAGCATCGCCACCGCCCGCATCCTCAGCGAGGCGCTGCCCTATCTTCAGCGCTATGCCGATGCGGTGGTGGTGGTGAAGTTCGGCGGCAACGCCATGGGCGACGAGGCGGCGATGGCCGAGTTCGCCCGCGACGTGGTGCTGATGCGACAGGTGGGGCTCAACCCCGTTGTCGTCCATGGCGGCGGGCCGATGATCAACGAGATGCTGGGCAAGCTTGGCATCAAGTCGGATTTCGTGCGCGGCAAGCGGGTGACGGACAAGGCCACGGTCGAGGTGGTGGAGATGATCCTCTCCGGCCTTGTCAACAAGCGCATCGTCCAGGCGATCAACGACCAGGGCGGCCGCGCCATCGGCATCTCCGGCAAGGACGACGACCTGATGGTCTGCGAGGCGGACGACCCGGAGCTTGGCTTCGTGGGCAAGCCGGTGGAGATGAACGTGCAGGTGCTGCGCGACCTCTTCGCGGCCGGGATCATCCCGGTCGTGGCCCCCGTCGCCACCGGCATGGCCGACAACGAGACCTTCAACGTCAACGGCGACACCGCCGCCGGCGCCATCGCCGGGGCGCTCCAGGCCGACCGGCTGCTGCTGCTGACTGATGTCCCCGGGGTCAAGGACCGCTCCGGCCAGGTGGTGACGCAGCTTTCGCCGGCCGATGTCGAGGCGATGATCGCCGATGGCACCATCGCCGGCGGCATGATCCCCAAGACCGAGACCGCACTCGCGGCACTGGCCCAGGGGGTGCGGGCGGTGACGATCATGGACGGCAGGGTGCCAAATGCCTGCCTGCTGGAGCTGTTCACCGAACATGGCTCGGGCACCCAGATCCGCTCGACCGAGCCCCGGGTGAAGCCGCGCCGGCGCTGAGGCGGGGCGCGGCGCACGTCCCCTACCACCTCCGGCCAGGCGAAGCCCCGTCCCGGGCCTGACCCGGGCCCTCACCCCTGCCACCACACCCGCTATCCTCCACCTGCCCCGGACCGGCGAACCGTCCGGCGGCAGGATACGCCGTTCGCCGCCCGAGAACCGGCGGAGGAAGCGTTCTCGGCGCGCAAGCCCGGGCTAGGATGGATGCGATTCGGAGGAGAGACATGGAGCTTGCCGTCCGTCTGGGGATCTTCGCTTTCGTCCTCGCCGTTCTCGTCGTGGCGGAGCGTTTGCGGCCACGTTGGGGCCGGGGGCAGGCGCGCGGGCCACGGTGGATGGCGAACTTCGGGCTTCTGATCCTCGGCAACGGCGCGGTTTGGCTCGCGGCACTGGCGCTTCCGCTTCTGGCCACCGTTGCGGCGGCCGATGCGACGGCGGCGGGGTTCGGGCTGTTTCACTGGCTGGACGCGCCGGCGTGGCTGGAGGGCCTGCTCGCGATCCTTCTCCTGGACCTCGTACTCTGGCTCCAGCACCTCGCCATGCATCTCGTGCCGGTCCTGTGGCGGCTGCACCGGGTGCATCATGCCGATCCGGACATGGATGTGACCACGGCCGTGCGCTTCCATCCCGGGGAGTTCATCCTGTCGGCGGCGGTCAAGGTGGTTGCGGTCTGGCTGATCGGTCCGGCGGTCTGGGCGGTGGTTGTCTTCGAGGGGATGCTGAATGCGACCGCGCTCTTCACTCATGCCGATCTGCGCCTGCACGGGGAACTGGATGCGCGGCTGCGCAGGGTGATCGTGACGCCGGAGATGCACAGGATTCACCACGCGCCGGAGCGGTCGCTGCACGATGCGAACTATGGCTTCGCGCTGTCCCTCTGGGACCGGCTGGCCGGCACGATGCGGACCGAGGGAAGGCCGGACGGACGGACGGGCCTTGGCTGGACCGAAGGGCCGGAACGGCTGGGCTGGAGCCTGGCCTTGCCGTTCCGGCCCGTATCCGGGCCGGCCCAGCGGGGGGCGCCGCCCCCCGCACCCCCCGGGGGTATTTGAGCAAGGATGAAACCCGGCGATGGATCTGGCGGAAATCGAGGAGCGGGTTGCGGCGCATCGGCTGGCGGTGGTCGGCGGCTTTGCCGTGGCGCCGGGCGAGGCGGGCTTCCCCGCCGGGACGCGCAGCCTGCTCCTGCTCGGCCCCGGGGCGGGGTTCTGGCCGCATCTTCGCGCCGAGGCGGACTGGTCCGAAGCCGACCCGATCGACCAATGGTCGCGGCAGGTGATCGGCCGGCTTGCCTGCGACATCGGCGCCAAGGCGCTCTTTCCCTTCGGCGGCCCGCCCTATCACCCGTTCTATGCCTGGGCCTTGCGCACCGGGCGCATCTGGCAAAGCCCGGTGACGCTGCTTGTTCACGACCGGCAGGGGCTGTGGATCAGCTTCCGGGGTGCGCTGGCGCTGAAGGAGGAGGTGGCGGCCCCACCGGGAACGCGCCCCTGCGACGGTTGCGCGGCGCCCTGCCTCACCGCCTGCCCGCCGGCCGCGCTGACCCGGGAGGGCTATGACGTGCCGGCCTGCCACGACTTTCTCGACCTGCCGGAGGGGTCGGACTGTCTTGCCGGAGGCTGCCTGGTTCGCCGCGCTTGCCCGGCATCACAAGCCTATGACAGGATGCCCGAACAAAGCGCCTTTCACATGGCGCGGTTCCATCCGGGAGGGGTGCGGGGATGAAGCGGCTGATCCTGACGCGGCATGCAAAGTCCTCCTGGGACGACCCGCTGCAGCCCGACCACGACCGGCCGCTGAACGAGCGCGGCAAGGCGGCGGCCGCCGATCTCGGCCAATGGCTGGCCTCGCGCGGCTATGTGCCGGGCGAGGTTCTGTGTTCGGACGCTTTGCGCACCCGAAAGACCTTCTCGGGGATCTCTCCGGCCCTGCCGGGGACGCCGGTGCTGGAGCTGAAGCCCGCGCTCTACCACGCCGGGCCCGATGTGATGCTCGCGGTCCTGCGCCATGCCGCGGCGGATACGGTGATGGTGATCGGCCATAATCCGGGCATCTCGGAATTCGCCGCCCGCATCGTCTCGCGCCCGCCGGCGAATCCGGAGTTCCTCCGCTATCCGACCGGTGCGACTCTGGTCTGCGACTTTCCGGTCGAGACCTGGGCCGAGGCAGGGTTCGGAATGGCGGTGGTGGTGGATTTCGTCGTGCCCCGCGAACTGGTCGGATAGCCGGAGGACCTGAGGTCGCCGTACTGTCCGCGACCTTTCAGGCGGAGCCTTCCGGCGGCAGGGACAGTTTCGTCAGATGGGGGAAATCGCCCCGGGCGATGTAGTCCAGCTCTTCAGCCGTGCTCTCGCGCCCGAGCACGGCGTTGCGGTGGGGATGTCGCCCGAACCGGGCGATCACGGCGCGATGAAGCCGTGGTTGCCTGGAACTCATCGCGTAGAGCTCGCGCAGACTTTCCGGCGCCTCGGCCGACAGGCTTTCGCTGATGGCTATGGCGAGGTCGATATTGGCGAGATGCTCCGGGCACTCGCAATGTTCGAGCGGGATCTTGAAGGCGGTCTTCTGCCAGACATTGTCCAGCGCCGCGAAATGCCCGTTTTCCAGACCCTCCAGGCAGAGATCGCGTGCCTTGGGGTCGCTGGCATAGGCGCGCGGCGTGCCGGCAAAGACCGAGCGGGTGAACTGGTCGAGGATCAGGATCAACGCCAGACGCCCCCTGGGAGTCTCGGCCCAGCCGTCAAGCGCCCCAGCCGCCGCCTCTTCGGTCAGGTCGGAATAACGGGAAATGACCGCCTCATGCGCGCCGCCGCGCATGCGCCAGGACCAGAGCCGGACATGCTCCTCCGCCGACGGCGCGTCGCCGTCGGGGAACCAGAAGGAAATGACCTCGTCGGGCGTGATGGCGGTCATCCTCGCCCCCTGCGGCGGAAGGGCCGGCCCGGTTGTGCCGGGCTGGCGCGCTTTCTGGCCTCAATGGCCGAGGATCTGGCTGAGGAACAGCTTGGTCCGGTCGCTCTTCGGGTTGTTGAAGAACTCTTTGGGCTCGTTCTGTTCGACGATCTGGCCCTGGTCCATGAAGATCACCCGGTTGGCCACCGCCTGGGCGAAGCCCATCTCGTGGGTGACGCAGAGCATGGTCATGCCCTCCTGCGCCAGTTCGATCATGGTATCGAGCACTTCCTTGATCATCTCGGGGTCGAGCGCCGAGGTCGGTTCGTCGAAGAGCATGATGCGGGGCTTCATGCACAGCGACCGCGCGATGGCGACGCGCTGCTGCTGGCCGCCGGAAAGCTGGCCGGGGTACTTGTGCGCCTGCTCGGGGATTTTCACCTTGCGCAGGAAGTGCATCGCGGTCTCTTCCGCTTCCTTCTTCGGGATCTTGCGCACCCAGATCGGGGCGAGGGTGCAGTTTTCCAGGATCGTCAGATGCGGGAAGAGGTTGAAGTGCTGGAACACCATCCCGACCTCGGAGCGCACCTTGTCGATGTTCTTCAGGTCGTTGGTCAGTTCCGTGCCGTCGACGATGATCTGGCCCTGCTGGTGTTCCTCCAGCCGGTTGATGCAGCGGATCAGGGTCGATTTGCCGGACCCGGAGGGCCCGCAGATCACGATGCGCTCACCGCGATGCACGGTCATGTTCACGTCGCGCAGCACATGGAAGGTGCCGTACCACTTGTTCATGCCCGTGATCTGGACGGCGACCTCTTCGGAGATTTTCATTGCGGCCTCGGCCATGGCGGGTCCCCTTAACGGTGATCGGTCTTGAGCTTCCGCTCGAGGTACATCGAGTACCGCGACATGCTGAAGCAGATGAGGAAGAAGATGGCGCCGACGAAGATGTAGGGCTCCCAGTAGATGCCCTTCCATGCGATGTCGGAGCGGACGATGCCGGTGATCCCCTTCAGCGGATCATAGAGACCGACGAAGGCGACCAGCACCGTATCCTTGAACAGGCCGATGAAGGAGGACACGATCCCCGGGATGGCGATCTTCAGCGCCTGCGGCAGGATGATCAGCCGCTGCGCCTTCCAGTAGTCGAGCCCCAGCGCATCCGCCGCCTCGTACTGGCCGCGCGGCAGGGCCGCGAGGCCGCCGCGGATCACCTCGGCGATATAGGCCGCCGCGAACAGCGTGACCAGGATGATGACGCGCAGGATGATGTCGAAGTTGGTGTTGGGCGGCAGGAAGTACTGGAGCAGCAGCGAGGCGGTGAAAAGGAGCGTGATCAGCGGCACGCCCCGGATGAACTCGATGAAACCCACCGACAATCCCTTGACGATCAGAAGGTCGGACTTCCGCCCGAGCGCCAGCAGGATGCCGATCGGCAGGGAGCAGCCGATGGCGGTGACCCCGATGGTGATGGCCAGAAGGAAGCCGCCGAACTCGTCCGAAGCGACGGGCAAGAGGCTCAGATCGACGACGCCGGCCGGTACCGATACCACCGAAGCCCCGAGCTTCAGCCACCAGATGGCCGCCGCGACGATCCCGAGACCGGCGGCGACCGGGGCGCCGACCGACCCAACCGCTGCGCGATAGACCGCCGCGAGCAGGGCGAAACCGAGAAGCGTCGAGATCGGCGACCAGATCGACCCGCCCCACAGGAACCAGAAGACGAAGACGGCATAGAGCGGGGTGAAAATCAGCAGGCGGGCCGGCTGCAACTGCGCGGTGCCCAGCAGTACCGCCAGGAGGACGATAGTGAAGACCCAGGCCGTCGCCGGGGCGCCGGCGAGCAGCAGCGTGACCAGCAGGAAGGCCGAGACCAGGGCGATCAGATTGCGCAGGCGGTTCCGCTGTCCGGCGAAAAGCACCGGCCCCAGCGCCGCGAACAGCAGCCCGAAGGACAGGATCGCGCGCCACCATTCCTCGCGCGGGTAGAAGCCGAAGATGAACTGGTGCCAGCGCTCGCGCACCATGGCCCAGCAGGCGCCGGAGGCGCCCTCGCCCGCCGAGGCCGCCACGATGTCGCGGCATTCGCCGAGCGAGGATGCATGCCACACGCCGTTCAGCAGCCAGGGCAGCGCCGCGCGCAGCAGGAGCCAGAGCGCGAACAGGCCGACGATGGTGAGGATCGAGTTGAACCAGCCCGAGAACAGGTTCTCGCGCGCCCATTTCACCACGCCCGACTGACTGGCCGGGGGCGGCAGGGGAGGCAGCATCTGGCTGCGGACGAATTTCGTTTCCGACGGTTGGGCCATGGCTCAGCGCGCCTTGATCTGGACGGACTTGTTGTAGAGGTTCATCAGCGTCGAGATTGTGAGGCTGATCGTCAGATAAATCAGCATCATCAAGAGCATGCACTCCAGCTCGCGGCCTGTCTGGTTGAGCGTGATGCCGCCCAGCGTGCCCTTCAGATCGAGATAGGACACCGCAAGGCCGAGCGAAGTGTTCTTGGTCAGGTTGAGATACTGAGAGATCAGCGGCGGGATGATGACCCGCAACGCCTGCGGCAGGATGATGAGGCTCATCGTCCGGCCCGGACGCAGGCCGAGCGCAAACGCGGCTTCGGACTGTCCACGGCTGACGGCCATGATGCCCGAGCGGACGATCTCGGCGATGAAGGCGGCCGTATAGAGCGACAGCGCGATGACCAGCGCCGTGAAGGAATGCGCAATCAGGATGCCGCCCTGGAAGTTAAAGCCCTTGAGGACCGGCACCTCCAGATGCAGCCCCAGGACCACGGACAGGATGATCACCGGCGCACAGAGGATCAGCAGGGATTTCCACCAGGTCACCGGCCTGTCGCCCGTCGACTCCTGGATTGCCCGCGCCTGGGACAGAAGGCGCCTGTTCACCCAGACCGAGCCGACAATGACCAGAAGATAGGCCAGGAAGGTCAGGTTGAGCGAAAGGAAGCCGAGATCGATCGTCCCGAGGTGCCGCTCGAACAGCGGCGCCGGAACGTTGGTGCCCCGGTTGGTGACCGCAACCGTGTCGAACAATTTCATCGTCGCCGCAGGCTCCTGCCCGGCCGCGATCATCTCGTCCGTGACCTTGAAGTCCTTGGGCTGGAACGTGGTCTCCGACAGGATGACGTAGGAGAGAAGGATCCACAGCAGAAGCGGCACGTTGCGGAACATCTCGACATAGACGGTCATCAACCGGCCGACGAGGAAGTTCTTCGAAAGGCGCAGCACGCCGACCAGGATGCCGAGCACGGTGGCGAAGATGCAGCCCAGGATGGCCACCACCAGCGTGTTGAGCAGGCCGACGAGCAGCGCGCGGAAATGGGTGCTGTCGTTGGTATAGGGGATGAGCTGCTGGCCGATGTCGTAGCCGGCACGCTGCCACAGGAAGGTGAAGTTGAATTCCTTGCCGCGGATGGCGAGGTTCTGCGCCGTGTTGTTCAGCAGCCAGGCGAGGAACAGCCCGAACAGCAGGAGCACCACCAGCTGGATGGTGATCGACCGGTAGCGCGTATCGTAGATGAGCATCGAGAGCCGAAAGGATTCCTTCGGCACGTCGGCGGCCACAGCCATGTCTTTCCCCCTGTGTCGTTCCATCCGCCGGTTTTCCGGCTGTTCTTTGTCGAGTGGGTCGAAACGAACGGGGGCGCCCGCTTGGGCGCCCCCGGAAAGTCGATCAGCGGAACGGCGGGGCGTACTGCAGGCCGCCCTGGGTCCACAGCGCGTTCAGACCGCGCGCCAGGTTGATCGTGGTGCCTTCGCCGATGTTGGCGGCGAAGATTTCGCCGTAGTTGCCGCCGGCCATGATCGCGTTCTTGAACGCGTCGTTGCCGAGGCCGATCTTCACGCCCATGTCGCCCGAAACACCGAGCAGACGCTTGACTTCCTCATCCGCAGTCGAGGTCGCCACTTCGGCCACGTTGGCCTTGGTGATCCCCTTCTCTTCGGCGATCAGCAGCGCGAAGAAGGTCCAGCGGACGATGTCGCCCCAGTTGTTGTCGCCATGGCGAACGACCGGGCCGAGCGGCTCCTTGGAGATGATCTCCGGCAGGATGACGTGGTTTTCCGCATCCGGCATGGTCGCGCGGCTGGCGGCGAGGCCCGAGGCGTCGGTGGTGAAGGCGTCGCAGGCGCCGGCCAGATACTGGCGCTGGGCCTCGGCGTCGTCAGCCACGGTGACGGGCTGGTAGGAGATGTTGTTCTGCTTGAAGAAGTCGGCGAGGTTCAGCTCGGTCGTGGTGCCGGTCTGGATGCAGACGGTGGCGCCATCAAGCTCCTTGGCGGAGGAAACGCCCAGGTCCTTCTTCACCATGAAACCCTGGCCGTCGTAGTAGTTCACCGCGACGAAATCGAGCGCCAGCTCGCTGTCGCGCGAGTAGGTCCAGGTCGAGTTGCGCACCAGCAGGTCCACTTCGCCGGACTGCAGCGCAGTGAAGCGGGTCTCGCCCGTGGTCGGGACGAACTTCACCTTGGTCGGGTCGCCGAAGATCGCGGCAGCAACGGCGCGGCACAGATCGACGTCGAAGCCGGCCCAGTTGCCGCTCGCATCCGGGGCGCCGAAGCCGGTCAGGCCGGTGTTCGAGCCGCAGATCAGTTCGCCGCGCGCCTTCACCGCCTCAAGCGTCGCCTGAGCCGAGGCCGTGCCGGCCGCCAGACCCGAGAGTGCCAGCGTGGCCAGCAATACGGTCTTGTTCATGTGTACCTCTTTCCTCTTGCCCGGGACTTTCAACAGAACCGGACGGATGCTCCCTGTCCCGCGCCGGCATCCGACGCAGGTGTTGGCCGGTGCCACGAATGTGCCCGGCATGGGATCTTTTCCTCCGAAGCGCTTTGACAGGTCAAGGAAAAGCAGCGGGGGGATCGAAGATCGCCGTAAATCAGAAGGTTGCGCGAGCCATGACGAAACTTGATGCATCCCCGCACAGGATTTCAGCAATCTTGTTTCCCGCACAAACGGGAGAATCGCTCGGCAGCCTCCATATCGGCCCGGCGATTGGACGCTGCGGCGGCCGCTTCCGCGTCCTCGCCCCAGAGTTCCGCCTGCCAGATCTCGTCGATCCTGGAGAGCGCGAAAGCCTCGGCGGCCGACAGGCGCCCGGCCTGGACGGCGAGGCCCAGGACCAGCGATCCGGAGATCGACACCAGGTCGTGAAGCGCCGTCAGGGTGAAGATCCCCCGTGCGGAAACCAGCCGGGCGAGCGCCGTCAGCGCATCGCTGTCCTGCGGCAGCGGGACGACGCCTGCAGTGGCGGTGAGCCGCGCTCCGCAATCCGCCGCCGCCCAATCCAGCCAGGGGTCCCAGCCGGCGCTCTGGCGGGCGACAAGCTCGCGAGGCCCCTCGCCGCGATAGCAAAGTAGATCGGTGCCGCCATAATCCGCCACCAGTGCCGCCACCTCGGCCCGCTGGACCGCCACCTTGTCGAGCGCGGTATTGGCCAGCCGCGTCATCGGCATGACGCGCGGATCGACCTCGCCACGCTGCGCCGCCCATTCGGCGGCCACGGCCTCGGCCATTGCCAGCGTCGGCAGGGCAAGGGCCCGCTTGGCCGGCGTCCGCAAACTCCGCCCGTCGAGCGTGACGGTGAAGCCGCCCGGGGCGGCGACCGCCTCGGCCCGCGTCCAGAAGACCTTGCGCGCCCAGCCGGCCACGGTCCGGCTCATTCCCGGTGCGGGAAGGGATCGACCGGGGCCTCGTTCTCGCGCCAGTCGAGCGTCTTCCAGGTCTGGGCCATGTGGACGGGAAGCGGTGCGGTGAAGGTCATGGGCTTCTTCGTCACCGGATGCTCCACCGTCAGGCTGCGCGCATGCAGATGCAGCTTGCGGCTCAGCGCCCCGCCGAGACCCGCCCCCCAGCCATCGCCGGGATTGTCCTGGCCGGAGCCGCCGTATTTTCCATCACCGAGGATCGGATGGCCGATCTCGGCCATATGGGCGCGCAGCTGGTGGGTGCGCCCGGTCACCGGCTCCAGTGCCACCCAGGACAGCCGCCCGCCGGCATTCTCGATCGTCGCGAAATCTGTCTGGGCGCGCTTGGCCTCGGGGTGCTCGCCGGCCTTGGCCGGGTGAATGGCGATCATCTTCTCGCCCTCGCCGCCCCTCCCGTGGCCCGGCGCTTTCATCAGTGCGAACTTGATCGAACCCTGTCGCGGCGAGGGTACGCCGGCCACCACCGCCCAGTAGATCTTGCGCGCCAGCCGGTGGCGCAGCGCCTCGCTGAGCGCCCGCGCCACACGGTCGGTGCGGGCGAGCAGAAGGATGCCGGATGTGTCCTTGTCCAGCCGGTGCACGAGCTTCGGCTTTTCCTTGTAGCCGAAGCACAATGCCTCGCTCAGGCCATCGACATGTCGGTTGCCCTGCCCCGAGCCGCCCTGCGAAGGCAGGCCGGCGGGCTTGTTCAGCACGATCAGATGCTGGTCCATGAACAGGACCGCGTCCTGGATCATCTTCACATCGGCCGGCGCGATGCCGCCCGCCGGCGGCGGCGGCGCCTCGCCCTGCGGCAGGGGCGGGACGCGGATCACCATCCCCGGGGTCACGCGGTCGGAGGCCTTGGCCCGCGCCCCGTCGATGCGCACCTGGCCGGTGCGGCACAGCTTCTCCACCGCCCCCTGCGTCAGCTGCGGGAAGCGGCGCCGGAACCAGCGGTCGAGGCGCTGTTCGCCTTCGTCTTCGCCGACCGGCAGAAGTTGCACGCTCATTGCCCGAACCCCGCGATCAGGCGCTGGAAGGCCATGCCGCCCAGGGCCACAGCCGCCAGCGACAGCAGGAGCGACCCCGCGACATAGGCAGCGGCCTGACCCGCCTGCCCCGCCGTCCACAGCCGGGCGGCGTCGAGCGAAAAGGCCGAGAAGGTGGTGAAACCGCCGAGAAAGCCGGTCAGCAGCAGCGGCGACAGCCCCGCGCGACCGGCAGGGACGAACAAAAGGCCCATGAGGAAGCTGCCCAGCACGTTGACCCCGAGCGTGCCCCAGGGCGCCGGCACGGCGATGAGCGACAGATAGCGCGCCACCGATCCGGCGGCCCCCCCGAGGGCGACATGGAGAAGCGTCCAGTACATGCGCCTGCCCTTGGGCATTCGCGCGCCCGGAGTCAACCGGCAGAAGCCGCTTGCCGGAAGGCCGGCCGCAGGCGTTAACCTGACGTCACCCGGGGCGACCGGGGAGGGATTTTCCGGGAGGGCACGATGGCCGACGAAGATGACGTGAAGGAGCTCAAGGCAAGGGTGGCGGCGCTGGAAAAACAGAACGCCGAACAGGAGAAGAAATTCGCCGCGACCAACAAGGAATTCAAGGACCACCTCGACCTGATCGAGATGACCGTGGACAAGCTGAACGCCCATATCGACGCCCACACCAAGGAGCAGGCCGGAAACGAGAAGGAGTTCCTCGATCAGCTCGACCTGATCGACAAGACGGTCACCAAGCTGAACGCGCATATCGACGTCCATGAGAAGGACCAGCACAAGACGAGTGCCGAGTTCATGTCGCAATTGGACCTGATCGAGGATGTGGTCACCGGACTGCAAAAACAGATCGCCGCCCCGGACAAGGCAATGGGAAAGGACATCGACGATCTCAAGAGCCGGGTGAAGGACCTGGAGGGAAAACTGGCGAAGCTCGGGAAGAAATAGCTGGACCGCTGCATTTCGGCATGGCCGAAATCCGCACAACAAATTGTGGGAGCGCAATCTATATTTTGGGGAACGACAATGGCCGATGCCAACATCAAGGATCTGACCAAGCGACTTGAAGCACTCGAAAAGAGAGACTCCACCCATGACAAGCGGTGGAATGCGATCGGAGACGCGTTGGCCCAGAACGACCAGTTCACGATCAACGTCAACGAGGCCCGCAAGTCGGGCGACGAGAACCTCAGGAAGGCGATCGATGCGCTCGCCGAACGGGTGAAGGCCCTCGAACTGCAGCTGGCAGCCGCCGGCAAGAAGTGACGGCGCAGACCGCATCTGGGCCTGGGAAAGCCGTCTAGTTTCGCTTGGCCCGCAGCCTGGCGAAGTACTCCACGCGCTTGGCCAGTTCGCGTTCGAATCCCCGTTCCCTGGGGGTGTAGTAAACCGGGCGCTTCATCCCTTCGGGAAAGTAGTCCTGGCCCGAGAACCCGTCCTCCGCGTCATGGTCATAGGCATAGCCTGCGCCATAGCCCTGTTCCTTCATCAGCCGCGTCGGCGCATTGAGGATGTGTTTGGGCGGGCTGAGGCTGCCGGTGGTCCGCGCCGCCTCGCGCGCGGCCTTGTAGGCCACATAGGCGGCGTTCGACTTGGGGGCGAGTGCGAGATAGACGACCGCCTGCGCCAGGGCCAGTTCGCCCTCCGGCGAGCCCAGCCGCTCAAAGGTCTGCCAGCCGTCCAGACAGATCTGCTGCGCCTGGGGATCGGCCAGGCCGATGTCCTCCACCGCCATCCGGGTCAGCCGGCGGGCGAGGAAACGCGGGTCCTCGCCGCCCTCCAGCATGCGGGCGAACCAGTACAGCGCCGCGTCGGGATCGGAACCCCGCACCGCTTTGTGCAGGGCGGAGATCAGGTTGTAGTGCTGGTCCCCCGACTTGTCGTACTTCGCCGCCCGCCGGGTCAGACGACGCGAAAGCTCGGCCGTGTCGAGAGGCGCCTCCACGGCCCAGGCCTGGACCTGCTCGATCAGGTTCAGGAGCGCTCTCCCGTCGCCGTCGGCCATCTCCAGCAGCGCCTCGCGCGCCTCTGCCTTCAGCGGCAGGGCCTGGCCCAGCACCTTCTCCGCCCGCTGCGCCAGCCGCTCCAGATCGGCAAGCGTCAGCGGGTCGAGCACGATCACCTGCGCCCGCGACAGGAGCGCGGCATTGAGCTCGAACGAGGGGTTCTCCGTGGTGGCCCCCACCAGCAGGATCGTCCCGTCCTCCATATGCGGCAGGAAGCCGTCCTGCTGCGCCTTGTTGAACCGGTGGATCTCATCGACGAAAAGCAGCGTCCCCCGGCCCTGCTGGCGGCGGAGTCTGGCGGTATCGAAGACTTTCCGCAGCTCCGGGACGCCGGTGAAGATGGCGCTGATCTGGACAAAGGCCAGGTCCGTCTCGGCGGCCAGCAGGCGGGCGATGGTGGTCTTGCCCACCCCCGGCGGCCCCCACAGGATCAGCGAGGACAATGCCCGCGCCTTCAGCATCGAGCCCAGCGGACCATCGGGTGCCAACACCTTCGCCTGCCCGATTACCTCGGCCATCGACGCCGGCCGCAGCCGGTCGGCAAGCGGACGCGGCGCGTCCGTCGCTGGGCCTGCGGCATGGTCAAATAGGTCGGACATCGCCGGTTCAGGATAGGCCCAGCGAAGGGGGAGCGGAAGCGCCCATGCGACGCCCCGGGCGAGCCTGCTCCAAAGCCCCGCCTGCCATCGCCCCTCCCGCCCTCTGTCGCGGCCCGAAGGGGGCCGCTCCGCCGGTTGGGGGGGGAGCGGCGGGCTCGACCCCGCCCAGGGGCGGGGGCGCTCGCCCGCCGCGCTGCC
>CAZRQN010000028.1:0-27956 GCA_964602115.1 uncultured Rhodobacterales bacterium
ACAACCAGAACGCCGTGACGATCCGCGTCTTCCAGGGCGAGCGCGAGATGGCGGCGGACAACAAGCTGCTCGGCCAGTTCAATCTGGAGAACATCCCGCCGGCGCCGCGCGGCGTGCCGCAGATCGAGGTGACGTTCGACATCGACGCCAACGGCATCGTCTCGGTCTCGGCCAAGGACAAGGGCACCGGGCGCAGCCAGCAGATCACCATCCAGGCCTCGGGCGGCCTTTCGGACGACGAGATCCAGAAGATGGTCCGCGACGCCGAGGCCAATGCCGAGGGCGACAAGAAGCGCCGCGAGGTGGTGGAGCTGAAGAACCAGGGCGAAGGCCTGCTGCACTCGACGCGCCGCTCGCTCAAGGAGCATGGCGACAAGGTCGATCCCTCCACCGTCGAGGCGATCGAACTGGCGATGCAGCCGCTGGAAGAGGCGCTGAAGGGCGAGGAGCCGGGCAAGATCCGCTCCGGCATCCAGAACCTGACCGAGGCGGCGATGAAGCTGGGCGAGGCGATCTACAAGGCCAGCCAGGCCGAAGGTGCCGGTGCAGAGGACGAGCCGCGTCCGGTGGACGACGACGATGTCGTCGATGCCGACTTCGAGGATCTCGACAAGCGCAAGCGGAACTGACGCCGAAGAACAGCGGGGGGCGGTCCATCGGGCCGCCCCCTGACGGAATGGGGATGGGCCTGTGGCAAAGCGCGACTATTACGAGGTGCTGGGGGTCTCCAAGGGTGCCTCTGCCGAGGAGCTGAAGAAGGCCTATCGCACGAAGGCCAAGGAACTTCACCCCGATCGCAACCAGGACGATCCCAAGGCCGAGGCCGCCTTCAAGGAGGTGAACGAGGCCTATGACGTCCTCAAGGACGACCAGAAGAAAGCCGCCTACGACCGCTTCGGCCATGCCGCCTTCGACGGCGGTATGGCTGGCGCACGCGGCGGGCCGCGCGGCGGCTTCCAGCAGGGCGATTTCGCCTCGGCCTTCTCGGACGTGTTCGAGGACCTGTTCGGCGATTTCATGGGCCGCAGCGGCGGCGGCGGGGCGCGGGCGCGGGCGCAGCGTGGGTCGGACCTGCGCTACAACCTGCGCGTGACGCTGGAAGAGGCGCATCGCGGCGCCCAGAAGACAATCACCGTCCCCTCCGCCCAGACCTGCGACACCTGCCATGGCACCGGGGCCGAGGGCGGGGCGGAGCCCGTCACCTGTCCCACCTGTTCCGGCATGGGCAAGGTGCGGGCGCAGCAGGGCTTTTTCACCGTCGAGCGCACCTGCCCGACCTGCAACGGCGCCGGCCAGATCGTCAAGAACCCCTGCCGCGCCTGCGGCGGCCAGGGCCGGACGGAAAAGGAGCGCACGCTTTCGGTCAACATTCCCCAGGGAGTGGAGACCGGCACCCGTATCCGGCTCGCCGGCGAGGGCGAGGCGGGGATGCGCGGCGGCCCGGCGGGCGATCTCTACATCTTCATCGAGGTCAAGGACCACGCGATCTTCCAGCGCGACGGCACCCATCTTTTCTGCCGCGTGCCGGTTTCCATGACGACGGCCGCCATGGGCGGCGAGGTCGAGGTGCCGACGATCGACGGCGGCATGAGCCGGGTACGCATCCCGGCGGGCAGCCAGTCGGGCAAGCAGATGCGCCTGCGTGGCAAGGGCATGCCGGCGCTGCGCGGCGGCGGCGAGGGCGACATGCTGATCGAGATCGCGGTGGAAACCCCGGTCAACCTCACCGCCCGCCAGCGCGAGCTGCTGAAGGAGTTCGAGCGGCTGAGCGAGGAGAACAACCCCGAGGGACGGTCGTTCTTCGCCAAGGTCAAGGGTTTCTGGGACGGGATGAAGGGCTGAGCCGCATCCGGCGCTTCCGATTCCGCCTTTCCGGCTTTAGCCTGAGCCGAGACAGGGAGGCCCGCACATGACCATCCATATCGGCGCCCAGCCGGGCGACATCGCCCCGACCGTGCTGCTTCCCGGCGATCCCTATCGGGCCCGCTGGGCGGCGCAGAACTTTCTCAAGGATGCTCGGCTGGTCAACGAGGTCCGGGGGATGCTGGGGTTCACCGGAACCTGGAACGGCCATCCGGTCACGATCCATGGCTCCGGCATGGGCATGCCGTCGCTGTCGATCTACGTCAACGAGCTGATCCGCGACTACGACGCCCAGACTCTGATCCGCATCGGCTCGGCCGGGGCGTTGCAGACCGGCGTGGCGATGCGCGACCTGGTGCTGGCGATGAGCGCCTCTTCGATTTCCACACCCTCCCGGGGGTTCTTCCGTGAAATGTCCTTTGCCCCTGCGGCGGATTTCGGTCTGCTGGCTGCGGCCCACGCCGCAGCGGTGGCGCGTGGTGCAAGGGTTCACGCCGGGGGCATCTATTCCGCCGATGTGTTCTACGACGAACGTCCGGACCTCCATGAGCAGCTCGCGCGCCACGGCGTCCTGTGCATCGAGATGGAGACGGCGGAACTCTATACGGTTGCCGCCCGCTATGGCCGCAAGGCGCTGGCGATCCTGACGATCTCCGATCATCTGGTCAGCCACGAGAAACTCACCTCGGCCGAGCGGGAGAAGAGCTTCGGCGAGATGGTGGAGATCGCGCTTGCCGCCGCCTTCGCCTGACGGCGCCGGGGTCAGCGCAGTTCCGCCCGCAGCACCGCGAGATGTCCCGGCACATCGCGCGCGCCGATCGAGGCTTCGCGCACCAGCCAGTCGAAGTGCTGGCTCAGCACCTCCACCCGCGCCCGGTCGCGGAAGGCCAGGTAATTGCGCCCCAGATAGATCACCGCCCGCATGGTGCCGAAAATGGTGACCGGCGCCGAAAACACCCGCCGCGCATCGAAAAGGCAGAGGCGGAGCGCCGGGTAAAGATCGGCGGTCAGCGCGATCATCCGGTCAATCTGTTCCCGCCGCACCGCGACGGAGAGCCCCTCGTAATAGCCGGTGGCCGAAGCGAAGGCCGCAATCTCGTGCAGCGGCAGCGCCATTTCCCAGTCGGAGCGCGCCTGCCGCATCAGCGTCATGCGGTCCTCGGCGGCCCCGATGGCCTGCTGGGCTGTCCGGCCGAGCTGCGGCGCATATTCCCACTCCAGCATCGCCCGCGTCTTCAGCATGTCGGGAAGGGTCGCCGGCACATGGCGGATCTTCATGCCCGCCGCCTCGGCATGCCAGCCGAAGATGGTCTCGTCGATCAGCGCCCGCTCGGCCGCCGTGACGGTGAGACTGGCCGCCAGCACCTCGGCCAGCGGCTCGGGGCGTTCGGTCAGGCCCAGCAGCCAGTCGGCGCTGACCCCCAGTGCCTGGGCGCAGTCGGCGGCAAGCTGGGCATTGGGCAGGCGCTTCCCGGAACCCAGCAGGGCGGAAACGGTCGAACGGTCCACCCCGGTCGCGCGTGCGAGCGCGCTTTGCGACAGGCCGCGCTCGGCCAGGGCCTGGGTCAGACGCAGGCGGAACAGGGTGGCGCGGTCGCGTTTGTCGATCATTTCCGACATCTGTTGACTTTCATCACAGGTGATGACCAAACGTTGCGTATCTTCCGAATTTCCACCCGCCGGCGCCAGCGCTATTTTCTCAAGGAAATCAAGCAGGCAGGGAGCAGCCGTGCGCGATCAACCAGACGGCGTCGAATGGCCGACCCTTGCGCTTCTCGCCGCGACCTATCTGCTCTGGGCTTTGGCGACCACGCTGCTCTGGCCGCTGTCGCCCGTTCTGTCGATCCTGGCCACCGGCCTGCTCATCGCCCAGTTCTCCTCGCTTCAGCACGAGGCACTGCATGGCCATCCGTTCCGCGATGCCCGGCTGAACGAAGCGCTGATGACCCCGGCGCTGTCGCTGACCGTTCCCTACGGACGGTTCCGTGACACGCATCTTGCCCATCACCACGACCCGATCCTGACCGATCCCTATGACGATCCGGAATCGAACTTCCTCGATCCCGCGGTCTGGGCCCGGACCTCGGCGCCGATGCGCTGGCTGCTCATCATCAACAACACCTTGCTCGGTCGCGTGGTGGTCGGTCCGGTCTATGGCAATCTCGTGTGGCTGGCCGGCGAAGCGCGGATGATCCGCGCCGGAGACCGCCGGGTGATCCGCGACTGGCTTCTGCACGGGCTTGGGCTGATCGTGCTGGTGGCCTGGCTCTGGATGGCGGCCATGCCCTGGTGGGCCTATCTCCTGTCCGCCTGGATCGGCCACGGGTTGCTGAAAATCCGCACCTATCTGGAACACCGCGCCCATGAGGCGGCGCGGGCGCGGACGGTGGTGATCGAGGACCGGGGGCCGCTGGCGCTGCTGTTCCTCAACAACAACCTGCATGTCGTCCATCACATGCATCCCCAGGTGCCCTGGTACCGGCTGCCGGCGCTCTATGCGCAGAACCGCGCCCACTACCTGCGCCGCAACGAGGGCTATCTCTACCGTGGCTATGGCGAGATCTTCCGCCGCTACCTGCTGCGGGTGAAGGACCCGGTGGCCCACCCGCTCTGGCCCTTCGGCTCAGATGAGCCGGCGAAAGACCGGCCGGTCGCCGGAATTGTCGAAGAACGGGACGCCCGCCTCGGGGTGCCCGTCGAGTAGGGCGCGCACCTCGGCCAGCGCCACTTCGGTCACGAAGGGCAGATCGAGATCGCGCGTCGCCGCAAGCGGCACCCAGGTCAGCGCCGAAAGCTCGCCCGAGGCCCGTGACAGATCGTCGGGGTCGCCGGCGAGCGCCGTGGCCGGGGTGAGGAAAAAGCGGGCGTCGAAACGCCGCGTCCGGCCCGGCGGGGTGACAGCCCGGAAGATGAACCGCAGCGAGCCGGGAGCCACGAGCGAAAGCCCGGTCTCCTCGGACAGCTCGCGCCGGGCGGCGGCGGCCAGCGCGCTCGGCGCCGGACCGTCGCTGGCCAGCGTCAGGCGATGACCGCAGGCCGCCGGCAGCAGATCCGCCGCCTCTGGCACGGCAAGGTCGGCAGCATCGACCCCGCCACCGGGGAAGACGAATTTCGACGGCATGAACACCGCCGAGGCGCCCCGCTGTCCCATCAGGATGCGCGGACCCTCGGCACCGTCGCGCCAGAGGATCACGGTGGCGGCCGCCCGGATCGCCTCAGCCATGCGCGGCGCCGAACCCGTGCATCCGCCGCGCCCATTGCAGGGCGACAATGGCGCCCTTGAACCGGGGCAGCAGCCAGAGCGACAGCGCCACTGCGCCGGCGGAAAAGGCCAGCGCCATGGTCAGCGGATCGGGACGCAACTCCGTCCAGACCAGGATCAGGATCGGGGCCATCAGATGGCCGACGATCAGGATGGTCAGATAGGCCGGTCCGTCATCGGCGCGATGATGCGACAGGACCTCGCCGCAATGCGGGCAGGCCGGGTTGACCTTGAGATAGGCGTCAAACATCGCCCCCTGCCCGCAGGCCGGGCAGCACTGGCGCCAGCCGCGCAGCAGGGCACTGCGGGTGTCGCGCTCGCCTTCTTCAGCGGAGATCGGCTCGTTGGTCATGACGCGGCCTCTCTACGCCAGCGGCGGCCTCGCCGGAAGCCCTTGCCCGGGCGCGTCGGGAAAGTTTCGCCCGACCGCGACGGAAATCGGCGGCCCGCCCGTTTGGATTGACAAGCGAGCGGAGCAACCGCGTCGCGCAAGGAGATGACAATGACCAAGAAGACCATGATCCCCCTGATTGCCGCGCTCCTGGTCGGCACCGCGCTCGGTACCGCAGCCGTGGCGGATCGTTACAGCAACGGCGGTCCCGGTTTCCCGGGCGGGCCGGGAGGTCCCGGCGGCATGTTCGGGCAGATGCCGGCCTTCGAGGAGGTCGATGCCAATGGCGACGGCAAGATCACGCCGGACGAAATCGCCGCGTTCCGTGCGGCCCGGGCGAAGGAGCTGGACGGCAACGGGGACGGCAAGCTCAGCCTGGAGGAGCTGACCGCCGCTGAAGCCAAGCGCGCCGCCGAGCGGGCGCAGAACATGATGGAGGCGCATGACGCCGACGGCGACGGCTTCCTGACGGCGGCCGAGATGATGCAGCCGCCGATGCCGGAGCGCATGTTCGAGATGCTCGACGCCGATGGCGACGGCGCGATCTCGAAGGAAGAGGCCGAAGCCGCGCGGGCGCGCATGGCCGAGCGCATGGGCATGCGCCATGGCGGTCCCATGGGCGAGGGCATGGGAGAAGGCATGGGCGAAGGAATGGGCGGCAGGATGGGCTGGCACAAGCACCCGTGGATGGGCATGGGCGACGAGTGATGGCCCGCCGGCGCCGGACCTCTCCCCCGGTCCGGCGCCGGTTGCGCCCTTCGGACGATTGGATACCCTGCGCGCCTGATGACCGAGACACCGCTCACCGAGGCCCCGGATGCAGCCCTGCTGCTGCTCTACGCCCGGGGCGATCCCGACGCGGCGCGGGAACTGGCGCGGCGCTTCCTGCCCCGTATCCTGGGGCTTGCTACCCGGCTCCTGGCTGGGGACCGGGCCGAGGCCGAGGACGTGGCGCAGGAGGCGATGCTGCGGCTTTGGCGCGTGGCGCCGGACTGGCGACAGGGCGAGGCGCAGGTGACGACCTGGCTCTACCGGGTGGCGACCAACCTCTGCACCGATCGCCTGCGCGCCGCCCGCCGCCGGGCGGTGCCGGGCGGAGACGAGATGCCCGAAGTGGCAGACGGAACCCCGGGCGCCGAGGCGCGGCTGATGGCCGGCGAGAGGCTGGGCGCGCTCGATGCGGCGCTTGCGGACCTGCCCGAGCGGCAGCGGCAGGCCGTGGTGCTGCGGCATATCGAGGGGCTGACCAATCCCGAGATCGCGTCCGTGATGGACATCGGGGTGGAAGCCGTGGAAAGCCTGACGGCGCGGGGCAAGCGCGCCTTGACTGCGATCCTGTCCGGCCGGCGCGAAGCGCTGGGCCTGGCGGGGGAGGATTGAGCGATGGACGACCGCGAACTTGACGATCTCTTCCAGGGGGCAAGAGCCGCCGCGCCCGCGCCTTCCGAGGCGCTGGTGGCGCGGATCCTGGCCGATGCCGCCGCGCTCCAGCCACGCCACGCGCTGGCGGCGCCGGCCCGCCGCGCCGGGCTGATCTCCCGTCTGGCCGAGGCCTTCGGCGGGCGCGGGGTGCTCGCCGGGCTGGCCGGAACCGCTGCCGCCGGGCTGGCGCTGGGTTTCTACAGCCCGGCGCTGACGGCCAGCTGGCCCGCGAGCCTGCTTTCCGGCGCTGCCGACACGGTGGAACTCTTCCCCGATGCCGAGACCTTCTTCTCCGCCGTCGAGGGGCAGGGCTGATGAGCGAGACACCTCCCAGAACCCCTCCCGGGCGCGGGCTGAAGATCGCCCTGGTGGTCTCGGTGGCGCTGAACCTGCTGGTCGCGGGCATGATCGGCGGCGCTTTCCTGCGCGGCGGACCCGACCGCGACCTGGGCTTCGGCCCCTTTGCCGAGGCCCTGACCGAGGACGACCATCGCGCCCTGCGGCAGGAGTTCATGGCCCGCGCCCCGGACATGCGGGAGATGCGGCGGAGCCAGCGGGCGGCGATGCGCGACCTTCTCTCCGCGCTCCGCGCCGAGCCCTTCGACCCGGCGGCGCTGGAGATGGCGATGGCCGCCGCCGCTTCGCGGATGGGCGACCGGCTGCGGATCGGACAGGAGATCCTCGTCCGCCACCTCGCCGCCATGTCCCCGGCCGACCGCGCCGCCTTCGCCGACCGTCTGGAAGCCGCCGCCGCGCGGGGCCCCCGGCACGCGCCCCCCGGACCCTGAGACAGCGTCACACGGTGGGACACTTTTTTCCTCTAGCAAATCCAACGGCTTGCGCTGAGTCGGCAAGGGCTTGATAAGGAAGGTTAATTGTTTAACGGTTCGCACGCTGCTCTTGCCTGCCACATTCGGACTGCCAGATCGGGTCCATGGACCGGCCGCCGCCCGGCCCTCTCTGCGAGCGCCCCTTTCCGGCGACGTGCCACAGAGCCTGCGCCACCTGATCCCCCTGTCCCGGGGCGCCAAGGGCAGAGCCACTCTTCTGCTGCGTCGCCGCATCCGCTATCGAGTGAGTCCATTGCTTTCGGCGTATCGAGGCGAAGCCATGTCGGCGAGCGGCGGTCGCTCACGATGGCAACGGCGTCAAACCGAGTAGTAACCTTGCGTGTTGCAAGTACGCGCGAAGGGGCCATATCATGGCCTCACTCCTGAGCAATGGTAGGCTGCACCGCGTTTTGTGCGTGCGCGCCGGAGGAAACGAAGGTGAGAGCGAACCTTAAGTTCTATGTTCGGGCGGTCTGGGACGCTGAGGCGGGAGTTTACTACTCCGAAAGCGACATTGTCGGCCTGCACATCGAGGCTCCGACGCTGGAAGCATTCGAGTCCGCAATGGACGAGTTTGCCCCTCAACTCATCTTTGAAAACCATGTGACCACGCAAGACCTTGCCCATCGTTCAATGCTGGACTTGATCCCGTCAATCACGTTTCGCGCGCCGAGCGAAGGTGGCGCCGTAGCGGCGTAAGATGGGTCAGGGGTAATACGATGAGGTCGTCGAACTCCTGAAAAAGGCCGGCTACCGTCGGAACGGCGGAAGTAAGCACGAGAAATGGTGCAATGACGACGGAAAGCCGACTGTGACAGTGCCACACAAGATCGTCTCCCGGCACACGGCGAACGGAATCCTAAAGGATGCAGGTATCGGAAAGCGTCTGTAGACCGCATTGCGCGACCGCCCGTCCCGCGCTGCACGACTTCCGTTGAACGCGTCTGGGCTCAGGCGAGCGTGTGCCTACCGCGCGAACAGGCGGAAATAGAGCCAGTCGGGCAGGATCGCGGCGAGGCGGGCGAAGAGCGCCAGCGGGGCCGGGAAGCTTTTCTTGAAATGCTCGGAGGTCATCAGCTCGAACATCTCCCGCGCCGCCGCCTCGGGCTCCATCAGGAAGGGCATGCGGAAGGGATTCTTGTCGCTGAGCCGGGTGCGGATGAAGCCGGGGTTGGCGAGCTGCACCGTGACGCCGGTGCCGCGCAGGTCGGCATGCAGGCTTTCGGCCAGCGCAATGGTTCCGGCCTTGGCCGCCGCATGGCCGATGGACCCGGGCAGGCCGCGCAGGCCGGCGAGCGCGCCGGTGAGCACGACATGGCCCCGGTCGCGCCGCACCATCGCCGGAAGGACCGCGCCGATCACCCGCAGCGTTCCGGTGAAGTTGGTGTCGGCCATGGTCTCGGCAAGATCGGCGTTCCAGTCCTGCGCCGGCATCGGCCAATAGACGGCGGCGAGCACCACCAGACCGTCGATCTCTCCCGCCTGCGCCGCCGCCGCCAGCACACTGTCGCGGCTGGCCACGTCGCAGGGCAGGGCCGTGGCCTTGCCCGGCATCTGCGCCGCCGCCGCCGCCAGCCGTTCCGGGTCGCGGGCCGAGAGGATCACCTCCGCCCCGGCGCCGGAGATCTGCCGGGCGAGCGCGAGGCCCAGCCCTTCGGAGGCGCCGACCAGCCAGTACCGCTTGCCTTTCCAGTCCCGCACGCTGCCCTCTCCTTCACCCCGGGAATCGCCCGTCCAGCATGGGCCGGGACGCCGGGCGCGGCGAGGGAAATCGCCCGTGGCGGCAGGCGGCGCGTGATCGGACCTTGCGCATCCGGCGGCGCCAGGCGCCTCCCCTCCCCCTGGTAGGGAGGGGATGGGGGTGGGGGGCCCCGTCGCCGGCAACGCGCCCCCCCCACCCCATCCCTCCCCCACGGAGGGGGGAGGGAGGTGCCCGGCTCGGGCTGGTTCGCCCGGTGGCGATCCCGCCCTATCCGCGCGGCAGGCGCACCGCCAGCACCCGGCCGGAGACGCCGGACAGCGATCCTTCGGCCAGGAGAAGATCGCGCGGGCCCAGGGTCCGTCCGCCGGCCCGTCCGCCCTCGGGCGCAAAGAGGGCGAGAAGCCCGGCGGCGGGGATATCGCCCTGCGCCAGCCAGACCTGCGGCGGGCCGAGGCTGCGGGCGGTCATGACGTTGAAATCCTCGGAAGGCGCCGTCACCCCTTCGGCGGCGACCGGCACATCGCCGGGAAAGGAAACCGGCGCGAAGGGGCGGGCGTCGAGCGCGATGCCGTCCCCCTCCAGGCGGAAGCCGGGGCCGGAGATCACCGTCAGCACCCGCTCGATCCCGGGAAAGAGCGAAAACGCCCCCTCCTCGGCCACCGTCGCCACCGAGAGGCGCCAGCGCATCCCCTCCGGCCCGTCGCTGCGCGCCATCTCCACCGTCTGCCCGCGCCTGTTGGCCCAGGGCTGGATGCGGTAGTCGGCCGGGGTCAGGTGGCGGAGCATCGGGGCGCTATTCGGCGGCCTTGCCGGGCAGCGCGGGCGCCGGGCCTTCCAGCTCCGCGAAATCGAAGCTGTCCAGCCGCGCGGCGCGCTTTCCGGCCCGTTCGGCGGCGGTCTGGATGCCTTCCAGATCGGCGCGGGCCTGGCCGAAATGGGTGCCGAGCTTGTCCACCCGCTCCACCACGATTTCCAGATCGCGGTGCAGCTGGCGCAGCGCGGTGCGGATGGCACCGGCCTGCTCGCGCATCCGCGCGTCCTTGAGGATGGCGCGCATGGTGTTGAGCGTCGCCATGCAGGTGGTGGGCGAGACGATCCACACCCTTGCGGCGAAGCCGTCACGCACCACTTCGGGGAAGTTGGCGTGCAGTTCGGCATAGACCGCCTCGGAGGGCAGGAACATCAGCGCCCCGTCCGCCGTCTCGCCGTCGAGGATGTAGCGCTCGGCGATGGCCTTGATATGGCCGCGCACGGCGGTGCGGAAATCGCGGGCGGCCGTCTGCAGCGCCGGGCCGGTAGCCTTGCGCAGGGCCTCGTAGGCTTCCAGCGGGAACTTGGCGTCGATGACGATGGGGCCCGGCGGGTTGGGCAGGCGCACGAGGCAATCGGCCCGCCGGCCGTTCGTGAGCGTCGCCTGGAAGGCATAGGCATCCGGCGGCAGGGCCTTGGCGACGATGTCGTTGAGCTGGATCTCGCCGAAGGCGCCGCGCGTCTGCTTGTTGGACAGGATGTCCTGCAAAGACAGGACGTTGCCTGACAGCTTCTCGATATTGGCCTGGGCCTTGTCGATCGTCTCCAGCCGCTGCTGCAGCTCGCCCAGGCTGCGGGCGGTCTTGGTGGCCGAGCCCTGCAGGCTTTCGGTCATGCCGCGCGCCACCTCCGCCAGCCGGTTCTCCATCAGCTTCAGCGTCGCGGCCTGCGCCGCCGCCTGGGCCTCGGAGACATGGGTGAGCCCGCCGGACAGGCGCTCCTGCCCCTCGCCGAGCGCCTGGACGCGGTTGGCAAGCCAGCCCATCTCGCGCAGCACCGGATCGGCCGAGGCGCCGGCCCGCAGCGCGGCGCGCAGGGTGACGGCGAGGAGGAGGACGAGAAGCAGGACCACGCCTGCGGGCACCAGCACCAGCGGATCGGTCCAGTGGAGGGTGAGCGTGCCGATCCGGATCATCGCCGCCCGAAAAGCCTCTCGATGTCGTGGAGCGACAGGGTGACATGCGTTGGCCGGCCGTGGTTGCACTGGCCGGAGTTCGGCGTGGCCTCCATCTCGCGCAGCAGCGCGTTCATCTCCTCGGCCCGCAGCGCCCGGCCGGAGCGCACCGAGCCGTGGCAGGCCATGCGGGACAGGACGGCGTCGATCCTTCCCCTTAGCCCGCGCGCGGTGCCCTGATCGGCAAGCTCGTCCAGCAGGTCGCGCAGGAGAGGCGCGACCGCCACCTGGCCGAGGATCGCCGGCACCGCCCTGACCGCCACCGCGCTGCCGCCGAAGGGCTCGATCTCCAGCCCCAGCCGGGAGAGGTCGTCGCGGGCGGACAGCAGGCGGGCGGCATCGGGGGCCTGAAAATCCACGATCTCGGGGATCAGGAGCGCCTGGGCCGTCACGCCGGCCCCTTCGGCCTGGGCCTTGAGCCTTTCATAGACCAGTCGCTCATGTGCGGCGTGCTGGTCGATCAGCACGATGCCCTCGGCCGACTGGGCGACGATCCAGTTGCCGTGCAGCTGGGCCTTGGCGGCACCGAGGGGCCCCGGCTCACTGGCCGGGGCCTCCTGCGGCGGCTCCACCCGGGCCACTGGGGCCTCGGCGAAGCCGAGCGGCGCCTGCAGGGCAGTGGCGCCGCGCAGGACGGTCGGCGCGGGGCGGTCCATCTGATAGACGCGCGGCTGCATCGCCGCCAGCGTCGCCCCGGCGACGGTGGTGGAGCTTCGGCGCGCCTCGTCGGCGAGAAGACCGCGCAGGCCGCCGATGATCAGCGCGCGCGCTGCCTCGGGCTCGCGGAAGCGGACCTCGGCCTTGGCGGGATGGACGTTCACGTCCACCCGCTCGGGCTCGCAGGCGACATCCAGCACGGCCGCCGGGAACCGGTCGCGGGTGAGGACGTCGAAATAGGCGGCGCGGAGGGCGCCGGTCAGCAGCCGGTCGGTGACCGGACGGCCGTTGACCGACAGATATTGCGCGGCGGAGGAGGCGCGCGAGGCGGTGGGCAGGCCGGCGAGCCCGGTCAGCCGCAGGCCGTCGCGCGGGAGATCGACGGCGAAGGCGTTGTCGGCGAACTCCGCGCCGAGGATGCGGGCGGCGCGGGCAGGCAGGTCCTCGGGCTCGACCCGCAGCACCTCGCGGTGGTCTCCGGTCGTGTCGGTCAGGCGGAAGCCGATGCCGGGATTGGCCAGCGCCAGCCGGCGGACCACCTCGGCGATGGCCAGCGCCTCGGCCCGGTCGGAGCGCAGGAATTTCAGCCGCGCGGGCGTGGCGAAGAAAAGATCGCGCAGCTCCACCACCGTACCGCCGGCCAGCGCCGCCGGACGGACCGGCGCCATGCGCCCGGCGACCACCGCGATCTCCGCCCCGTCCTCGCCGGCGGCGCGGGAGCGGATCGTCAGCCGCCCGACTGCGCCCAGCGAGGGCAGGGCCTCGCCGCGGAAGCCGTAGGAGCGGATGGCCAAGAGGTCGCTGCCGTCGATCTTCGAGGTCGCGTGGCGGGCGAGCGCCAGCGGCAGGTCGTCGGGCGCCATGCCATGGCCGTCATCCGTCACCCGGATCAGGCGCTTGCCGCCCTCGGCAATCTCCACCGCAATCCGCCGCGCCCCGGCGTCGAGCGCGTTCTCCACCAGTTCCTTGACCGCCGAAGCCGGGCGTTCGACCACCTCGCCCGCCGCGATACGGTTGATCGCGGCCTCGTCCAGTTGCCGGATGACCGGCCTTATTTTGGGGTTGTCGAGCATGGGACCACCATGCCTAGCACGGCGCACAGATTCGTCAAAGGGCCGGGGGAAGCACAACGGCGAACTGATTGCCCCGCCATGACCGCAGGAGGCTCCCTCCCCCTTGTGGGGAGGGAAGCGCGTGACCTGCGTTCGGGCAGAAAGCCCGCAGCGGTTCAGGGCTTGAGGCCGGTGGGCTGGCCCACGACGACGAAATGCAGCGCCTCGGGCTTCATCAGCCGTTTGGCCACCCGCTTGAGATCGTCGAGCGTCACGGCCTCGACCAGTGCATTGCGTCCCTCGGCATAGTCGATGGGCAGGCCCTGCATCTGCATGGCTACAAGGATCTGGGCGATCGCCCCGTTGCCGTTCCAGCGCAGTGGATAGCTGCCGGTCAGGTAGGTCTTGGCGGCCTCAAGCTCGGCCTGGGTGATCTCCCCCGCCGCCGCCCGCGCCCATTCCGCCCGCACCACCGCGATGGCCTCGGCCACCTTGCCATTTTCGGAAGAGAACTGCCCGGCCCAGTAGGCACCGAGGTCCAGCGGCGCGAGGCCGGTGGCGATGCCATAGGTCAGGCCGCGCTTCTCGCGCACCTCGGACATCAGCCGGGCGGAGAACCGCCCGCCACCGACGATCTCGTTCAGCACATAGGCGGGGAAGAAATCCGGATCGAGCCGGGCAATGCCGGACTGGCCGAAGAGGACCACGGACTGGGGATTGGGGAAGTCCTCGACCGTCACCCCGCCTTCGGCCTGCCAGTCCGCCGGGGCGGGCTGCGGGGCGCCGGTGGCCGGAAGGTCGGCGAAGAGACGGTCGAGAAGCGCGCCAAGCTCGGCCGCCGAGATGTCGCCCGAGACGCCGACGAAGATGCGGTCACGCGCCACGGCGCCGGCGAAGGCCGCCTGGACATCGGCGCGGGTCAGCGCGGCGACGCTTTCGACCGTGCCGTTGGGATCGCTGCCATAGGGATGGTCGCCCCAGGCGACGCGGTCGAGCAGCCGGCCGGCGATGGACGACGGGTCCTTGTCGTCGGAGGCGATGATCGACAGAACCTGCCCGCGCACCCGCTCCACCGCATCGCCGTCGAAGCGCGGCCGGGTCAGGGCGAGATGCAGCAGGTCCATCGCCGCATCGCGGTTCTCGGTCAGGGCCTGGACCGAGACCGACAGCGCATCGGTACCCGAATCGAAATCGAAACTCGCGGCCAGCCCGTCGCGGGCGGCGGCGAAGCCCTGCGAATCGAGCTCGCCCGCACCTTCCTCGATCAGCGCCGCCATCAGGTTGGTGACGCCGCGCTTGCCGGGCGGGTCGAGATTCGCGCCGCCCCGGAAGCGGATCTCCATCGCCATGAAGGGGATGGCGTGATCCTCGATCAGCCAGGCGCGGATGCCGCCGGGCGAGACAACTTCCTGGATCGGCGCGGCGGCCCCGGCCGGACCGGCAAGGAACGGCGACAGGACAAGGGTCAGGGTGGCGATCAGGCGGCGGATCACGGCTGGCCCTCCCCGGCGGCGGCGGCATCGTGGACGAGGTAGCCGGTGACGGCATTGCGCCGGTCGAGCACCAGGCGCGCCGCAGCCATCACGTCTTCGGGCGTCACCGCCTGAAGCACCTCGGGCCAGGTGCGGATGTCTTCCAGCGTCAGCCCGTTGGACAGGCCCTCGCCATAGCGGCGGGCCAGGTTCTCGACTTCGTCGCGGGCAAAGATCTGGGCCGCGCGCAGCTGGGTCCGCAGCCGCTCGAATTCGGCGAGATCAACGCCCTCGGCCAGGAACCGCGCCAGTTCGGCATCGAGAGCCGCCTCCAGATCCGGCAGGCTCACCCCCGGCAGGGGCATTGCGGCGATGGAAAAGACGGTGTCGTCCACCGCGTCGCCGTCATAGGAGGCCTCGGCCCAGACCGCCTTCTGCGCGTCGAACTGCAGCGCCCGGGCAAGGACCGAGGTGGTGCCGCTGCCGCCCAGCAATTCGGCAAGGAAGGTCAGCGCGGCGGCGGTCTTCTGGTCGCCCGGATCGCGCTCGGGCGCGAGGTAGGTGCGGATGACATAGGGCTGCGCCACGCGGTCGTCGGCCATGGTCAGCCGGCGCTCGGCCAGATGCGGCGGCTCCTGCGGGCGGACGCGGGGGGCAAGGCCCTCGGTGGGCGCGATCGGGCCGTAATAGGTTTCCGCCAGGCGCTTCACCTCGGCGGGATCCACGTCGCCGGCGATGACCAGCACCGCGTTGTTCGGGGCGTAGAAGCGGCGGTAGAAGGCCACCGCATCCTCGCGCGTCAGCCCCTCCATCTCCTGTCGCCAGCCGATGATCGGCACGCCGTAGCGATGGTTCATGTACTGCGCCGCCCGCCGCTGCTCGGAAAAGAGCGCGCCGGGATCGGTATCGGTGCGCTGGCTGCGCTCCTCGAGGATGACCTGCAGCTCGGTCGTCGCATCATTCTCGGTGAGCAGCAGGCCGCGCATCCGGTCGGCCTCCATCTCCATCATCCGCGGCAGGTGCTCGGCGGCGATGCGCTGGAAATAGGAGGTCGTGTCCCAGGTGGTGAAGGCATTGTCATCGCCGCCCAGCGCCTCGACCGTGGCGGAGAACTCGCCGGGTGCGAGATGCTCGGTCCCCTGGAACATCAGGTGTTCGAGATAATGGGCGATGCCGGACTTGCCGGCGGTCTCGTCGGCGGAGCCCACCTTGTACCACAGCATCTGCACCGCGAGCGGCGCGCGGTGATCCTCGATCACCACGACCTGCAGGCCGTTTTCCAGTGTGAAATCGCTCACTTCCTCGGCGTGGAGGGGCAGAGCCGTCAGCGCGATCGTGGCGGCAAGGGCAGCAAGGCGCATGGGATTTCCTTCGGGGGTCAACCCACAGCTAGCGCCGTCCGCGCGCCGGTCAATCCCGCGAGGGACCGCCTGACGCGGAGTTGAGCGTCATTCACCTTCCTGTGGGGGAGGGGCGCTGACGGTGCGGATGCCACGCCGGCGCCACTTGCGCAGCTCTTCCTGCTGGTCGAGCGACTGGTCCTCGTAGGCCTTGAAATAGACGTTCACGTTCAGCAGCCGCTCAAGGATGCGGCCCTTGTTGTCGCGGCGCCATTCCAGATCCTCGGCCGCCAATACGGCGCGGATGTCGGGGTTCACCCCGTAGCGCGAGGCATGGCTGACCAGCCCGCCGTTGCCCCTTGCCCCCCCTTCGATATCGCCGCCAAGCGCGGCGACGGCATCGGCATTGGGGGTCGGGTCGGACAGGTTGGCGCCGCCCGGCGTCGGCTCGGGAAGCTCGGTGAAGCTTTCCGGCGTCTGCAGCGGCTTGGGCGGCAGGATGGCGAATTCGTCCGGCCCGTCGGTGGAGGAGCGGATGTTCATCAGATGCGGCACCCGGTCGCGGTTGCCGCAGGCGGCGAGCATCAATAGTGCCGCCAGCGCCAGTGCGCCCCGTCCAGCCGTCATTCCACCCGTTCCCGTCCGCATCGCGGCCCCTTGTTAGCCCATCGCATCCGGCCCGTCACGGGGTCTTTCGCCGGGGTTTGCCCGGCTCGGCGGCGAAGAGGATCAGACCGATGGCGCCGGCGAAGATGGCGATGTCGGCAATATTGAACGCATAGGGGTTCTCGATCCCGCAGCAGGACATGTTGAGGAAATCGGCCACTGCGCCATAGATCACCCGGTCCAGCACATTGCCCAGCGCCCCGCCGATCAGGAGGCCCGCCGAGACCCGCGCAAGCTTTGTCTGCCCGGGACGGCGCACCCAGCGCCAGACCCAGGCCGAGATGGCCAGCGCCACCGCCACCAGAAGCCAGCGCACCAGCCCGGCGCCATGGGCCAGAAGGCCGAAGTTGATTCCCTCGTTCCAGGCCATGCGCAGGATCAGGAAGGGCGGCCAGACCTCGATCACCCCGCGCGAGATGAGGTCGAGCCGGTGGACGATCCAGAGCTTGGACAGCTGGTCCAGCGCGAAGATGGCCGTGGCGGTCAGCAGGACGGGGCGCATGGGTCAGCCTCCCATCGCCGGGCAGGGAGCGACGGCCACCTCTCCCCGACTGCTCCTCAAGCCCTTGCGGGCTTTCCTCGCTCCCGAGCCGCCGCAAGCGAGGAAAGCCCGCAAGGGCTTGAGGAGCGGCCCGCAGGAGCGGGGGTCCGAAGGATCGCGCGTGGTCGGAGGCCTGCCCATCCGTCCGCCTCAGTGCCGGAAGTGGCGCTGGCCGGTGAAGACCATGGCGATGCCGGCGGCCTCGGCGGCGGCGATCACCTCGGCATCGCGCAGCGAGCCGCCGGGCTGGATCACCGCCGTCGCCCCGGCCCAGATCAGCGCCTCCACCCCGTCGGCGAAGGGGAAGAAGGCGTCCGAGGCCACCACGGCGCCCCTGGTCGGCACCTCGGGCAGGCCCAGGGCGGCGGCCATGTCCTCGGCCTTGCGGATGGCGATGCGGGTCGAATCGATCCGGCTCATCTGCCCGGCCCCCACCCCCACCGTGGCACCCTGACGGGCGAAGACGATGGCATTGGACTTCACATGCTTGGCCACCTGCCAGGCGAAGAGGAGATCGGCCATCTCGGCCGCGCTCGGCGCGCGGCGGGTCACGACCTTCAGCTCCGCCGGGTTCACCCGGCCGCTGTCGCGGTCCTGGACCAGGAAGCCCCCCGAGACCTGCCGCACCGCCAGCCCGCGCGCCGCCGGATCGGGCAGCGCATCGAGCGTCAGCAGGCGCAGGTTCTTCTTTGCCGCGAAGACGGCGCGGGCCTCGGCATCGGCGCCGGGTGCCACCACGACCTCGGTGAAGATCTCGGCGATCCGTTCCGCCGTCGCCCCGTCCAGCCTGTGGTTCAGCGCCACGATACCGCCGAAAGCCGAGACCCGGTCGGCGTCGAAGGCACGGGCATAGGCCTCTTCCAGCGTCGCGGCGGTGGCCACGCCGCAGGGATTGGCGTGCTTGACGATGACGCAGGCCGGGGTCTCCGCCGGCAGTTCCGCCACCAGTTCCAGCGCCGCATCGGTATCGTTGAGGTTGTTGTAGCTGAGTTCCTTGCCCTGCCATTGCCGCGCCGTGGCCACGCCGGGCCGGCCGGAGCCATCGGCATAGAAGGCCGCCGCCTGATGCGGGTTCTCGCCATAGCGCAGCCCTTGCACCAGCCGGCCGGCAAAGACCCGCCGGCGCGGGCTGGCCTCGCCCGTGGCATCGGCCATCCAGGCGGAGACGGCCGCGTCATAGGCCGCTGTCCGGCCATAGGCATTGAGCGCCAGCTTCTGGCGGAAGGCGAGCGAGGTCGCGCCGTCCACCGCCATCTCGGCCAGCAGGGCCGGATAATCCTCCGGATCGGTGACAACGGCGACGAAGCGGTGGTTCTTCGCCGCCGCCCGGATCATCGCCGGTCCGCCGATGTCGATGTTCTCGACGCATTCGCCATAGGACGCGCCGCGCGCCACCGTGGCCTCGAACGGATAGAGATTGACCACCAGAAGGTCGATCGGGGAGATGCCATGCGCGGCCATGGCCAGCAGGTGCTCGTCATCGTCGCGCAGCGCCAGAAGCCCGCCATGGATGTTCGGATGCAGGGTCTTGACCCGGCCATCCATCATCTCGGGGAAACCCGTCACCTCGGAGACATCCTGCACCGGCAGTTCGGCCATGCGCAGGGCCTTGGCCGTGCCGCCGGTGGAGATCAGCTCCACCCCCTGGGCATGGAGCGCGCGGGCGAGGTCGATGAGGCCGGACTTGTCCGAGACGGACAGCAGCGCGCGGCCGATCGGAATACGCTCGTGCATGGGTCGGAACCTCCTCGGCCAGGCTTACGCCTCGGCCGGGTCCGTCTGGCCGAGATCGCGGATGGCCAGCGGCGTATCCTGAGCTTTCGCCAAGGTCCAGCCGATGACGCGCTCGGCCTCGCCAAGGGTGGCGGCAAGGACGATCTGGCGGGTGGGGCGGGGCTGGAGCCGCCCGCGTTCGAGGAAGACCGAGGGCTCCAGCGACATCTCGACCGGATCGAGCGGACGGAAGACCCAGACCTCGCCGCTGCGCAGCCCCAGCGAGACGGCCGTGCCGCCCATGTCGAGCGAGGCATCGACCTCCGGATGCAGGTGGAAGCGGATGGTGAGGCGCAGGGGCTCGCCCTTGCGGCGGGCAATGGCGGCTGCGAAACCGGCGCGCTCCTCGGCGGTGGTGGGGCCGAGCGTGTCCTGCCCGGTGAGCTTGCGGCCGTCATGCGAGAGGGTCAGCAGCCGGCCATGGGTCAGGCCATGGGTGCGCGACCAGCCGTCATGGGCGAGATAGAGGCCCTGGCCCTCGGGATAGGGGATCTGGCGGGCGACGACGACATGGGCGCGTTCGAGAAAGGCACCGTCCTTCCCGCGCCCGAAACGCGAGGAGGAATAGCCGTCGAGCGACAGGGTGGAATGCGACAGGGTGGCCCGCCCCGCCTTGCGCCAGACCGGGCCGAAGAAACCGCCCGGGCCGCAGGAGACGATCAGCGGCCGGCGGCCCGAGGTCAGCTCGAAAGCGAGCGTCGAGGCATGGGCCCGCGCCCCGCCGGGGCCGGAGGGCGGGTCGGCACCATCGACGATGACCGAGGTGCGGCCGGCGTGCAGGCGCAGGAAGCCCATGGCCGGGCCCGGACTTGCCGGTATCCTGACCCCGGAGGCCGCCAGCGCATGGTCGAGCCAGCCTTCCATCCCCCGGTCGCCGCCATGGAACCGCGCCAGCCCGCCATCGGCATGGCGCAGGGTGCGCAGGCAGGGGGCAAGGCGGCGGATGGCGCCGGCCAGCGCCTCGGGCAGCGGCCGCCGCGCCTCGGTCAGGGCCTGGCACACCCAGGTGAGCAGGGTGAAGACCTCCAGCAGCTCCTCGGGATTGCGGCTGGCAATGCCGCCCTGGCTGTCGATCTCGCGGGCGCATTCGGTTTCGAGCGCCGCCAGCGCCGGAGCGGTGACGCCACCCATGCCGTTGAGCGCCAGCCCGGCGCAGACCAGCCCGGCCAGGGCCTCGAAGCGCGGCAGGCCGGGAAGGGTGGCCGGCCAGCGGCGGGAAAGGAACTCGACCTGCGCCGAGATGGCGGCGAGGAACTCCGCCTCCTGCCCGCGCCTGCCGTTCAGGAGCATCAGCGCGTGGTTGATCCAGCGCACCAGCCGCCGGCCGGTCAGTTCGGGCGTCCAGCCCGGACCGGAGCCCTCGCCGAAGCGGGCGATCCAGCCGAAGGCCCATTCCTGCGCCCTGACCTGGGCCGCCGGATCGGCGGCGGCGGCGAGATCGTCGAGCCAGTGGAAGCCGTGCGCCTCCTTCCAGAACTCGGGATCGCTGACCTCGATGTCCCACAGCGCGGTGCCCGGCGCCTCGATCAGCCGCCCCGCCATCTGGAACCGGCCGGAGGCGAGCTGGCGCCCGCGCCCGTGCATGCCGATCGAACGCGGCTCGGGCATGGCGAGAAAGCCGGTCGCGGCGGGCGTCTTGCCGGCCGCCCGTGCGGCGCGGCGGTTGCGCCACTCCGCCACCTGACGTTCGATGCCCGTCGGACCTGCGCCGCCTGTCATGAACCGCCTGCTGCCCGCCGAAGGTGATTGCCGCCCGCTGTCCGGGTCTTCGGCGCCAATGTAGCGCCACAGGGACCGCCTGTCAGCCGCCGCGCGTCCTGGCGGCTCAACTCCGCCGCAGGCGGGCGACGAAGAAGCCGTCGATCCCGCCACGTTGCGCCCAATGGTCGGGGCGCAGGCGCAGGCTGCCATCCGGGCGCTGCCAGAGCGGATCAAGGTCCGGGGCCGCAGCCGCCTCCAGCGCCAGGCCGGGATGGCGGGCCAGCGCGGCGGCGATCTGCTCCTCGCCCTCGGCGGGCAGGAGCGAGCAGGTGGCGAAGACCAGCCGCCCGCCCGGGCGCAACATGGCAAGCGCCCGGTCGATCAGCCCCGCCTGGAGGGCGACGAGCGCCGGCAGGTCGCTGCCATCCTTGACGAAGGGCAGGTCGGGGTGGCGGCGGATCGTGCCGGTGGCCGAGCAGGGGGCGTCGAGCAGGACCGCGTCCACCGGTGCGTCCGGCATCCAGTGGAGCGCATCCCCGGCCACCACCCCGGCCGTCAGCCTGGTGCGCGAGAGGTTGTCGCGCAGGCGGGACAGACGATGCTCGGACACATCCACCGCCGTCACCTGCGCCCCGGCGGCGGCGAGCTGCAGCGTCTTGCCGCCCGGCGCGGCGCAGAGGTCGATCACCTGCTCTCCCGCCTGCGGCGCCAGGACACGGGCGGCCAGGGCGGCGCCCGCATCCTGCACCCAGAGATCGCCCGCCTCCCATCCCGGCAGCGCCGTCACCTGGGTGCCGGCCGGCATCCTGACCGAGCCGCCGGGAAGGACCTCGCCGCCCGGCGGCGGCAGGGCGCCCGGACGCAGGGTCAGGTCGATGGGTGGGCTCTCCGCCTGCACCGCCTCCATCGCCGCAACCGCCTCGCGGCCCCAGGCATGCACGAGCGGCTGGCGCAGCCAGCGCGGCAGGCGCTGCACCGGCAGGCCGGCCAGGGGCGCCTCCAGCGCCGCAACCTTGCGCAGCACGGCATTGGTCAGGCCGGCAAGATGTGCTGTCCTCCCGCCTTCGCGCAGCAGCGCCACGGCGGCATTCACCGCACCATGCGCGGCGGCACCTTCGAGCGCCATCTCCACCACCGCCAGCCGCATCGCGTTCATCGCGGCGAGGGGCGGCGCCTTGCGCAGGAAGGGCGCCAGCGCCCGGTCCACCGGCTCGACATGGCGCAGGACCTGCGCCGCGAGCCTTCCGGCACGGGCGCGGTCGGCGGGAGGAAGCGCCGGGTCGGCCAGATCGGCCAGCATCCGCCCCTCGCCCAGGACGGCGCCGAGAAGCCGCAGCGCCGCCCGCCGTGCCGTAAGCCCTTCGACCATGCCACCCGTCCTTGCCGCTTCCGCCACGGCCCGTATAACAGCGCCATGGCCGAGGAAACCCCGCAGACCCGCAGTGACCTGCCGCCGGAGGCGCAGCGCGCGCTGGCCGAGGCCGAGGCGCGCCGGCGGAAACCCGCCCCCGACCGGCCGGTCGAGCTTGGCGGCCGCGAGGGTCCGGACCCGGCCCGTTACGGCGACTGGGAGAAGAAGGGCCTGGCCATCGACTTCTGAGCCTGCGGCGGCCGCGCTTGCGGCGCCGGGGGCGGCGCCCTACATCGGAACCCATGTTCAGCATCCTCTCAGGCCGCCGCCCGCGCATCCCGGTGATCCGGCTGCAAGGGGCCATCGTCTCGGGCTCGCGCATGTCGAGCGGGCTGTCGGATGCCCTGCTTGCCCCGGTGATCGAGCGCGCCTTCACCCGGAGCAAGCCCGCAGCGGTGGCGCTGATCGTCAATTCTCCGGGCGGCTCGGCGGCGCAATCCTCGCTGATCGCCGCCCGCATCCGCCGGCTGGCGGAGAAGACGGGCGTGCCGGTCCATGCCTTTGTCGAGGACGTGGCCGCCTCGGGCGGCTACTGGCTGGCCTGTGCCGCCGATCACATCTGGGTGGACCGCAGCTCGATCGTCGGGTCCATCGGGGTGATCTTCGCCGGTTTCGGCTTTCCCGAGGCGATGTCGCGTCTGGGGGTCGAGCGCCGGGTGATCACCGCCGGAAAGTCGAAGTCGCTGGCCGACCCTTTCCTGCCCGAAAGGCCCGAAGACGTGGCCCGGCTGAAGGCGCTGCAGGCGCCGATCCATGCCGCCTTCATCGACCATGTGAAGGCGCGGCGCGGAACCCGGCTGAAGGAAGGCGCGGATCTCTTCAACGCCGATATCTGGGTGGGGCAGGAGGCAGCGGATCTCGGCCTTGTCGATGGCATCGCCCATCTGGTGCCGAAGATGACCGAGCTTTACGGCGAGAAGCCGCGCTTCCGCCTGCTGGAGCCGCGCCGGACGCGGCTCAGCCGTTTCTCCGGCCTGTCGCTGGGCCGGACGGCGGTGCAGGGTGCGCTGGACGAGATCGAGGAGCGCGCGCATTGGGCGCGCTGGGGGCTCTGAGTGCTGATCAAGGTCGTCCTGCTGTTCCTTCTGGCGATGGCGGCGCTGGTCCTCGTCGGCCGGGCGCTGGGCCTTGGACGCAATCCCCCCCGGACCCGCTCGGGAGGAGCGCTGCTCTGCGGCCGTTGCGGGCGCCTGATCGGCGCCGGCGAGCGCTGCAGTTGCGAGAAGGGACGGCGGCCGTGAGCGGCCGGGCGCTTGTCACCGGCGCGGCGCGGCGCATCGGACGGGCGATGGCGCTGGAGCTTGCCCGGCGTGGCCATGACGTGGCGGTGCATTTCCACGGGGCGGCGGCCGAGGCGGCCGAAGTCGTGGCCGCGATCCGGGCGCTGGGGCGGCAGGCCGAGGCGCTGGGCGCCGATCTTCTGGACGAGGACGAGGCCGGGGCGCTGGTCTCCCGCGCGGCTTCGGCGCTGGGCGGGCCGCTGACGGTTCTGGTCAACAACGCCTCGATCTTCGAATACGACACGCTGAAATCGGCGACGCGCCGCTCCTGGGACCGGCATTTCGGTTCCAACCTGCGGGCGCCTTTCCTGTTGACCCAGGCCTTCGCCGCCCAGGCGCCTGCGGCGGCGAGCGCGGGCGGCGAGCCCCTGGCGACCGGGCTTGTGGTCAACCTGATCGACCAGCGGATCCACAAGCTCACGCCGGAGTTCATGACCTATACGCTGTCGAAGATGGGGCTCTGGGCCTTCACGCGGACGGCAGCGCAGGCGCTGGCCCCGGCAATCCGCGTCAATGCCATTGCGCCTGGCCCCACCTTGCAGGGCGCGAAGCAGACGGAAGAGCATTTCGCCCGCCAGCGCGCCGGGACCATCCTGCGGCGTGGCGCGGATGCGGAGGACATCTGCGCGGCACTGGGCTACCTCGTGGACGCACGGGCGGTGACGGGCCAGGTGATCTGCGTCGATGGCGGCCAGCATCTGGGCTGGCAGACCCCAGATATCCTTGGCATCCGCGAGGGATGAGCGCCCCTCCCGTGCGAGTTGTCCACCGCTGCGGTTGACGTAACGTTGCTGTGACGCTTGTGTGATGCAAGTGCCTGTTTTTCCAAGCGTTCAAGATTCTTTCGTTGATTTTCAACGGCTTGCAAATTCGCCTAAATTTTGGGCAGTTGCGCGAAGCGGGCCGAAAACAAGGGAAATTCTCCGCTCCGGAATCGTTTCCAACAGACTTGTCCACAGATTCCGTGGATGCCTTTACCCTTGCGCAACCCGGCGCGGCGTTGCAGCCCTGAGGCAGAATCGGACCTGCAGGGAGGCGGCGGCGCGGTGACGGAGGAGGGTGACACGGGCGCGCATGCCAGCCGGACCGGACAGGAGGTGATCCAGTCCTATCTGCGCCATCTCGGGCCGCAGCCCGGGGTCTATCGGATGCTGAACGCGGCCTCGGAAGTGCTTTATGTCGGCAAGGCCCGCGACCTGAAGGCACGGGTGTCGAACTACGCCCGCGCCTCGGGCCATTCGCCGCGCATCGCCCGGATGATCCGCGAAACCGCGTCGATGACCTTCCTGACCACGCGGACCGAGACCGAGGCGCTGCTTCTGGAGCAGAACCTCATCAAGCAGCTGAAGCCGCGCTACAACGTGCTTTTGCGCGACGACAAGAGCTTTCCCAATATCCTGATCTCGACCGAAACCGCCTTTCCCCAGATCAAGAAGCACCGGGGCCGCAAGGCGGAGACGGGCCACTACTACGGGCCCTTCGCCTCGGCCGGCGCGGTCAACCGCACGCTCAACCAGCTCCAGAAGGTCTTTCTGCTGCGCAACTGCTCGGATGCGATGTTCGAGAGCCGGACGCGGCCCTGCCTCCTGTTCCAGATCAAGCGATGCTCGGCCCCCTGCACGGGAAAGATCAATGCCCAGGACTATGGTTCGCTGGTGGCCGATGCCCGGCGGTTCCTGGAGGGAAAGACCACCACCGTGCAGGCCGACCTTGCCAAGGCCATGGGCGCGGCGGCCGAGGCGATGGAATTCGAGCGCGCCGCCGCCCTGCGCGACCGCATCCGGGCGCTGACCGCGATCCAGTCCAGCCAGGGGATCAATCCGCGCGGCGTGGCCGAGGCGGATGTGGTGGCGCTGCATCTCGAAGGCGGGCAGGCCTGCGTGCAGGTCTTCTTCATCCGCGCCAACCAGAGCTGGGGCAGCCGCGACTTCCACCCCCGCATCGGCGGCGGAGCCGAGGCGCCGGAGATCCTGCAGGCATTCCTTGCCCAGTTCTACGACGACCGCGAGCCGCCGCGCCTGATCCTTCTGTCGCATGCAGTGGAAGATCCCGACCTGCTGGCCACGGTCCTGTCGGACCGGGCGGGCCGCAAGGTCGAGCTGGCGGTGCCGCAGCGGGGCGAGAAGGCCGAACTGGTCGAGAATGCCGCCCGCAACGCGCGGGAGGCCCTGGGCCGGCGGATGGCGGAGAGCGCCACCCAGAACAAGCTCCTGGCCGGGCTGGCCGAGGCTTTCGAGCTGGACGCGCCGCCGAAGCGGATCGAGATCTACGACAACTCGCATATCCAGGGGACGAACGCGGTCGGCGGAATGGTCGTGGCCGGGGCCGAGGGGTTCATCAAGAGCCAGTACCGCAAGTTCAACATCAAGTCCGAGGCCGGCGCCCAGGGCGACGATTTCGGCATGATGCGCGAGATGCTGACCCGGCGTTTCGAGCGGCTGCTGAAGGAGGACCCGGAGCGCAAGACAGACGCCTGGCCGGACCTGCTGCTGATCGACGGCGGCGCCGGGCAGGTCTCGGCGGTGGGAGAGATCCTGGCGGAACTGGGGGTGGACGACATTCCCTTCGTCGGCGTGGCCAAGGGTGTGGACCGCGATGCCGGCAAGGAGGAGTTCCACCGCCCGGGCGAGCCGCCCTTCGCCCTGCCGCGCAACGATCCGGTGCTGTACTTCGTCCAGCGCCTGCGCGACGAGGCCCACCGCTGGGCGATCGGCGCGCACCGGGCGAAGCGCGCCAAGGCGGTGGGGGCCACGCCGCTGGACGACATCCCCGGCGTCGGCGCGGCACGCAAGCGGGCGCTGCTGGCGCATTTCGGCTCGGCCAAGGCGGTGGCCCGCGCCGCGCTGCCCGACCTGATGGACGCGCCGGGGATCAGCCAGGCGATGGCCGAGACGGTGTGGAACTTCTTCCATCCGGAAGGCTGAGGCCCGGCGCTGGAGAGGGTGGCTGCGGAAGCGCCTCCCCTCCCCTCGAGGGGAGGGGATGGGGGTGGGGGGCCGCCGGCATAGGGGCCCAGTCTTGCAAGGGAAGCGCGACCGGTTCAGGCGCCGTCGCGGACATGGCGGCGGAAGGCGGCCTTCAGCAGGTCCAGCTCCGCCCGCATCAGCGCGATCTCGGCCCTGAGTTCCGCCTCGGCCGCCGGGCCGGCAGCGACGGTGACATGGTCCAGCGTTTCGCCCGAGGCGCAGTCGCGGATCAGGACGGTTTCCACCCCTTCGGCCACCGCCTCGGCGGGGATCGGCAGGCGCACGGCAAACCGTCCGGATTCTCCCGCCATCGCCGTGACCGAAAGCCCCTCGACCGGGCGCCCGCGCAGCAGCGCCTCCAGCGCCGGCGTGCCGCTGACGCCGCTGAGGATCCCTTCCCAGACCCCGGCCAGAAGCCGTGTGCGCGTCAGCGTCATCCCTGCGGCCATCGGCGCCTCCTCACAGTTCGGCCCGCGGCCGGCGGCAAAGCACCAGATCGGCCAGGACAAAGCGGTTCATTGCGGGGCTCTCGAAGATCAGGTCCAGCCACATCGCCTCCACCCGGCGTTCGTTCATCCGCGTGCCGCTGAGGTCGAATTCGACCTCGATCCGGCCCGGGCGCAACTGCTGCACCAGTTGCTCGTGGTTGGGGCCATGGCGGAGGTTCAGGCGCGCGAAGACCTCCACCGGACGTTCCATCGCCAGATCGGCGGTGACCCGCAGGAGGTGACGGCTGCGCAGACCGCGCTGCGCCGCCTCCGGCAGGGCGAGGGCCAGCGACAGGAACGAGCCGGGAAAGTCGAGGCAGTCGAGCGCGAGCGCGAAGGGCGCGGGATCGGCGGCGCCGCGCGCCGCGATCTGGCGCAGCGTCAGCGCGGCGCCCGGAGCGTCGTGGTGAAGCGTGACCCCCGGGCAAATCTCGCTGCCGGTGGCCGGCACCACCACCCCGGATCTGGCGAGCGGCGCGGCCCAGGGCTGGGGCCGCCAGATCCAGTCCGCCCCCAGCGGCGCCGGCGGCAGGACGGAAACCGCCAGCCGCCGGTCGGCCTGGTCGATCACCCGCTCCAGCAGCCGGCGCAGGGCCGAGGCGCGCCCGCGCTGGCGCCGGATCTCGTCCAGCTCCAGATCGGCAGCGGCGTCGGCCACGCGGGTCCAGCGCGCCAGCGCGCGCCGGTGCGCGATCCGTCCGATGAGCCCCTCTGACCGGCCGACCATCCGCTTGCGACGCTCCCTGCCCCGCCGAACCATCATGGAATTTGGTTGACACAATGGACAACGACTTGCCCGCGCCCGCAAGATCCCCGGCGGTCTCAGCCGCGATTGGCAGAGGAGAAGGCGGCAAGGAAGCGGCGGATCAGCAACCGTCCGGCATCATCTGCCGCGCCGGCACCGGCCGCAGTCAGCGTGACGAGCCGCCCGTCCTCCTCCAGAAGCGCCCGCCAGGCCTCTCCCGGCGGCAGACCGCCCTGCCCCGGGGCACGGTCGTTCAGGCGGATCAGCACCGCCTCGCCGAACTGCAGGACCTCGACGATCTCCACGCTCGCCGCCTCGCCGGAACGGCTCAGCGCCGCCCGCCCGGCCTCGGAGCGGGCGAAGGCCGCGACGGCGGGACCGGAGAGGTCGAGCCCGGTGGCCGATCCCTC
>CAZRQN010000029.1:0-1065 GCA_964602115.1 uncultured Rhodobacterales bacterium
CATAGGCCAGCATGTGATGGCCCCAGGTCACGGGCTGCGCGGTCTGCAGATGGGTGAAGCCCGGCATCACCCAGTCCGCCCCGGCCTCCGCCTGGGCGACGAAGGCCGTCATCAGCGCGGTGATCCCGGTGATCGCCGCATCGCACTGGTCGCGGACCCAGAGCCGGAAATCCACCGCCACCTGGTCGTTGCGGCTGCGGCCGGTGTGCAGCCGCTTGCCCGCCTCGCCGATCAGCTCGGTCAGCCGGCTCTCGACGTTGAGATGGATATCCTCCAGATCGGTGCGGAAGGTGAACGTCCCGCCCTCGATCTCTGACAAGACGGTGAGCAGCCCTTCCCGGATCGCCGCCGCATCGCTATCGCTGATGATGCCCTGCGCGGCGAGCATCGCGGCATGGGCGCGGCTGCCCGCGATGTCCTGGGCGTAGAGCCGCCGGTCGAAGGCGATGGAGGCGTTGATCGCCGTCATGATCGCATCCGGCCCGGCGGCGAAGCGCCCGCCCCACATGGCGTTGCTGTCGGTCATCGTCTCGGCCCCGGAGTCTGGTTTGCGCATCCTCGCCGTCCTCTACACGCTGGCCCTCGCCCTCGCCACCCCGGCTTCGGCCGATCCTGCGGCGGCCGAGGCCGCCAAGGCCGGCGACATGCGGAAACTCGCGGTCCATACGGTGCCGGTGGAGGTGCCGGAGGTGGCGCTGATCGACCTTGCCGATGCGCCGCGCAGTCTGACGGAATGGCGCGGGCAATGGGTGGTGGTGAACTTCTGGGCCACCTGGTGCGCCCCCTGCCGCAAGGAAATGCCGACGCTGGCGCGGCTGGCCGAAAGCGGCGTGCCGGTCGTCACCGTCGCCACCGGCCGCAACCCGCCCGCCGCGATCACCCGCTTCTTCGAGGAGGCGGGGATCACCGGCCTGCCGGTGCTGCGCGACCCGGGCTCGGACCTGGCCCGCAGCATGGGCATCCTCGGCCTGCCCGTCACCCTGATCCTCGATCCCGAGGGCCGCGAGGCCGCACGCCTGATCGGCGATGCCGACTGGTCCACGCCCGAGGCGCAGGCGGTGCTGG
>CAZRQN010000029.1:1165-3585 GCA_964602115.1 uncultured Rhodobacterales bacterium
CCCGGGGCAGGCTGAGTCAGGCCCGGGACGGGTATTCACGCCGCCTTGCCGCGCGGATGGATCACGCCTGCAGCCAGCTCGTCCAGATCAGCCTCGCCGCCAGCGCCAGCGACACGACGACAAGCAGCGGCCGGATCACCCGCGCCCCCAGCCGCACCGCCATCCGCGCGCCCAGCTGCGCCCCGGCCATCTGCGCCGCACCCATGGCGAGGCCCAGCCCCCACCACACCCCGCCGGCCAGGGCAAAGACCGCCAGCGAGCCGAGGTTGGAGGCGAAGTTCAGCGTCTTGGTATGCGCCGTGGCACGCAAAAGCCCGTGCCCGGCCAGCATCACGAAGCCCAGCATGAAGAACGAACCCGTGCCGGGGCCGAGCAACCCGTCGTAGAACGCCACCGCCGGCACCAGGGTGACGGCGAAGGTCGCGGGCGGCAGGCGGGCGCTGCGGTCGGCATCGCCGAGGTCGCGCTTGACGAGGAAGAACAGCGCCACCCCGACCAGCAGCACCGGCAGCACCAGACGCAGCGTGCCCGGCGGCAGCATCAGCGCCAGACCGGAACCCAGAGCCGCCGCCACCAGCGAGACCGCCGCCATCCGCCCCTGCTCGCCCAGGCGCACCTGCCCGGCGCGGGCGTAATGCGCCATGGCCGAACCGGACCCGAAGGAGCCCTGCAGCTTGTTCGTCGCCAGCGCCTGCACCGGCGGCAGGCCGGCAAGCATCAGCGCCGGCACGGTGATGAGCCCGCCACCCCCGGCGATGGCATCGACGAAACCGGCGCAGAAGGCGGCGAGGATCAACAGCAGGACAAGCGTTGCCGTCAGTTCGACCATTGCCGGCTCACAGGTCGAAGCGGCGCTCGACGCGCCCGACGCGGCGCCCGTCCCGCAACGCGAAATCGGGATCGGTGGCCAGGTCGCGGAACCCCATCCGCGCGTAATAGGCCAGTCCCGGCACGTTGTCGGCGCGGATCGAGGCGATGATATGGCCCGGACCCCGGGCGCGCAGCGCCGCGCAGGTCAGCGCGAACATCGCCGCCCCGGTGCCGCGCGCCTGCAGCCCTGGCAGGACGAAGCTGCCGATATGCGGATCGCCCTTCCACCAGCCCACCGACTGCCAGCCGATGATCCGCCCGTCGTCCTCGGCCACCACGGACGAAAGCACGTCCGGCCCGATGACATAGTCGCCCAGCACCTCGGCCTCGGTCTTCGGCTCCTCATGCGCCGTGGTGCCGCCGATGGCGATTACCGCATTGAGGAGCGCCGTCATGCCGGCGGCATCCTCCGGCGTTGCCGGCCGCACGATCACGCGGCGAACTCCTCGGCGGCATAGCCCTGAAGGTAAAGCAGCGCCGTCAGGTCGCCGTGGTTGATCCGCAGATCGACCTCCGCCGCCACCGCCGGCTTGGCATGCAGCGCCACGCCCATGCCGGCGGCCTTGAGCATGCCGAGGTCATTGGCTCCGTCACCCACCGCCAGCGCGTCCTCCGCCCCGATCCCCAGCCGCGCGGCGATCTCGCCCAGCGCCTCGACCTTGGCCGCCCGCCCGAGGATCGGCTCGGCCACCGCGCCGGTCAGCCTGCCGTCCTCGGCAAGCAGCAGGTTGGCGCGATGCTCGTCAAAGCCCAGCCGCGCCGCCACCGTTTCGGTGAAGGCGGTAAAGCCGCCGGAGACCAGCGCCGCCCGGGCGCCCTGTGCCTTCATCGTGGCAACCAGAGCCGGCCCCCCTGCGGCCAGCGTGATCCGGCTGTCCAGCACCTTGCCGATCACCGTCTCCGGCAGGCCGGCCAGAAGCGCCACCCGCTCGCGCAGCGCGCCCTCGAAGCCGATCTCGCCGTTCATCGCGCGCGCGGTGATCGCCGCAACATGCGCGCCCACCCCGGCCTCGGCGGCCAGTTCGTCGATGCATTCCTGCCCGATCATGGTGGAATCCATGTCCGCCAGCAGCAGGCGCTTGCGCCGGCCCTCGACCGGCACCAGGCACAGGTCGATCCCCCGCGCCTGCATCTCGCCCCAGACCTCCCAGCGGTTGGCGGGGACAGCAGGCAGGCCGAACTCCGCCGCCACGCCCGGGTTCAGCCAGCGGATCGCTCCGCCCCCCCAGGCATTGCGCAGCGCCTCCGCCGTCGTCCGGTCGAGGTCCGGGCGGGCGGGATCGGTGATGAGGACGGCAACGAACATCGGCGGCGCTCCGCTGCGAGGGACCGGGGCGCCGTAGCCGGTTTCGCCGCGCCTGGCCAGAGCGCCGGGCACGGCAGGCCAAGGCCCGCCCCTCCCCCGCCCCGCAGACCCTGCAGACCCCGCCCCGGAGCCTCCACTCCCGTGCGAGGCCAGGGGGCCCGGCCGCGCCCCCTGGCCACGACATGGTGAGCCCGGCGCAATCCGTGGCCCAGACTGTCACCCCCGCGCCAGCGGGGGTCTCCCG
>CAZRQN010000029.1:3685-27862 GCA_964602115.1 uncultured Rhodobacterales bacterium
GCCCGGCGCAATCCGTGGCCCAGACTGTCACCCCCGCGCCAGCGGGGGTCTCCCGGGGGATCTGGCCAAGGCCACCCCTTCCCGGCGCTTCACGAGGCGCAGGGCGCGGGGCGCAGTGAGATCCCCGCTTGCGCGGGGATGACAGGGGCACCGCGTCGGCGGGCTGCGCGCCAGCCGGCGAACCCATGTCCTCGGGCTGGACATGATTTGGGGCGGCGAATCCCTAACAAACACTTGCCAAAATTTTCCAACATACTGAACAAAGACAATAAAACGAGGCGTCCCACCGTGTGACGCTTCCCGAAGGAGCCCGTCGCAACCGGCTTGCGAAGCGTCGCATCTCCCGCTAAAGGCGGCGGCGGGACACCCTTCCCCAACGAAGGGCTTTTAGCTGGAAGGCTACCATGACCGATCTGACCCCGCCGGCCGCGCGCCCGGCAAACCCGCGCTTCTCCTCGGGCCCCTGCGCCAAAATCCCCGGCTTCTCGCTCGACCTTCTCGCCGACGCGCCCCTCGGCCGCTCGCATCGCGCCGCCGTCGGCAAGGCGAAGCTCAAGGACGCCATCGACCGGACCCGTTCGGTCCTGCGGGTCCCGGCCGACTATCGCATCGGCATCGTCCCGGCCTCCGATACCGGCGCCGTCGAGATGGCGCTGTGGTCGCTGCTTGGCGCCCGTCCGGTCGAGATGCTGGCCTGGGAAAGCTTCGGCGAAGGCTGGGTCACCGATGTGGTCAAGCAGCTCAAACTCGACACCACGGTGCGCATCGCGCCCTATGGGCAGATCGTCGATTTCTCCCTCGTCGATTTCGACCGGGATGTGGTCTTCACCTGGAACGGCACCACCTCCGGCGTCCGTCTGCCCAACGGCGAGGCGATCCCCGCCACCCGCCAGGGCCTGACGATCTGCGACGCGACCTCGGCCGCCTTCGCGATGGACCTGCCCTGGGACAAGCTCGACGTCACCACCTTCTCCTGGCAGAAGGCGCTGGGCGGCGAGGGCGGGCATGGCGTGCTGATCCTCAGTCCCCGGGCGGTGGCGCGGCTGGAGAGCCACAAGCCCGCCTGGCCCCTGCCGAAGATCTTCCGCCTGACCAAGGGCGGCAAGCTGATCGAGGGCATCTTCGAAGGCGAGACGATCAACACCCCCTCGATGCTCTGCGTCGAGGACTATCTTGTGGCGCTGAAATGGGCCGAGGCCATCGGCGGCCTGCCGGCGCTGATCGCAAGGTCCGAGGCCAATGCGGCGGTCGTCGGCGATTTCTGCGCCTCGCGCCCGTGGATCGCCAACCTTGCCGAGGACCCGGAGACGGCGTCCAACACCTCGGTCTGCCTAAGGTTCACCGACCCGCGCATCACCGATGGCGCGAGCTTTGCCAAGGCGGTGGCCAAGCGGCTGGAAAAGGCCGGCGTGGCGCTCGACGCCGGCGCCTATCGCGATGCGCCTCCCGGCCTGCGCCTGTGGTGCGGCTCGACGGTGGAGACCGCCGATGTCGCAGCGCTGATGCCCTGGATCGACTGGGCCTTCGCCGCCGAGATCGCTGCCCTCGCACCGGCGGCCTGACCCAATTCACCCGTCACCCCCGCGCAAGCGGGGGTCTCCCGCGGACCCAGAGACCCCCGCCTGCGCGGGGGTGACACTCCGGAAGGAACTCCAATGCCCAAAGTCCTCGTCTCCGACGAACTGTCCGAAACCGCCGTCCAGATCTTCCGCGACCGGGGGATCGAGGTCGATTACCTGCCCAAGCTCGGCAAGGACAAGGATGCCCTCCTTGCCGCCATCGACCAGTATGACGGCCTCGCCATCCGCTCCGCCACCAAGGTGACGGAGAAGCTGCTGGAAAAGGCCGCCCGCCTGAAGGTCGTCGGCCGGGCCGGGATCGGGGTCGATAACGTCGATATCCCGGCGGCCAGCCGCAAGGGCGTGATCGTGATGAACACGCCCTTCGGCAACTCCATCACCACGGCCGAGCATGCGATCGCCATGATGTTCGCCGTGGCGCGCCAGATCCCCGAGGCCAATGCCTCCACCCATGCGGGCAAGTGGGAGAAGAGCCGCTTCATGGGGGTCGAGCTTTACAACAAGACCCTCGGCGTCATCGGCGCCGGCAATATCGGCGGCATCGTCTGCGAGCGGGCGGTGGGGCTGCACATGCGGGTGATCGCCTATGATCCCTTCCTGTCGGAAGAACGCGGCCGCAGCCTTGGCGTGCACAAGGTGGAGCTGGACGAGCTGCTCGCCAAGGCCGACTTCATCACCCTGCATGTGCCGCTGACCGACAAGACGCGGAACATCCTGTCGCGCGAGAACCTCGCCAGGACGAAGAAGGGCGTGCGGATCATCAACTGCGCGCGCGGCGGGCTGGTGGACGAGGCGGCGCTGAAGGAGGCGCTCGACAGCGGCCATGTCGCCGGCGCGGCGCTCGATGTCTTCGAGGTGGAGCCGGCGACCGACAATCCGCTCTTTCACCACGCCAATGTCGTCTGCACCCCGCATCTCGGCGCCTCCACCACCGAGGCGCAGGAGAACGTGGCGCTGCAGGTCGCCGAGCAGATGTCCGACTATCTGCTGACCGGGGCGGTGCAGAACGCGCTCAACATGCCCAATGTCACCGCCGAGGAAGCGGCGGTCATGGGCCCCTGGATCAGGCTGGCGAGCCACCTCGGCGCCTTCATCGGCCAGATGACGGCCGAGCCGATCCGCGCCATCAACATCCTTTATGACGGCCGGGTCGCGTCGATGAACCTGCCGGCGCTCAACCAGGCGGTGATCGCCGGGGTGATGAAGGCCTCGAACCCGGATGTGAACCTCGTCTCGGCGCCGGTGGTGGCCAAGGAACGCGGCATCCAGGTCTCGACCACGCGGCAGGACAAGACCGGGGTCTTCGACGCCTATATCAAGGTGACGATGGTGACCGACAAGCGCGAGCGCTCGGTGGCGGGCACCTGCTTCTCGGACGGCAAGCCGCGCTTCATCCAGATCAAGGGCATCAACATCGACGCCGAGATCGGGCGCCACATGCTCTATACCACCAACGAGGACGTGCCTGGGATCATCGGTCTTCTCGGCATGACCATGGGCAAGAACAACGTCAACATCGCCAACTTCACCCTCGGCCGCTCGGGCGTGGGGCAGGATGCGATCGCCATCCTCTATCTCGACCAGGCGATCGACCCGAAGGTGATCGACACGCTGGAATCGACCGGCATGTTCCAGCAGGTCAAGGCGCTGCAGTTCGACGTCGGATGAACGGTCGGGCCCTTGCCGGCGCAGGCTTGTGGCGGGACGGCATCCCGCCTATGCCCGGCAGGCGAGGGCCTCCATGACCACCTATGCCGTCGGCGACATTCACGGCCAGATCGACCTGCTGCGCGCGGCCCATGAGCGCATCGCGGCGGATATGGCGCGCGAAGGTGTCGCGGCGCCGGTGGTCCATCTCGGCGATCTCGTCGATCGCGGACCCGACAGCCGGGGGGTGATCGACTTCCTGATCGCGGGTCTCGGCGACGGGCGGGACTGGGTGGTGCTGCGCGGCAACCATGACCGCATGTTCTCGCGCTTTCTCGACGATCCGGCGGAGCCCGAGCCAGGGTTGCGCAGCGACCTCTCCTGGCTTCACCCCCGGCTGGGCGGCGCCGACACCTTGGCCTCCTATGGCATCCGGGCGGCCGGCGACCGGCCCCTGGCACCGGTCCATGCCGAGGCGCGGGTGGCCGTGCCGCAGGCGCATCGCGACTTTCTGGAAAGCCGCCCGGTGATGTTCCGCCGCGAGGAAGCGGTCTTCGTTCATGCCGGCATTCGCCCGGGCATCGCCCTGGACGACCAGGACGAGACCGATCTCGTCTGGATCCGGGGCGGCTTTCTCGACGACAGCCGCGACCATGGCGCCCTGATCGTCCACGGCCACACCGCTCTGGAAGCACCCGAGCACTGCGGCAACCGGCTGAACCTCGACAGCGGCGCGGCCTACGGCGGCCCTCTGACCGCTGCGGTGATCGAGGGGCGCCGGGCCTGGGTTCTGACCGAAAGCGGGCGTGAGGAGCTGCTGCCACCGGCCAGGGGCGGGCTGACCTCATGGCTGCGCTGGCGCAAATAGGCCTGCAATCTGGTGACCCCGGCAGGAATTGAACCTGCAACCTACCCCTTAGGAGGGGGTCGCTCTATCCGTTGAGCTACGGGGCCGCCGCCGTCCCTTCTGTCGCGAAATCGGCGTCTGTGCAACCGCAGGCACCGCGACACCTTGGCCCGGCGCCCGGTTTAGCGCAGACTGGCCGCAGACCGCCGTCGAAAGTACCGCCTTGACCAGACCAGCCGCCCCCCGTCCCCTGACGCTCCGGGATGTTTCCGAAGCGTCAGGCGTCAGCGAGATGACCGTCAGCCGCGTGTTGCGCGGGCGCGAGGACGTCTCGCAATCCACCCGCGACCGCGTCCTCGCGGCTGCACGGGATCTCGGATACGTCCCGAACCGGATTGCCGGAGCCCTGGCCAGCCAGAGCGTCAACCTTGTCGCCGTCATCATTCCCTCGCTGTCCAACATGGTCTTCCCGGAAGTGCTGACCGGCATTTCCGAGGGGCTGGAGGCTGCCGGCCTGCAGCCGGTGATCGGCGCAACGCAGTATTCGGAGGCGCGGGAGGAGGCGATCCTTTACGAGATGCTTTCCTGGCGTCCCAAGGCGGTGATCCTCGCCGGGCTTGAGCACAGCGATGCGTCCCGCGCCATGCTGGCCGCCGCCGGGGTGCCGGTGGTCGAGATCATGGACGTCGATGGCGAACCGGTTCACAGCGTGGTCGGAATTTCGCACCGTCGGGCAGGGGTCGAGATGGCCCAGGCGATCCTGGCCGCCGGATACCGCAAGATCGGCTTCCTCGGCACGATGATGCCCAATGACCATCGCGCCCGGAAACGCATGGCGGGCTTCGAGGCGGAGTTGGCCATGCACGGGCTGACGCTGACCGACCGCGAGTTCTATTCCGGCGGCTCGGCGGTGCTGAAAGGAAGGGAGATGACCGAGGCGATGCTGCGGCGCAACCCGGACCTCGATTTTCTCTACTATTCCAACGACGTCATCGGAGCGGGTGGTCTGCTCTGGTGCCTGGACAACGGGTTTGACGTCCCCGGCCGGCTCGGCCTCGCGGGGTTCAACAATGTTGACCTGCTTGCCGGCCTGCCGCGACGGCTGGCGACAACGGACAGCTGCCGCCAGGAGATCGGACGCATCGTCGCGCGCATGGTGGCCGAGGGCCGTACGGCCGCCGAAAGGATCGAACTGACGCCGATCCTGCACCGGGGCGACACGATCCGGCCCGCACCCGCCGGCAATTGACCACAGGCAGTCTTCGGCTAGGCTCGTCGCGATCTGACAGGAGAGTTGCCATGGCCCAGCGCCTGCATCTGGTGTTCGGCGGAGAGCTGGTCGATCCCGACCGCACGGTCTTTCGCGACGTTTCCGCGCTGCATGTGGTGGGCATCTTCCCTTCCCTCGAAACCGCCAGGGCGGCCTGGAAGGCCGAGTCGCAACGCACGGTGGACAACGCCCACATGCGCTATTTCATCGCGCCGCTGCACAAGCTGCGGGAAGGCGCGGAATCCGACGCAGCGTCGGGCGGTGGAGCCTGACGCAGGCGGAAATGGCCTATTCTTTCGGGCTTACGCTTTACAACCTCGCCCAGCGTGGCCTGGCACCCGAAGCGGTGGACCGTCCGGCACGGCCGGACCAGCCGGTGATCTGGCTGCATGCACCGGCGGCCGACAGCGCGCGGGCGGCGCTGTCATTGGCCCGGCGGCTGGTCCGGTCGCTGGGCGTGTCCGTTGTCCTCACCGGGATCGCGGCGGTTCCGGCGGAGCCGGGCCTTGTCGGGACCGCCGCGCCGAGCGACCGCACCGCCCAGGCCCGCAGCTTCCTCGATCACTGGCGGCCGCTCGCCGCAGTCTTCTTCGAGGGCGAACTGCGCCCGACGCTGGTCCACGAGGCGCGCGAGCGCGGCGTCTTCCTCCTTCTCGTGGACGGAAGGGCACCTTCGCTTCCGCGCGGGAGCGGCGGCTGGTGGCCAGGGCTCTTGCGCGGCGCGCTATCGGCCTTCTCGCTTATCCTGGCGGTGGACGAGGCGGCGGCCCGCGCCTTCCGACGGTCCGGCGCGGCGGCCGAGACGGTCGAGCCGGCCGGCAGGATGGAGCTTCCCTCCGCCGCCCTGCCCTGCAACGAGGCCGAGCGCGCCGAACTGGCGGAAATGCTGCATTCCCGTCCGGTATGGCTGGCCGTCGGCCTGCCGGAGATCGAGGAAGCGGCGGTGATTGCTGCGCACCGGGCGGTGCTGCGCCTGTCGCACCGCTTGCTGCTCATTCTCGTTCCCGAGGATCCGGCGCGCAGCGGCGCGCTGGCCGCACGGATGGAAAGCGTCGAGGGCTGGGCCGTCGCCCGTCGCGCCGTCGATGAGCCGCCCGAGGACGATGTCCAAGTCTATCTCGCGGACAGCACGGCCGAAAACGGCCTCTGGTTCCGACTGGCCCCGATCACGTTCCTGGGCGGCAGCCTGGCCGGCAATGGCTGCGCCGTCGATCCCCTGCAGCCCGCAGCGCTCGGTTCGGCCATCATTCACGGCCCGCGCGGCGGCCACCATGGCGCGGTGATCGGACGACTGGCCTCTGCGCAGGCGGCGCTTCTGGTCGGCAGCGCCGCAGACCTCGCCGAGGCTGTCTCGGAGCTTCTGGCGCCGGACCGCACCGCAAGGGCGGCGGCGGCGGCCTGGGCGGTCGCCTCGGAAGGTCTCGATCTGTCCGACAGGGTGGTTGCGGTCCTGCGCGATGCCGTCAGCGCCGGGATGCCCAGCTGATGCGCCCGCCGGTCTTCTGGAGCCGCCCGCCCGAGAGCCCGGGACTTGCGGCGCGCCTGCTTGCGCCGCTCGCGGGACTGACCGCCAGCGTCACGGCGGCGCGGGTAGCGCGGGCAGGCAAGCGGCTTGCCGTTCCGGTGATCTCGGTCGGCAACCTCAATGTCGGCGGCACAGGCAAGACCCCGACGGTCATTGCGCTCCTGGAACTGATCGCACGGCGGGGAAGGCGCGCGGTCGTCATCAGCCGGGGCTATGGCGGCGCGCTGGCCGGGCCGCTTGCGGTCGATCCCGCCCGCCATCTCGCGGCGGAGGTGGGCGACGAGCCGCTGCTTCTTTCGGCCTTCGCCCCGGTGGTCGTGGCGCGCGACCGCGCCGCCGGTGCCGGCCTGGCGTTGTCGCTGGGCGCGGAGATCATCCTTCTGGACGATGCCCATCAGAACCCTGGGCTGGCCAAGGACCTGTCGCTGGTCGTCGTGGATGCCGAGCAGGGGTTCGGCAACGGCCGCTGCCTGCCCGCCGGGCCTCTGCGCGAGCCGGTCGCGGCCGGGCTGGCCCGCGCCGATCTCCTTCTTTCCATCGGCGGCGCCGAAGCCCAGGCGGCCTTCACCCGCCGCTGGGGCGCAGCCATCCCTTGCCCCCGGACCGAGGCGCTGCTGGCGCCGCTCGCCACCGGAATGGACTGGAAGGGCGTGCCGGTGCTGGCCTTCGCCGGGATCGGCCGGCCGGAGAAGTTCTTCGCCAGCCTGCGCGCGCTCGGGGCCGATCTGCGCGACGCGGTCCCGCTGGACGACCATGCGCCGCTGACCCCGGCGCTGCTTTCCCGGCTCAGGTCGCGGGCCGCATCAATGCGCGCCCAGCTGGTGACGACCGAGAAGGATGCCATCCGCCTGCCGGTGGCCGAGCGCGCCTCGGTCCTGACCTTGCCGGTCCGCCTGACCCTTACCGGCGCCGACCTGTTCGGCCCGGCTCTGGCCCGGCTTCTGCCCTAGCGGCAGGCGGTTCCCGACCAGAACCGGCTTGACCCGCCGTTCCCTGCGGAAGATGCTGCCGGCCGATTTATCTTCGGGAAGGAATTCTCATGGCTCTTCGCAACCGCTTCGGCGCCACCGTGCTTGCGGCACTGCTGTCCTCCACCGCCGCCCAGGCCGATCTTACCGCCCAGCAGGTCTGGGACAACTGGAAGGCCATGGGCGTCGCCTCCGGCCAGACAGTCACCACGACCGGCGAGCAGATGGCCGGCGACACGCTGACGGTCAGCGGGATCGAGATGTCCCAGACCTTTCCCGACGGCAGCGCCAAGAGCTCGATCGCCGAGCTGAAATTCCGCGAACTGGGCGACGGCCGGGTCGAGGTGACGATGGCGCCCGACTACACGGTGCAGATCAGCACCATGAGCCCTGAGGGCCAGCCGACCGAGATCGGCCTGGCCATTTCGCAGTCCGGGATGGTGATGACCGCCTCCGGGGATCCGGGCAATGCCAACTACGAATACAAGGCCGACAGCCTGTCGGTGGCGACGGCCTCGGTCACTCAGGCCGGCGCTCCGCTGCCGGTGACCTTCGCGCTGACCGGCAACGCCATCAGCGGCAGCTACGGGCTGAAGCAGGTCTCGGCGGATGTGATCGACCTGAATACGACCGCCACTTTCGGCGACGCGGCCTTCACCTTCTCGTTCAGCGATCCGGCTGCCGGGTCCGATGTCTCCGCCCAGGGCGCGATCACCGGCCTCACCTTGTCCACCGCCGGCGTCTTCGGACAGGGCGTGATGCGGGAGGAGCTGATCGACGCGCTGCGGGCCGGGTTCAAGATCAGCTTCGGCCTTACCTACGGGCCGACGACCTTTGCCTTCAACGCCACCGATGCGATGGGCCCGTCGAGCGGCAGCGGCAAGAACGATGGCGGCGGCATGGCCTTTACCATGGATGCCGCGCATTTCGCCTACAAGGGTGGTGCCAAAGGCGTGGAGATCGCCCTCTCCAGCCCGCAGATCCCCTTCCCGGAAGTCAAGCTCGCCTATGGCGAGACGGTCTTCGACATCAATGTTCCGGTCGCGGCGGCGCCCGATCCGCAGGATTTCTCCTTCGTGGCCAAGCTGATCGACCTCACGGTCTCGGATGAGATCTGGAGCATGCTGGACCCGGCGGCGACCATCCCGCGCGATCCGGCGACGGTGGTTCTCGACGCCAAGGCCAAGGCGCGGCTTGATGTCGATCTGATGGACGAGGCGGCGGTGGCTGCAAGCCCGAACGGCACGCCGGGCGAACTGCAGTCGCTCGACCTTCCGGCATTGCAGCTCAAGGTTGGCGGGGCCGATCTGACCGGCCATGGCGCGCTGACCTTCGACAACACCGATCTCGTCACTTTCGGCGGCATGCCCGCACCCACCGGAGTGATCGAGCTGCAGGTGGTCGGCGCCAACAAGCTGCTCGACAGCCTGATCGCCCTCGGCATCGTCTCCGAGGAGGATGCGATGGGCGCACGGATGATGATGGGCATGTTCGCCCGCCCGGGCGACGGGCCGGACACGCTGCTGTCCACCATCGAGTTCAAGGACAAGGGGCTTTACGCCAACGGCATGCAGATTCAGTGATTCCGCAGCGGCGGAGAAGAGGGGGCGGCCCTGCGGGGCCGCCCCTTTCCTTTCGTCCCTCGCTTGCAGGCGGGGCGGTGAGGTCCTACCTCGGTGGTAGGCAAGGGGGACAGCCATGAGAGCGGAACGCGAGGATCTGGCCGGGGCTTTGCTGGCGGCGGCACGCCGGGCCGGCGCCGAGGCGGCCGATGCCATCGTCGCCGAAGGCCTCTCCCTGACCATCGACATCCGCAAGGGGGCCCTCGAAAAAGCCGAGCGCGCCGAGGGGATCGACCTGGGCTTGCGCGTCTTTCTCGGCCGACGCACGGCCATCGTCTCGGCCGCCGATGCCTCGCCCGCCACGCTGGATGCCATGGCCGAACGGGCCGTGGCCATGGCGCGCGAGGCGCCGGAGGACCCCTGGGCGGGGCTCGCCGATCCCGACCAGCTTGCCGCCGAACGCGATGCTTCTGCGCTCGACCTCGACGATCAGGCAGAGGCCCCGGGCGCCGCATCGCTTGAGGAACTGGCGCGCCGGGCCGAGGCGGCGGCGCTGTCCCGCGAGGGCGTGACCCAGGCCGAGGCCGGCGCCTCGTTCTGGCGCGGCGGGGCCTGTCTTGCCGCATCCAACGGCTTTTTCGGCGCCGGCACCCGGTCGATGTCGGCGCTTTCGGCTTCGGCCTATGTCGGCGAGGGCGCCGCGCAGGATCATGACTGGGCCGCCGAAACCCGCGTCCATGCGGTGGATCTGCCCTCGGCCGAGGACATCGGCGCCCGCGCCGCCGAACGCGCCCTGGCCCGGCGCGGCGCCCGCCGGCCGCCGACCGGCGCCTTTCCGGTCCTGTTCGACGAACGGGTGGCCGCCGGGCTCATCGGCCACCTCCTCGCGGCCGCCAATGGCGCCTCGGTGGCGCGCGGATCGAGCTGGCTGCGTGACCGGCTGGGCGAGCAGGTGCTGCCGTCCGGCCTGTCGCTGATCGAGGACCCCCGCCGCCCGCGCGCCTTCGCCAGCCGCATGTTCGATGCCGAAGGCCTGCCCACCGCCCGCCGCGCCATCGTCGCGGACGGGGTGCTGACCGGCTGGACGCTGGACCTCGCCTCGGCCCGCAAGCTTGGCATGAAAAGCACCGCAAATGCCGCACGCGGGGCCGGAAGCAACCCCACGCCCTCGGTCACCAACACGGAACTGACCCAGGGCGCGGCCTCGCGGGAGGAACTGATCGCCGCCATGGGCCGGGGGCTGGTCGTCACCTCGCTGATCGGCGCCTCGATCAACCCCACCACCGGCGACTATTCGCGCGGTGCCTTCGGCTTCTGGGTCGAGGGCGGCGAGATCACCCATCCGGTGAACGAATGCACGATCGCCGGCAACCTGCGCGACTTCCTGTTGCGCCTGACGCCGGCCTGTGATGCCCGCCCCGAGCGCTCCAGCCGTGTGCCGAGCCTGCTGGTCGAGGGGCTGACGCTTGCCGGGGCCTGATCTCGCCCTGCTGCTTTCGGCGGCGCAGGAGGCCGGCGATGTGGCGCTGTCCTTCTGGAAGCGCAATCCGCAGGTCTGGGAAAAGCCGGGCGAGGGCCCGGTGAGCGAGGCCGATCACGCCGTGAACCGTCTGCTGGAAGCCCGGCTGCGCCAGGCGCGCCCGGGCTATGGCTGGCTGTCGGAGGAAACGCCCGACGACGGCTCGCACCAGGCCTCCGGGACAAGCTTTGTCATCGACCCGATCGACGGTACCCGGGCCTTCATCGCCGGCGAAAACGCCTTTGCCCAGGCGCTGGCCGTAGTGGAGGACGGGCGGCCGGTGGCTGCGGTCGTCCATCTGCCGGCCATGGGACAGACCTATGCCGCCGAAGCCGGAGCCGCCGCCACCTGCAACGGCGCAGCCATCCGTCCATCCGCCCGTGCCTCCGCCGATGGAGCAAGCGTGCTTGCCTCTTCCGGCGCGCTAGCCGCCGGCGAATGGCCTGGCGGCGTCCCCGCGCTGCGCCGCAGCTTCCGCGCCTCGCTGGCCTGGCGTTTCTGCCTGGTTGCTGAAGGGGAGTTCGACGTGCTTCTGACCTTCCGCGATGCCTGGGTCTGGGACGTGGCCGCCGGAGCGCTGATCGCGGCGCAGGCGGGGGCGAGGGTCAGCGACCGCGACGGGAAGGGGCTCGACTGCTCGGCCCGCAGACTGCCCGGCCTGATCGTGGCTCCGCCGGCGCTGCACGCGAACCTCCTCGCCCGTCGCCTGCCGCAGCGCCGGACGGCGCAGGGCGTCTAGCCGGGGCAGTTCGGTCAGGCGGCGTCGGCTTCCGGTGCGGGTGCGGCGCCGAGCGGCAGGCACTCCGCCGGATGGTGGCGGGTCAACGCCTCGACGATGGCGCTGCGGCGCAGCGGTTTGGTCAGGTAGTGGTCGATCCCGGCGGCGAGGATGTCCGTCTCGTCGCCCTCCATCGCATGGGCGGTCAGCGCCACGATGGGCACATGCCTTCCACCGTCGCCCTCGGCAGCGCGGATGGCGCGGGCGGCATCGCGGCCGTCCATCTCCGGCATCGAGATGTCCATGAAGATCATGTCCGGCGCCAGGCTTTGCCAAAGCTCCACGGCCTCGCGCCCGTTGCCGGCGAAGGTCAGGTCGATGGCGAAGTCTTTCACCATCTTGCGGAAGACCAGCTGGTTCGTGCGGTTGTCTTCCGCTGCCAGCACCCGCATCAGCCGCTGCGCGCCAGACCCTGTCGCAATGGGCGTCGCAGGCGCGGGCTGCGGCTCGGCCTCGGCGGGCGCGGAAAGTTCCTGCAATCGGCGATAGAGATCGGCACGCAGCAGTGGTTTCTGGAGGGTGGCCGCGATATGCGCCGCACCCGGCCCCAGTCGCGCGGCGGCGGGATTGGAGGACAGGAGCACGATCGGCATGGCCAAGCCCATGGCGCGCACCTTCTCCGCCAGGGTCAGCCCGTCCATCTCGGGCATTTCATGGTCTGTCAGCAGCAGGTCGAAGTCGCGATCGCGTTCCAGAAGCGCCAGCGCCTCGGGCCCCGAGCGGCAAAGCGCCACGGCGATGCCGCAGGGGGCAAGCTGGCGTTCCAGGATGGTGCGGTTGATGAACTGGTCGTCCACGACCAGCGCCCGCCGCAGGGTGATCGGCCGGTGCGGGGCGATCCGCGCCTCGGCCGCCGGCAATGTGACCTGGAACCCGAAGGTGGAGCCGCGGCCGAATTCGCTGTCCACCCAGATCGTGCCACCCATGCGCTCGATCAGTCTGCGGGTGATGGCGAGTCCCAGGCCGGTGCCTTCGAACTTGCGGTTGGCGGCGCTTTCCACCTGGCTGAACTCGCCGAAGATATGCTCCACCTGATCGGCAGGGATGCCGATGCCGGTATCCTCCACCGCGATATGAAGCTGGTGCTCGCCGGGCGCAGTCTCGATCCCGACGGTGCGGATGACCACATGGCCCTTTTCGGTGAACTTCACCGCATTGCCGATCAGGTTGGTAAAGACCTGCCGCAGGCGGCCGGGATCGCCGACATAGGCGGTGGGCAGAAAGATGTCGAAATCGATCAGAAGGTCGATGCCCTTGGCCCGGGCCTTGGGCTGCAGCAGCATCGCCACCTCGTGCATCAGCCGTTCGAGATCGAAGGGCTCCGGATGCAGGCTGAGCCGGCCGGCCTCGATCTTCGAATAGTCGAGAATGTCGTTGATGATGACCAGCAACGCCTCGCCCGAGGAGCGGATCGTGTCGGCGAAGAGCCGCTGCTCCTCCGACAGCGGCGTGTCGGTCAGTAGCTCCGCCATGCCGACGATGCCGTTCATCGGCGTGCGGATCTCGTGGCTCATGTTGGCAAGGAAGGCGGACTTGGCGCGGTTCGCGGCTTCGGCCGCGTCACGGGCGGCTTCCAGCGCATCCTCGCGCTCGCGCTCGCGCGTCAGGTCGATTCGCAGGCCGACGCGGCCGCCGTCGGGGGTGGGACGGTCGATCAGCTTGATCCAGCGCCCGGCGCTGGTGCGCATCGTCGTTTCGCCCTCGGCCCGGCGCAGCGCCTCCATCCGCGCGGCAAGCCAGGCCTCTTCGCCGCCACGCGCATCCGGAAAGGCGCCCTTGGCCAACCCGTCGCGCAACATCGCCTCGAACCGGGCGCCGGGGACGACGCTTTCGGCGATCTCTGGGACGATCTGGCTGAAGGTCGAATTGGCCATGATCACCCGCAGGTCGCGGTCAAGCAGCACGAAACCGTCCGGAATAGCCTCGATCGCGCTGAGGATGCGGCGCTGCTCGGTGACGTCGAGAAGAAGGCTGACGATGTCGCCGTCCGGCGCACGGCGGTCGGAGATGCGCAGCCACTGCCCGTCGCGCAACCGGATTTCGGCGGGCTCGATCGGGTCGCCGTCGAGCCGCGCCTGCATCTTCCCGACCCAGGCCGGGGCCTCGGCCCCGCCAAGATCGACCAGGCCCTGATCGGCGGCCAGGCTGAGGATGTCGCCATAGGCCATGCCGGGAACAACGCCCTGGGGAAAGACCGCCAGCCAGGCGCGGTTGGCGATGCGCAGCCGCAGGTCGGGATCGAAGACGGCGAAGCCGTCGCGCATGGTGTCGATGGAATCGCGCAGCCGGCGCTCGGCAACCACGGCGGCGGTATGGGCGGATTCGAGATCGGCGAGGAAGCGGGCGTTCTGGCCCTTGAGCGCCTCGGCCTCGGTCACGGCGGCGCGGGCCATGTCGCGCTGTTCGATCACCTGCACCGACAGGGCGCGGGAATGCAGGGCCAGCTTTTCGTTGGCGGCGAAAAGCTCGCGGCTCTTCATTTCCAGAAGCCGTTCGGCGGCGAGCCGCGCCCGCCGCTCCGCTGCCAGACGTTCAACGATATCCATCCGACCGACCGACCCCGGCGCCGTTCCTTGCCGGGGGGAAGCCTCGCGCCCCGAGGTGAATTCCCGCTTAACGCGCGACCGGAAGGGGCGGCCGGAACAGATGGTGACGTCCCATGCATCGCGGGGTGCGATCCGCCCCGGGCTGAACACCCGACCCGGGGACCGCATGCCCGCCCGCGCGCCGGAGGAGGAAGAGGTCCCGGGTCAGGCCCGGGACGGGATTTCGCGCCGCCACGGGTTCCGCTTCGCGGTACTGCCGTCCGGTCCGATTGGGCGCCAATGCGACCCTGCGTCAGGCATGGGGATGCGACTTGTCAGCCCTCCCCCGGGCATGCGACCCTGCATGCATTCTGACGGGAGGTTTCCGATGTCGCGATTGACCCTGGCCCTGGCCTTCGGGTTGGCCTTTGCCCTTCCCGCAGCGGCACAGGAGCTGATCCCGGAGCGCCGGCTGGTCTATAGCTTCAACGCCGATCTGCCCGGCGGTGACATCGGCCAGCAGCGTGACGTGACGATCCAGGCCTGCGAGACGGCCTGTCTGGTCAACGACCAGTGCACGGCGCTGACCTTCAACTCGCGCTTCAACTCCTGCTTCCTGAAGAACAACCCGGGTGAACCTGCCTTTTACGAGGGCGGTTATTCGGCGCGGGTGGTGAAAGCGGCGCCCGATGCGGCCGGCCGCGCTGCGGCACGCCGGGCGGAATTGACCTTCCTCGCCGACTGGGATCTCGGCAATGCGCTGACCTTCGCCACCTCGCTGGGCGGGCTGCACATCACCGACGGCATCGCGCCGGAGGACCACCTCGCCACCGCAGCGGCAGAGGAGGCGGCGGGCAATTTCTCCGGCGCCGCAGGCTTCACCGGTGCGGCGATCAACGTCACCGATGCCGCCGGAGACTGGGCGGAATACGCGCGCCGCGCCCTTCTTGCGGCCGGAGCCGATTCCACCAATGCCTCGCTCTTCAACGACCGGGCGCTCAATGCCGCGATCAACGCCTATCTGCGCAGCGACGGTGCCGCAGCCCGGCACAACGTGCTGGTGCTGATGGGCCAGGCGCTGGAGAGCGTCGGTCGCGGCCGGGACACGGTCCAGGCGCTCCGACTGGCCCAGACGCTGCAGCCGCGCGACGACACGGCGCTGGCTCTTGAGGATGCGATCGGCAAGTACGGCTTCCGGGTCGAGTCGAACGAGGTTCAGGCCGATCTTGCCAATCCCCGCCTCTGCGCCACCTTCTCCGAGGATCTGGTGCGCACCGATTTCGACTATGCGCCCTATGTCCAGTTGCGCGACGCCGGGCTGACGGTGGTGAAGGCCTCCGACCGCATCCTCTGCATCGAGGGCCTGGTGCATGGCCAGCGCACCGAAGTGACCTTCCGCGAGGGACTGCCGGCGAGTGACGGCCAGACCATCGCCAAGGATGTGACGCTGACGGCCTATGTCCGTGACCGCGCGCCCGCCGTGCGCTTCCCCGGGCGCGGCTATGTGCTGCCGAAATCGGACAATGCCGCGATTCCGGTGGAGACGGTCAACACCACCGAACTGGCGCTGACGCTTTACGAGATCAGCGACCGCAACCTCCTGCGCTCGATCCAGAACGACTATTTCGGCCAGCCCATGGGCTACTGGATGGAGGAAGGCTTCTCCGGCCAGGTCGGCGCGCTGCTCTGGCAGGGCACGGCCAAGGTCGGGCAGGAGGTGAACAAGGACGTCACCACCCGCCTGCCGATGGGCGAGGCTCTCAAGGGCCGGCCGGCGGGCATCTATGCGCTGAAGGCGGCGATCCCGGGCAAGGACGAATACACCATCGCGCCGTCCTGGCAGTGGTTCGTGGTCTCCGATCTCGGGATCACCACGCTGACCGCGACGGATGGCCTGTCGGTGGTGGTGCGCAGCCTGGGCAGCGCCGGGCCGGTCGCCGGGGCGGAGGTGCAGCTTCTGTCGCGCGCCAACGCCGTTCTGGGTACCGCCGTGACCGATGCCACCGGCATCGCCCGCTTCGACGCCGGGCTGACGCGCGGCACCGGGGGCGAGGAGCCGGGCCTGATCGTCGTCCACGCGGGCGAAGCCGACATGGCTTTCCTGGCGCTCAGCGATCCCGAGTTCGACCTCTCCGACCGCGGGGTGGAAGGGCGCGAGCCGGCGCCGCCGGTCGATGTCTTCCTGACCACCGAGCGTGGCGCCTACCGCGCCGGCGAGACGGTCCATGCCGTGGCGCTGGCCCGCGACTCCACCGCCGAGGCGGTGCCCGGCCTGCCGCTGACCGCGATCATCAACCGCCCGGACGGGGTGGAATACACAAGGCTGGTGGCCGAGGATCAGGGCGCCGGCGGCCATGTCTTCGACGTGCCGATCACCGGCGGGGCGCCGCGCGGCGTGTGGCGGATGGAGGTCTATGCCGATCTCGACGCGCCGGCGCTGGCGGCGCAGACCTTCCTCGTCGAGGACTTCCTGCCCGAACGCATCGACTTCACCCTCGCCCTGCCCGAGACGCCGCTGCGCCTCGGCGACAGCGCTGAAATCGCGCTCGACGCGCGCTATCTCTTCGGCGCGCCCGGGGCCGATCTGGCGGTGGAGGGCGAGACGCTGCTGCGCGCGGTCAGCGAGCTGCCGGCCTTCCCCGGCTATGTCTTCGGCCGCCACGACGAGCCTTTCGACGCGCTGCTCGACGGTGTGGAGATGACGACGACCGACGCCGAGGGCAAGGCGACCGTCTTCGCGCCGATCCCGCCGGGAGCGGGCGATCCCGGAAGGCCGCTGGAGGCACGGTTTTCGCTGCGGGTGGCCGAGGGCTCCGGCCGTCCGGTCGAGCGCCGCCTGACCCGGGTGCTGACCCCCTCCGCGCCGATGATCGGCGCCAAGGCGCTGTTCGACCAGGTGGTGGCAGAGAATTCCGAGGCGCGTTTCGACCTCATCGCCATCGGCCCCGAGCTTACGCCGGTACCGATGGAGGCGAGCTGGAAGATCACCCGGATCGAGACCGACTATCAGTGGTACCAGTCCTATGGCAGCTGGTACTGGGAGCCGATGGTGCGCCGCACGCCGGTGGCCGAGGGCACGGTTTCGCTGGGCGCCACGCCGGTGGAGATCAAGTCCGCCGTCACCTGGGGCGAATACGAACTGGCCGTTTCCGGGCCGGATGGCGAGGAGACCTCGACCACCTTCTACGCCGGCTGGTATGCGCCGGCCGATGTGACCTCGACCCCCGACACGCTGGAGGTCTCGCTCGACAAGCCGGGCTATGCCGTGGGTGACACGGCGGTGCTGCGGCTGGTGCCGCGCGCGGCCGGCACGGCGCTGATCGCCGTCCTGTCCAACCGCGTGGTCGAGATCAAGGCGGTGGAGGTCAAGGAGGGCGAGAACCTCGTGCCCCTGACCGTCACCGGCGACTGGGGGGCGGGGGCCTATGTCACCGCCTCGGTGCTGCGCCCGATGGATGTGGCCGCCGGCCGCAACCCGGCGCGCGCCCTCGGCCTCGCCTATGCGAAGATCGACCCCGGTCCCCGGGCACTGACCGCAACGGTGGAAACCGCCGCCGAGGCCGCCCCGCGCGGGCCGCTCGACGTGGCGGTGAAGGTCGAGGGGCTCCAGCCCGGCGACACCGCCTATGCCACCATCGCAGCGGTCGATCAGGGCATTCTCAACCTGACCGCCTTCACCCCGCCCGACCCGGAGGACCACTATTTCGGCCAGCGCAAGCTGGGCGTGGGCATCCGCGACGTCTATGGGCGGCTGATCGACGGGCTGAACGGCGCAGAGGGCGAGGTCCGCTCCGGCGGCGATGCCGGGGCGCAGGCCAAGCTGCAGTCGCCGCCGCCGACCGAGGAACTGGTGGCCTATTTCTCCGGCCCCGTGACGGTAGGCCCCGACGGCTATGCGCGGGCGAGCTTCGACCTGCCGTCCTTCAACGGCACGGTGAAGGTGATGGCGGTGGCCTGGTCGGCCAAGGGCGTCGGCCATGCTTCGGCCGACGTGCTGGTGCGCGATCCGGTGGTCGTGACCGCCTCGGTGCCGCGCTTCATGGCGCCGGGGGACCAGAGCCGGCTGCTTCTGGAGGTGGTCCACGCCACCGGCCCGGCCGGGCGGATGATGCTGGACGTCTCTTCTTCGGGCCTCGGCATCGGCGACGTGCCCTCGGGCTTTGATCTCGGCGACAAGGCCAAGGCGAGCTTCGTCATCCCGGTGACGGCCAAGTCGCCCGGCATCCAGACGCTCGACGTGGTGCTGACCACGCCGGACGGGAAAATCCTGCGCAAGACCCTGACAGTGCCGGTGCAGGTGAACGACCCGGAAGTGGCACGGGTGACGCGCTTCGATCTCGCCGCAGGCGGCACCTTCACCTTCGACCAGAACGCCTTTGCCGGGCTCGACCCGGCGACCGGGATGGCAACGCTGGCGGTGGGTCCGGTGGCGCGGCTGAACGCGCCGGGGCTTCTGGCGGCGCTCGACCGCTATCCCTATGGCTGCACCGAGCAGATCACCTCTGGCGCGATGCCGCTGCTCTACCTCTCCTCGGTGGCCGAGGCGATGGGGATGACCCATGCCCAGGACATCGACAGCCGGATCAGCGAGGCAATCACCGAGGTCCTCGCCAACCAGTCGCCGGAAGGCGCCTTCGGCCTGTGGTCTCCGGCCTCGGGCGACTTCTGGCTCGACGCCTATGTCACCGACTTCCTCAGCCGGGCGCGGGCGCAGGGTTTCGCGGTGCCGGACCTCGCCTTCCGCATGGCGCTCGACAACCTGCGCAACCAGGTGAACTACCAGCCCGACTTCGATCTCGGCGGCGAGGCCCTGGCCTATGCGCTGATGGTGCTGGCCCGCGAGGGCGCCGCCTCGATCGGCGATCTGCGCTACTATGCCGATGTGAAGGCCGATGCCTTCGCCACCACCACGGCACAGGCGCAGCTTGGCGCGGCGCTGGCGAGCTATGGCGACCAGGCACGGGCCGATGCGATGTTCCGCAAGGCCGCCGCCCGGCTGGCGCCACCGCTGGCCGAACCGGCTCAGGTCTTCCGCGCCGACTATGGCACGGCGACCCGCGATGCCGCCGTGGTCCTGGCGCTGGCGCTGGAATCGGGCTCGCAGGCGGTGGACGCCGAGGCCATCGCCACCGGCCTGTCCGGCCGGGCCACCGCCACGCTTTCGACCCAGGAGGCGACCTGGATGCTGCTGGCCGCCAATGCGCTGATGAAGGCGCCGGGGGCCGAGGACTTGACGGTGGACGGCGCACCGGTGACGGGTCCGGTGGTGCGGGTGCAGAAGGGCGCCGTGGCGCCCGTGGTGGTCGCCAATGGCTCCGGCCGGGTGCAGACCGTCACCGTCACCGCCTATGGCATCCCGACCGAGCCGGAACCGGCGGGCGGCAACGGCTATGACATCAAGCGCGAATACTACACGCTCGACGGCGCGCCGGTGGACCTGGGCCAGCCGATCCCGCAGGGCACGCGGATGGTGGTGGTGCTCAAGGTCACGCCCTTCAACTCCGGTGAGGCGCGGCTGATGGTTGCCGATCCGCTGCCGGCCGGCTTCGAGATCGACAATCCCAACCTTCTCGAAGGCGGGCAGGTCTCGGCGCTCGACTGGCTGACCTCCGAGACCGAGGTGGCGCATTCCGAGTTCCGGCAGGACCGTTTCCTGACCGCCATCGACCGCTACTCGGCCGATCCCTTCACACTGGCCTATATCGTCCGCGCCGTCTCGCCCGGGACCTTCCACCAGCCGGCGGCCTCGGTGGAGGACATGTACCGGCCCGACTTCCGCGCCCGGTCGGAAACCGGCCGGATCGTCATCGCCGAGTGAGGCGCGCCGCGCGCCTTCTCTTCGCTCTCGCCCTCGCCCTCTGGGCGGGGGCCCTCGGCCGCGACCGTTTCGACGCCTGGGTGGATGCCACCATCCTGCCGTCGCTGGCGCTCGATACCTCGGCCGAGGTGGTGGACCGCGACGGCCGCCTTCTGCGCGCCTATCAGGTGAGCGGCGGGCGCTGGCGGATGCCGGTCGCGCTGGCCGACGTGGACCCGACCTATCTGGCTCTGCTGATCGCCTTCGAGGACAAGCGGTTCTACGACCATGGCGGCGTGGACCTTCTGGCCATGGCCCGCGCCTTCGGACAGGCCGCGCTGGCCGGTCGGGTGGTCTCGGGCGGCTCGACCCTGACGATGCAGGTGGCCCGGCTTCTGGAGGATTCAGGCACCGGCAGGCTTGCGGGCAAGCTGCGGCAGATGCGGGTGGCCTGGGCGCTGGAGCGGCGGCTGTCGAAGGACCAGATCCTCGGCCTGTACCTGCTCCTCGCCCCCTATGGCGGCAATCTCGAGGGCGTGCGTTCCGCCTCGCTCGCCTATCTCGGCAAGGAACCGGCGCGGCTCAATCCAGCCGAAGCGGCGCTGCTCGTCGCCCTGCCCCAGGCGCCGGAAAGCCGCCGCCCCGACCGCGCGCCCGGGGCCGCCGCCATCGCCCGCACCCGTGTGCTGGCGCGGGGCCGCGAGGAAGGCATCTTCGACGCCGAGACCGCCGCCGCCGCCGAGCGCGACCCGGTGCCCGAGGCCCGCATCCCGGTACCGGCCTTTGCCCCGCATCTCGCCGACCGTCTGACCGCAGCCGATCCCCTGGCCCGGCGCATCGTCACCACGCTCGACCGCACGCTCCAGCGCCAGATGGAGGAACTGGCGGCCGAGGCGGTGGCCGGCAGGGGCGAGCGGCTGCAGGCGGCCATCGTCGTCGCCGACCACCGCTCGGGCGAGATTCTCGCTTCGGTGGGCTCGGCCTTCTATCAGGCCGACCTGCGCCAGGGCTTCGTCGATATGACCGACGCCAGACGCTCCCCCGGCTCGACGCTCAAGCCGCTGGTCTATGCGCTGGCCTTCGACGAGGGCCTCGCCCATCCCGAGACGCTGATTGAAGACGTCCCGTCCGACTTCAACGGGTATCGGCCGCAGAACTTCGACCGCCAGTTTCGCGGCACCATCCGGGTGCGCGAGGCGTTGCAGCTGTCGCTCAACATCCCGGTGGTCAGCCTGACCGAGGCGCTGGGCCCGGCGCGGCTGCTGGCGGCTCTGGCGCGTTCCGGGGCAAGGCCGGTGATCCCCCAGGGGCAGCCCGGCCTTGCGGTGGCGCTGGGCGGTCTCGGGGTGACGCTGGAGGAGATGACCGGGCTTTATGCGGCCTTGGCGCGCGGCGGGGTGGCGTTGCCCCTGCATGCGACCGGCGAGGCGGCGCCGGGGGAGCGGGTGGTCTCGGCGGTGGCGGCCTGGCAGGTGGCGGACATCCTCTCCGGCATGACCCCGCCGCCCGGGGCACCGGCCAACCGGCTCGCCTACAAGACCGGGACGAGCTATGGCAACCGCGATGCCTGGGCGATCGGCTTCGACGGGCGGCATGTGATCGGCGTCTGGCTTGGTCGGGCCGACGGGACGCCGGTGCCCGGCGCCTTTGGCGCCGAACTCGCCGCGCCATTGCTGTTCCGCGCCTTCGGACGGCTGAAGCCGGCGCTCGATCCCCTGCCGCCGCCGCCGCCTTCGACGCTTCTGGTCGCCAACGCCCAGCTGCCGCAGCCGCTGCGCCAGTTCCGCTCGCGGAATGCCGCCTTCGAAGCCTCGCCCGATGCCCCTGCCGTCGCCTTCCCGCGCGACGGGACGGAAGTGGAGCTGATGCCGGACGGGCTGCTGCTCAGGGTGAGCGGCGGCACGGCGCCTTTCACCTGGCTGGCCGACGGAGCGCCGGTGGCCATGTCGCTGCGCGCGCGGGAGACGGTGATCCCTGCGCCCGGCACCGGTTTTGTCACCCTGTCGGTGATCGATGCCAAGGGCCGCTCCGCCCGCGCTACCGTCCGCCTCGTCGAGCCGTGAGCGCGAGGGCCGGACCGCCCCGGAGCAGGGCGACGCCCCTCGTCACGGTCCGGGCGCCCGGTCAGTCGCAGCGCCAGGCGGGCGGCGGCGTTTGCCCGGAACCGCAAGACCCGTTAACTCTTCGGCGGGAGAGCGGAACGGGGGGCAGAGCCGATGATTCCGGAGCGCATCGCGGCGCTGCCCTGCTGGCAGGGCGATCCTTCCGGTGTCCCCCTCGCCGGCGGCCTGTCGAACGAGATCTGGAAGGTCATCGACGGGGCAGGTGTCCATGTCCTGCGGCTTGGTCCCGACTATCCGGTCCATCACGTCTTCCGCGACCGCGAGGCGATGTCGGCACGGGCCGCCCATCGCGCCGGCTTTGCGCCGAAGGTGGAGTTCACCGCACCGGGCGTCATGGTCACGGCCTTCATCGACGGCCACGCCTGGGATGCAAGCCGCGCCAGGGCCGGCGCGGCCGACCTGGGGCGGCTGATCGCCCGGTTCCACGGCGCCATGAAGACCGAAGTCTCCGGCCCGGCCTTTCTCTTCTGGCCCTTCCATGTGGTCCGCGACTATGCCCGGACATTGGCCGCCGGGGGCAGCGGTTTCGCCCCGGACCTGCCGCGCTTCCTTGCCCTCAACGCGGCACTGGAGGCGACGCAGCCGCCCTTGCCGCTGGTCTTCGGACACAACGATCTCCTGCCGGCGAATTTCCTCGACGATGGACGCCGCCTGTGGCTGATCGACTATGAATATGCCGGCTTTTCGACGGCGATGTTCGACCTGGCCGGCGCCGCCTCGAATGCCGGGATGACGGCGGAGGAAGCAGAAGTGCTGCTCGTGGCCTATCTCGGCCATCCCCCCGACGCCGCGTTCCTGCGGGCCTTTGACGCGATGCAGGTCGAAAGCCTGCTGCGCGAGGCGATGTGGGCAATGGTTTCCGAACTTCACCTCGCGGCGCCGGGTGTGGACTACGCGGCTTATGCCCGGGAAAACCTCGGCAAGCTCGAAACTGCGCTCGACCGCTACCAGACCTTGCACGGGAGACTGACATGACCCTGCCGCAAGCTGCCCGCGTCGTCGTCATCGGCGGCGGGATCATCGGCTGTTCGACCGCCTATCACCTGGCCCATGACCACGGGGCCGAGGTGCTGTTGCTGGAGCAGGGAAAGCTCACGTCCGGCTCGACCTGGCACGCGGCGGGCCTGGTGGGGCAGCTGCGCTCCTCGGCCTCGATCACCAAGGTGCTGAAGTACTCGGTGGACCTCTACAAGCGGCTGGAGGCCGAGACCGGACAGGCGACCGGCTGGAAGATGACCGGCTGCCTGCGCCTGGCCACCACGCCCGACCGCTGGACCGAGTTCCGCCGGCTGGCCACGACGGCGAAGAGCTTCGGCATGGAGATGGACCTGATCTCGCCGGCCGAGGTGAAGCGGATGTGGCCGCTGATGGACACTTCCGACCTTGTCGGCGCCTCCTGGCTGCCGACGGACGGACAGGCCAGCCCCTCCGACATCGCCCAGGCGCTGGCCAAGGGGGCGCGGGCGGGGGGCGTGAAGATCGTCGAGGGGGTGCGCGTCACCGGCTTTCGGATGGACGGCGACCGGATCACCCATGTCGAGACGACGCAGGGTGCGGTGGCCTGCGAGACGGTGGTCAACTGTGCCGGCCAGTGGGCGCGGCAGGTGGGCGCGATGGCCGGGATCAACGTGCCGCTCCAGCCGGTGCAGCACCAGTACATCGTCACCGCGCGGGTCCCGGGGCTCAGCCCCGACGCACCGACGATCCGCGATCCCGACCGGCGCACCTATTTCAAGGAGGAGGTCGGCGGCCTGGTCATGGGCGGCTACGAGCCCGATCCGCAGCCCTGGGTGCCGGAGGGTCTCGGAGGCGACGTCCCCGATGACTGGGAGTTCCGCCTCTTCGATGACGACTGGGACCATTTCGAGCAGCATCTGACCCAGGCGGTGGCCCGGGTGCCGGCGCTGGAGCAGGTCGGGGTCAAGCAGATGATCCACGGGCCGGAGAGCTTTACCCCGGACGGCAATTTCATTCTCGGCCGGGCGCCGGAATGCGCCAACATGTATGTCGGCGCCGGCTTCAACGCCTTCGGCATC
>CAZRQN010000030.1:0-27661 GCA_964602115.1 uncultured Rhodobacterales bacterium
GCCCAGTTGATGATGTCCTCGGTGGAGGTGAGCAGAAAGCCCTTGTCCTGCAGGTCGCGGCTGAACTCCGCCACCTGCTGGTCGCGGTCGGGGCCGACCTCGGTACCGGTCATCACTCCCATTCCAGCGCCCCTTTCTTCCATTCATAGGCGAAGCCCACCGTCAGCACGGCGAGGAAGATCATCATCGACCAGAAGGCCGTCATCGACAGATCGGCAAAGGCCACCGCCCAGGGGAAGAGGAAGGCCACTTCCAGATCGAAGATGATGAACAGGATCGAGACGAGGTAGAAGCGCACGTCGAACTTCATCCGCGCGTCGTCGAAGGCGTTGAAGCCGCACTCATAGGCGCTGACCTTTTCGGGGTCGGGATTGCGCACCGCGAGAATCGCCGCCGAGAGCATCAGCACCAGCCCCAGCCCGACAGCGATGACAAGCAGGATGAGGATCGGAAGGTAGTCGCGGAGAATGTCGTCCACGCGCAGGGCCCCTTCTGCTGGCGGCCGGCGCACTGCCTCTCGACGGCAGAGTTCGGGCCAATCAATCGGGGTTTAGCCTGCGCCCCGGCGACGGTCAACCGAGCCCGGCGCCAAGTGGCGCCGGAGTCGGTGTTAGCGTAAACTATTGTTGTGCGGCCACCGCTTGGCGTCCCGCCGCCCAGCGAAAAAGTCCAAGCGCAACAGCCAGTAGCGCGGCTGCGACGAAGAATGCGATGTCCGGGGAGACGATGGGCGCCGAGGGACGGAGGAAATAGCCGAAGATCTGCGAGAAAAAGACCGTCCCGGTCAGCATCGCCACGTTCATGATCGAGGAGATTCCGCCCTGCAACTCGCCCTGGGCGTCCTCGGGCACGGCCTTTGACATGATCGCGGTCAGCATCGGATGCACGAAGCCCTCTGGCCCGTGGACCACCATGAGGATCACCACCACCCCGAGCCCCGGCGCCACGCCGTAGCCGGCGCAGGCCACCACCGCCGTGATCAGGCCGATCCGGGCCGTGCCGGCCTCGCCGAACAGGCGCACCGCCGGGCCGGTCAGCGCGCCCTGGAACACGGCCATGATGGTGCCGAAAGCGGCGAGCGACACGCCCACCAGCCAGACGGACCAGCCGAATTTCTCCATCCCCCAATAGGGCCAGATCGCCGGATAGACCGAGGAGGCGAAGAAATAGACCGCCAGCACCGCGCAGAGCGGCAGGAGCCCGTGCACCTTGCGGAAGACGAAGAAGGTGCCGAGCGGATTGGCGCGGCGCCATTCGAAGGGCCGGCGGTTCTCCGGCGGCAGCGTCTCGGGCAGGACGAACCAGCCATAGGCGAGGTTCAGCGCCGAAATTCCCGCCGCCACCCAGAACGGCACCCGCGGCCCCGCCTCGCCCAGGAGCCCGCCCAGGGCCGGCCCGAGCACGAAGCCGGCGCCAAAGGCCGCGCCCATCATCCCGAAGGCCTTGGCCCGGTCCTCCGGCGCCGTGACATCGGCGATATAGGCATTGGCGATGACATAGGACGACCCGCAGAGCCCGGCGAAGGCGCGGCCGAAGAACAGCCAGGCCAGCGACGGCGCCAGCGCCTGCAGGACATAGTCGATCAACAGGCCGAAGACCGCGAGCAGCAGCAGCGGCCGCCGCCCGAAACGGTCCGACAGGTTGCCCATCAGCGGCGAGAACAGGAACTGCGCCGTGGCAAAGGCAAAGAACATCCAGCCGCCGATCACCGAGGCCTCCGACAGCGACAGGCCGGCGACATCGCGGATCAGGTCCGGCAGCACCGGCATGATCAGCCCGAAGCCCACCATGTCGAGAAAGACGGTGATGAAGACAAAGGTCACCGCATGGCGCGAGACGCTGAAGGCCGGGGCGGCGGCGCTCATGGCAGGGCTCCCGGCATCAGCCGGGCGGCCAGCGCCGGCAGGTCGGCATAGTCGTGCAGCAGCGCCTCCGGCGCAAAGCGGGCGATCTCGCCGCCTTCGGGCCCGAAGGTGACGAGCGCGCAGGGCACGCCCGCCGCCCGCGCCGTGCGCCGGTCGGTGTCGGTATCGCCGATCAGGACCGACCGCGCCGGATCGCCGCCGGCGCCGGTGACCGAGAGTTGATAGGGCGCGGGATCGGGCTTGCGCACCGGCAGCGTGTCGGCGCCCACCAGCGCGTCGAAAAGCCCCGCCACGCCCAGCCGCTCGACCAGCAGCCGCGCCAGGCGTTCGGGCTTGTTGGTGCAGATGGCGGTGGCGAAGCCCCGCGCGCGCAGGTCCTCCACCGCCGCAGCCGCCCCGGGATAAAGCCGGGACTCCCGGTCGATGCCCGCCTCGTAGGCCTCAAGCAGCACCGGATAGGCAGCGGCGATTTCGGCCTCCCCTCCCGTCCCCAGACGCGAGAAGCCCAGCGACAGCATCGCCCGCCCGCCGTGAAAGGCGGTCAGCGCATCGTCCGGGCCGAGAAGGTCGCCATGGCCCAGCGCCCGGAAGGCGGCATTGGCCGCCGCCAGCAGGTCGGCGGACGTGTCGGCCAAAGTGCCGTCGAGGTCGAAGACGACCGTTCCTGCCCGGGACATGGTGAAACCTGCCGCAAGATCGCGTGAGGCCCGCGCGGCTTGCGCCCGGGTCCGCCCCGTATAGAAGAAGGCCCGAGGCAGACGAAAGGGGCAAGATGAGCCTGACCGTCGTGGTTCTGGCCGCAGGCCAGGGCACCCGCATGAATTCCGACCGCCCGAAGGTCCTGCACCCGCTCGCGGGCGTGCCGCTTCTTTGGCACGCGCTGACGCTGGCGCGCGGGCTCGATCCGGCGCGGATCGTCACCGTCACCGGCCATGGCGGGCAAGAGGTCGCCGCCGCCGCCCGCAGCTTCGACCCCGAGATCGCGGTGGTGGAGCAGGCCGAACGCCTTGGCACCGCCCATGCCGTGGCGCAGGCCGCGCCTTACCTGAACGAGGGCAAGGCCCTGGTCCTCTATGGCGACACGCCCTTTGTCAGCCCCGAGACGATCGCGGCGATGCTGGAAGGCCAGTCGCGCCACGCCGTTACCGTGCTCGGCTTCCATGCCGCCGACCCCGGCCGCTACGGACGCCTGATCGTCGATGGCGCGAGCTTGCAGCGCATCGTCGAATGGAAGGACGCCTCGCCCGAGGAGCGGGCCGTCACCCTGTGCAATTCCGGCGTGGTCTGCGCCGAGGCCCGCCTGCTGGCCGAACTGGTGGCGGAGGTGAGGAACGACAATGCCGCCGGTGAATACTACCTCACCGACATCGTCGAACTGGCCCGCGCCCGGGGCCTGTCGGCCGGCTATGTCACCTGCCCCGAGGCCGAAACGCTGGGGATCAACACCCGCGCCGAACTCGCCGCCGCCGAGGCGCTGTTCCAGGCCCGGGCCCGGGCGCAGGCGCTGGAGGACGGGGTCACGCTTGCCGACCCGGCCACCACCTTCCTCGCCCTCGATACCGTCATCGGCCGCGACGCGGTGATCGGCCCGGCGGTGATCTTCGGCCCCGGCGTCACCGTGGAAACAGGCGCCGAGATCAAGGGTTTCTGCCACCTGGAAGGCTGCCATATCTCGAAAGGCGCCACCGTCGGCCCCTTCGCCCGCCTGCGCCCCGGCACCGAGCTGGCCGAGGACGTCCATGTCGGCAATTTCGTCGAGATCAAGAACAGCCAGCTCGCCGAAGGCGTCAAGGTCGGCCACCTGACCTATCTCGGCGACGCTGATGTGGGCGAGCAGACCAACATCGGCGCCGGCACGATCACCTGCAACTACGACGGGGTGATGAAGCACCGCACCACCATCGGCGCCCGGGCCTTCATCGGCTCGGATACGATGCTGGTGGCGCCGGTGAACCTGGGCGAGGGGGCGATGACCGCCTCCGGCTCGGTCATCACCAAGGACGTTCCCGCAGATGCATTGGGCATCGGCCGGGCGCGGCAAGAGAACAGGCCCGGCTTCACCGCCCGCTTCATGGCGCGGCTGAAGGCGATCAAGGCTGCGAAGAAAGGCTCGTAAATGTGCGGGATCGTTGGGGTTCTGGGGAAACACGAGGTTTCCCCCCTGATCGTCGAGGCCCTCAAGCGTCTCGAATACCGGGGCTATGACTCCGCCGGTATCGCCACGGTGAACCGGGGAAGGCTCGACCGCCGCCGCGCGGTGGGCAAGCTCATCAACCTCTCCGACCTGCTGGTCCACCAGCCCCTGCCGGGAAAGGCCGGGATCGGCCATACCCGCTGGGCCACCCATGGCGCCGCCACCGTGACCAACGCCCATCCGCACCGGGGCCGGGCCGTGGCCGTGGTCCATAACGGAATCATCGAGAATTTCCGTGACTTGCGCGCCGAAGTTGAAGCGGCAGGTTACGCGCATGAAAGCGAGACCGACACCGAAACCGTCGCGCTGCTTGTCCAGATGCACATGGACCGCGGCCTCGGCGCCATCGAGGCGGCGCGCGAAACGTTCGGAAAGCTCGAAGGCGCCTTCGCGCTCTGCTTCCTCTTCGACGGCGAGGAAGACCTGATGATCGCCGCCCGCAAGGGCTCGCCGCTGGCCATCGGCCATGGCGAGGGCGAGATGTTCGTCGGCTCGGACGCCATTGCCCTTGCCCCGATGACCGACCTCATCACCTATCTGGAAGAGGGCGACTGGGCCGTCATCACCCGCAAGGGCGCGGAAATCTTCGACGCCGAGGGCCGGCGCGCCAACCGGGCGGCGACCCGCATCGCGCTGGAATCGGCGCGGATCGAGAAGGCAGGCTTCAAGCATTTCATGGCCAAGGAGATCGCCGAGCAGCCTGTGGTCCTGGCCGATGCGCTGAAACACGCGGGCGTGGGCGGGGTGGAGCCCGCCCTCCAGCTTGACCTCGACTTCACCGGCGTCGAACGCCTGACCCTGATCGCCTGCGGCACCGCGCATTACGCCTGCGCCATCGCCCGCTACTGGTTCGAGAGCCTCGCCGGCCTGCCCTGCGATGTCGATATTGCCAGCGAGTTCCGCTACCGCGAGCCGCCCCTGTCCGAAAAGGGCTGGGCGGTCTTCGTCTCGCAGTCGGGGGAGACGGCCGACACGCTCGCCGCCTTGCGCCATGCGAAGGAAAAAGTCGCCCGCACGGTCGCGGTGGTCAACGTGCCCACCTCCTCGATCGCGCGCGAGGCCGACCTGATCCTGCCGATCCGCGCCGGGGTGGAGGTGGGCGTGGCCTCGACCAAGGCCTTTACCGCGCAACTCGTCACCCTTGCGCTGATGGCGCTGAAGGCCGCCGTGGATCGGGGCCGGCTGGCCCCGGACGCCCTGGCGCAGCACCTGAAGGATCTGGCCTCGCTTCCCGGCCTGATGAACCATGCGCTGTCGCTCGCCTCGGAAATCGCCCGCATCGCCGAAGAGATCAGCCATGCCCGCGATGTCCTGTTCCTCGGGCGGGGCGCCATGTACCCCCTGGCGCTGGAAGGCGCGCTGAAACTCAAGGAAATCAGCTATATCCATGCCGAGGGCTATGCCTCTGGCGAGCTGAAGCACGGGCCGATCGCGCTGATCGACCAGGATGTTCCGGTGATCGTCCTCGCGCCCCGTGATCCCCTTTTCGACAAGACGGTGTCGAACATGCAGGAGGTCATGGCCCGGCAGGGCCGCGTCCTGCTGATCTCGGATGCCGAAGGGGTGAAGGCGGCGGGCAAGGGCGTGTGGCGCAGCGTCACCATGCCCGCCTGCGCGCCTCTGGTGGCGCCGATCCTCTATGCCGTCCCGGCGCAGCTGCTCGCCTACCATGCCGCCGTGGCGAAAGGCACGGATGTGGACCAGCCCCGCAACCTGGCGAAGTCGGTTACGGTGGAATAGGGGCGCCGTATCGCCGCCGAGATCGCTGCTGCCTTTCCCGACCTTTCCCGGTGGGAGCTGGGCCGCTTTCCTTGTCGTAGCAGGGCGCCCGGACGTCTCGCGGCAGAAGAGGACCGGACCTTCCTGCCGCAGAATGCCACCGTCGCCACGAGCAGTCCCACCGAAGGCGGAACGCTTCCGGCATGCCGGCGAGGGAACCTCGCCCCTGCCGTCGCCTGTTCTTCCTTGCCTGCCGCCTCGATGCTACTCAGCACCAGCACCCCGACCGGAGCCCGAACGTGAGCCCACCTGCCTGCCCCGCCCATCGCCCCGGGACCTGGACATGACGCCGGCCGAGGCCATCGCGGCACTGGAAGGCCGCGCCGACACCGCCCGGGCGGCGGAGATGGCGGCTTACCACAAGGCGCCCCGCCGCTATCTCGGCATCGCCGTGCCGGAGATCGAGCCGCTGGTCGCCGAGTGGCGTGCCTTGCTCGACCTGTCCGGCCGGGTAGCCCTCGCCCGCGGCCTGTGGGAAAGCGACATCCACGAGGCCAGGCTCGCCGCCGCCAAGCTTCTCACCCAGGCCCGCATCCGCCCCGACGATGAGGTCTGGGACCTGTTCCTGTCCTGGGTCCCGACCTTCGACGCCTGGGCGATCGCCGACCATGCCTGCAAGGCGGGGGAGCGGCGGGTGATGGCCGATCTCGCGCGGCTCGACGTGGTGGAGGAATGGACCGGCTCCGCCCATCTATGGACCAGGCGCGCCGCGCTGGTCGTCACCCTGCCCCTTGCCCGGCTGAACCACCCCAAGCCCGCCGAACGCGCGGCGCGCGACCGGGTGCTGGGCTGGGCGGCCGCCTATGTGGCCGACCGGGACTGGTTCATCCAGAAGGCCGTGGCCTGGTGGCTGCGCGACCATTCCAAGCACGATGCGGGGGCTGTGCGCGATTTCCTCGCCGGCCCCGGCCAGGACCTCAAGCCATGGGCACGCAAGGAGGCCGGCAAGCACCTTGCCGCTCACTCGGCATAGACCGTCACCAGCGGCAGTTCGGTCAGGGGCAGGCCGAGCGCACGATAGGCGGCCAGCGACAGGAGCGCCGGCCCCTCGCCCGGGATCAGCTCCACCGCGACCGAGGCGCCGCCCGAAAGGACCACCCTGCCCTTTCCCTGCGCCGGAACCACCGCGCCCCTGAGCCAGAACCCCTGTTCGGCCGGACTGCCCAGCGCCACGGTCACCTGTCCCAGCGACCGACCGCCGGCCGCCGCAGCCGCAAGGGCCTCGGCACGTTCGGCCTCGGTCGAGGCATCGAGCGCCTCCGGCGTCCGCGCTCCCCCGACCACGCCCATTGCGACCGGACGTCCCTGCGGGCGGATGGTCGGCTCCGAGGCCGTCAGCGGCGGCGGAGGTTCGTCCCGCTTTCCAAACGGAAGGCCGCCGCAGGCGGCAAGGCTCAGGGCGAGGATCAGGGACATCGGCTTTCGCATCGCCGGAGCATAGGTCCGCATCCCCGGTCCCGGCAACCCGGGCCTCGCTTGTGCCGGGAGGGTCGGGCGCCTAGCTTGGGACCATGACCCCGCCGCTGACCGACCCCTTCGCCCGCGCCATCCGCTACCTGCGCGTCTCTGTCACCGACCGCTGCGACTTCCGCTGCGTCTATTGCATGACGGAGAACATGAGCTTCCTTCCCAAGGCCGACCTCCTCAGCCTGGAGGAGCTGGACCGGCTGTGCTCGCTCTTCGTCCGCCTGGGGGTGGAGAAGCTGCGCATCACCGGCGGCGAGCCCTTGGTGCGCAAGGGGATTCTCACCTTCTTCGAGGCCATGGCCCGGCATCTCCAGTCCGGGGCGCTGAAGGAACTGACGCTGACCACCAACGGCAGCCAGCTCGGCCGCATGGCCGCCGATCTGGCCGCGCTCGGCGTCCGGCGGGTCAATGTCTCGCTCGACACGCTCGATGCGGCGAAGTTTGCCGAGATCACCCGCTGGGGCCGGCTGCCGCAGGTGCTGGGCGGAATCGAGGCCGCCCGTGCGGCAGGTCTCTCGGTGAAGATCAATGCCGTCGCCCTGAAAGGGGTGAACGAGGACGAGCTGTTCACCCTCGCCGACTGGTGCGCCCGCGAAGGCCACGACCTGACCTGGATCGAGGTCATGCCGATGGGCGAAATGGGCGGCACCGACCGGCTGGACCAGTTCTGGAGCCTGAAGGACCTGCGCGCCCGGCTGGCGGAACGCTTCACCCTCACCGACCTGGACGAGCGGACCGGCGGACCGGCCCGTTATGTCCGGATCGAGGAGACCGGCCAGAAGATCGGCTTCATCACCCCGCTGTCCCACAATTTCTGCGAAAGCTGCAACCGGGTGCGGCTGACCTGCACGGGCGAGCTTTTCATGTGCCTCGGGCAGGAAGACATGGCGGACCTGCGCGCGCCGCTGCGGGCTTCGGCCGAGGACGGGCCGGTGGAAGCGGCGATCCGCGCCGCCATCGCGCGCAAGCCGAAGGGCCATGATTTCGATTACTCGCGCCGGAGGGTCGAGGGGCAGGTCAGCCGGCACATGAGCCATACCGGCGGCTGAACCGGACCGCACCGCCGGGCTTGCCGGCCGCCGGAACAGGCGGAATACAGGGGGCGCGGGCCCGATTCCCCGGCCCGCAAAGCCCGTGGAACCGGCGAGAGCGATGCAGGCAGTAGCGACGATCACGGATTACAGCACCCTTCTGGACGACGAGATTCGCGCCTTCGCCGCCGAAACCGCGACCTGGTATCCGCCCGACACTGCGGAAATGCCGGTCGAGCGGCAGAGGGCCGTCTATGACGCGATGTGCCGGGCCTTCTTCTCCGGCTATCCGCCCGGCGTAAGGACGCAGGACGGCACCTTCGCCGGTATCGCCTGCCGGACCTACGAGATCTCCGCTTCCGGCCCGGCGACGGTGATCTATCTCCATGGCGGCGGCTTCGTCGTCGGCGGGTTGCACAGCCATGACGACATCTGCGCCGAGATCTGCGCCGCGACGGGGTTCCGCACCATTTCGGTCGATTACCCGCTGGCGCCCGAACACCGCCATCCGGAGAACTTCGCCGGCGGTCTGGCGGCAACCCGGGCGATCGCTGCCCGCCATGGCGGCCGGCTGGTCCTGGCCGGCGACAGCGCCGGCGCCAACCTCGCCGCCGCCATCTGCCAAGCGACGCGGGGCGAGGCGCTGGGGATCGCGGGCCAGATGCTGATCTATCCCAGTTTCGGCGGCAATATGGAGACCGGCAGCTATGTCGCCCATGCGCAGGCGCCGATGCTGTCGATCCAGGATGTGCTTGCCAGCCGCCTGCTGCGCTTCGGGCCCGGTGGTCCCGACCCGAAGGACGCGACGGGCGTGCCATTGGGCGACAGCGACTTCTCCCGCCTGCCCCCTACGCTGGTCCATGCCGCCGAATGCGACCCGGTCTGCGACGACGGCCCGGCCTATGCCGCAGCGATTCTCGCCGCCGGCGGCCGGGCCCGCTGCACGGTCGAGGCCGGGCTGGTCCACGGCTATCTGCGCGCCCGTACCCGCTCGGCGCGGGCCGCCGCCAGCTTCGCCCGCATCCTCGCCGGCATTTCGGCGCTCGGCGCAGGCGACTGGCCGGTCTGACCCCGCCTTCGGCGGGGGTCATCCGGGCACGGAGCCACTCCTTGAAACGGACCTGGACCGCCCCTGCCGCGCCGCGCCGATGGCAAAGCCGTAGCGCGCCGAAAACGCCCGGCTCAGCGCCGGCGCCCCCGAAAACCCGCATCGGAGCGCGATCTCCTGCTGGCTGAGCGCGGTATTGGCGCAGAGGTCACGGGCCCGGGCCAGGCGCAGCGACTGGTAATAGCGCCCCGGCGCCACGCCCAGTTCCTGTAGGAAAAGCCGGTTCAGCCCGCGCAGCGACAGCTTGGCCTCCCGGGCCAGCACCGCCAGGGACAGCGGGGTTTCGATCGTGCGCACCATGGCCGCCAGCACCTGCTGCAGCTTCTGCGAGCCCGATCCGGTCAGGCCGGCCATCGAGCCGTCTCTTGGCCCGCCCTCCTGCGCCTCGCCGATGAACATGGCGGAAACGTCGAAGGCCACATCCGGCCCGAATTTCTCGCCGATGAAGGACAGGATCATCCGCAGCGCCGATGAGGCATCGGCGCAGGTCCAGAACCGTCCGGCGCGCACATAGCCGCCCGGCGTGGCCGCGACACGCAGGAAGGTCTCGCCGAACTCGGCCAGCACCTGCCAGTGGACGGTGGCGGCGCAACCGTCCAGAAGCCCCGCCTCGGCCAGAAGCCAGGCCGCCGTGTCAGCGCCGACCACCTGATCGGCGCGGCTGGCCAGGGCCCGCAGCTTGCGGGACGTTGCGCGCGAGGCATGCGCGCGAAACCCGTAACCGGAAACGACCACGAGAAGGTCGGACCGGGACGGGGCGCGGTCCTCGATCTGCGGCGCGATCCGCAAGCCGCTCGAACTGGCGACCGGCAGGTCGTCGGCGGTACCGACCACCCACTCCACCGACCCGCCCAGATGGTCGCGCGCCGCCCGCAGGGGCTCCAGAAGACAGGCAAGAACCATGTTCGAGAAACCGTCGAACAGGAGAAACCTGACCCGCAGCTTGTCCATTGGCACTTTCCGCTAATCCAATGGCACGTTTGGGACAGCCCGGCGCCGGAATCAACCGTATTGAAAGGAAAGCCGGGGCTTTGATCCGCCCGGATTTTCCGCAGCAACACTATCCGGCCCTTACCGGGGGCAGAGCTTCTCGGCCGAGGTGTTAGCGTCGAAAATCTGGACGGGTCGGGCAAAATCCTGCTTGACTGCCCGCTGGAATGGCGACCGGATAGGCCGGAACCGCTGCCCGAGGGCCGCTGCAAGGCTCCCGCAGAAGGGGCCGCATCACACCGATTGACTTTGCAACCGATGGGGACCCCATGAAAGACCAACTCGCCCGACTGCTCGATGCCATTGATTCCGGCAAGCTTGGCCGCCGGGCCTTCCTGACCCGCAGCGCCGCCTTTGGCGCGACGGCCGCCCTGGCCGGAACCATGTCCGCTTCCCGCGCGCTGGCCGACGAGCCCAAGAAGGGCGGGACGCTGCTGCTCGGTCTCGGCGGCGGTGAGACCACCGACACGCTCGATCCGGCGCTCTATGCCAACCCGGTGCCGGGCGCGGTGGGCCGCCAGTGGGGCGACAACCTCGTCGCCGTCGCGGCCAACGGCGACCTCGAATATCACCTCGCGGAATCGGTGTCCGCGAACGAGGACGGCACGGTCTGGACCTTCAAGATCCGCGAAGGCGTCAAGTTCCACGACGGTTCGGTGATGACGCCCGATGACGTGGTGGCGACGCTCAAGCGCCACTCCGACGAGAACTCCAAGTCCGGCGCGCTCGGCGTCATGCAGGGCATCGCCGACATCAAGGTCGATGGCGGCAATGTCGTCATCTCCCTCACCGGCGGCAATGCCGACCTGCCCTATCTGATGGCCGACTATCACCTGATCATCCAGCCCAAGGGCGGGGTGGACAACCCCAACGCCGGCATCGGCACCGGACCCTACAAGATCGTCTCCGCCGAGGCGGGCGTGCGCTACGTCTTCGAGAAGAACGCCGACGACTGGAACACCGCACGCGGCCATTACGACGGCGTCGAAATCCTCGTCATCAACGATTCGACCGCCCGCGCCGCTGCCCTGCAGTCGGGCCAGGTCCATGCCATCAACCGTGTGGAACCCAAGGTCGCGGCGCTGCTGGGCCGTGCGCCGGGGGTCGTGGTCGAGAACGTCTCGGGCCGCGGGCATTATGTCTTCATCATGCATGTGGACAAGGCGCCTTTCGACAACAAGGACCTGCGGCTGGCACTGAAATACGCCATCAACCGTCAGGAATTGGTCGAGAAGATCCTCAACGGCTTCGGCGGGATCGGCAACGACATCCCGATCAACGCCGCCTATCCGCTGTTTGACGACACGCTGGAACAGCGGCCCTTCGACCTCGCCAAGGCGGCCGAGCACTACAAGGCCTCCGGCCATGACGGCAGCCCGATCGAGCTGATCATCGCCGACACCGCCTTCCCCGGCGCGGTCGATGCCGCAGCGCTGTTCCAGGCCTCCTGCAAGGAAGCGGGCATCCCGCTCGAGATCAAGAAGGTCCCGGATGACGGCTACTGGTCGGATGTCTGGAACGTGCAGCCCTTCTGTGCCAGCTACTGGAACGGCCGTCCGGTGCAGGACCAGATGTACTCCACCGCTTATCTCTCCACCGCCGACTGGAACGACACCAAGTTCAAGAACGCGGACTTCGATGCACTGATCGTCCAGGCGCGGGCCGAGCTCGACACGGCCAAGCGCAAGGAGCTCTACGGCCAGATCGCCCGCATCCTGCACGAAGAGGGCGGCGTGATCGTGCCGATGTTCAACGACTTCATCGACGCGCACACCGACACGCTGATGGGCTGGGCGGACGACCCCAGCTTCGAGATGATGGGCAATTTCGTCACGTCCAAGACCTGGCTGGCCTGACGCAAAGCGGCCTCCCGTGGCCCGGCCGGTCGAGTATCGACCGGCCGGCAGCCAACGGGCCACCATCCACGACATGCCGTCGCCTGCCGCCGCGCGCGCAAGCTCCCGCCCTGGGGGCCTGACCGCCCAAAGGCTGGCGACTTCTGGACTATCGCAGGCGCGGCGCCCTGCCGTTCCTGTTTGCGGGGGAAGAAATGCATCCAGTCATCAAGCTCGTCCTGAAACGGATGGGGATCGGGGCGCTGCTGCTGCTCGCAGTCTCGCTGCTGATTTCCTTCGGCACGCAGCTCCTTCCGGGCGATGTGGCTCAGTCGATCCTCGGCCAGTCGGCCACGGAGGAATCGCTGGCCAACCTGCGCGAGGAACTGGGCCTGAACAAACCGGCGACCACCCGTTATATCGAGTGGCTCACCGGGATCGCCCATGGCGACCTCGGCAAGGCACTCACCAATGGCGAGGATATCGGCAGCGCCATCAAGGTCCGCCTGAGCAATACGCTGTTCCTCGCCTTCTGGGCCGCGATCATCTCGGTTCCGCTGGCGATCTCGCTCGGCCTTCTGGCCGTGCGCTACAGGGGACGATGGCCCGACAAGGCGATCTCGGCGATCACCCTGACAACGGTGTCCCTGCCCGAATTCGTCGTCGGCTATATCGCCATGTACTTCCTGTCGGTGAAGTTCCGCGTCTTCCCGCCGATCTCGGTGCTGACCGACAGCATGAGCCTGGGCCAGAAGCTCTACACCATCGCGCTTCCGGTCCTTGTGCTGGTGCTGGTGGTCCTGGCGCAGATGATGCGGATGACCCGGGCCGCGATCCTGAACGTCATGCAGTCCGCCTATATCGAGACGGCGGAACTCAAGGGCCTGCGCCCGCTCGCCATCATTGCCCGGCATGCCTTCCCCAATGCCGTGGCCCCCATCGTCAACGTGGTGATGCTGAACCTCGCCTATCTGGTGGTCGGCGTCGTCGTGGTCGAGGTGGTCTTCGTCTATCCCGGCATGGGCCAGTACCTTGTCGATCACGTCGCCAAGCGTGACGTGCCGGTCGTGCAGGCCTGCGGCCTGATCTTCGCCGCCGTCTATATCGGCCTGATCATCCTGGCCGACGTGATCTCGATCCTGTCCAACCCGCGTCTGAGGCATCCGAAATGAGCCGCATTCCAGTCTCGGCCCTGATCGGGCTGTTCTTCGTGGCGGCGTTCTTCCTCGCCGCAATCTTCGCCCCGCTCATCGCGCCTTACGGCATGGCCGAGGTGGTGGGCGACAGCTGGGAACCGGCCTCGGCCAAGTTCCTGATCGGCACCGACACCATCGGGCGCGACCTGCTCAGCCGGATGATCTATGGCGGCCGGATGACGATCTTCGTCGCTGCGGCCTCCACGGCGGTGAGCTTCATCGCCGGTTCGGTCCTCGGCTTCTCGGCCGCCGTGCTCGGCGGCTGGATGGACCAGGGCATGTCGCGCGTCGTCGATCTGGTGATGGCGATCCCGACCCTGATCCTCGCCATGGCGATCCTCACGGTCATGCCGACGACGCTGACGATCCTGATCCTCGTCATGGGCCTGCTCGACGCGACCCGGGTCTTCCGCGTCGCCCGCGCCGTCGCCGTGGACATCGCGGTGATGGACTATGTCGAGGCGGCAAAGCTGCGCGGCGAACGGCTGGCCTGGATCATCTTCCGCGAGATCCTGCCCAACGCGCTCTCGCCGCTGGTGGCGGAACTGGGCCTGCGCTTCATCTTCGCGGTGCTGTTCATCTCCACCCTCTCCTTCCTCGGCCTCGGCGTGCAGCCGCCCGAGGCGGACTGGGGCGGCATCGTCAAGGAGAACAAGGAGGGCCTGGTCTATGGCGTGCCCGCCGCGCTGATCCCCGCCTTCACCATCGCGGTTCTCGCCATTTCCGTGAACCTCGTCGCCGACTGGGTCCTGAACCGGACCACCAGCCTGAAAGGAGGCCGCGGTGCGTGACCTGACCGACACGAAACGTTCCGGCCCGCTGCTGGAAATCCGCGACCTGCGCATCGGCGGCACGATCTATGCCCCCGGCGAGAAGCCGCGCCCCGTCACCATCGTCGAGGGGGTTTCGCTGACGCTGGAACGCGGCAAGGTCCTCGGCCTCATCGGCGAATCCGGTGCGGGCAAGTCCACCATCGGCATGTCGAGCATGGCCTATGGCCGGGGCGGCGTGCGCATCACCGGCGGCGAGGTCTTCGTCAACGGCCGCGACATCCTCAAGGGCGGCGTGGCCGGCCTGCGGGCGCTGCGCGGCCGCGAGGTGACCTATGTGGCGCAATCCGCCGCCGCCTCGTTCAATCCGGCCAAGAAGCTGATGGAGCAGGTGATCGAGACCTCGCTGTCCCATGGCGTCATGGGCCGCGAGGAGGCCCAGGCGCGCGCCGTCGTCCTCTTCCGCAAGCTCGGCCTGCCCAAGCCCGAGACCATCGGCGACCGCTTCCCCCACCAGGTCTCCGGCGGGCAGCTCCAGCGGGTGATGACGGCGATGGCGCTCTGCCCCAAGCCCGATCTGGTCGTCTTCGACGAGCCGACCACCGCGCTCGACGTCACCACCCAGATCGACGTGCTCGCCTCGATCAAGGAGGCGATCCGCGACACCGGCGTCGGCGCGCTCTACATCACCCACGACCTGGCGGTGGTGGCCCAGGTGGCCGATGCGATCATGGTGCTGCGGCGCGGCAAGATGGTGGAATACGGCCCCACCGACCAGATCATCAACGCGCCCAGGGAAGAGTACACCCAGGCCCTGGTCTCGGTGCGCTCGAAGATCCATCCCCAGAAACCCTCCGGCGGCACGCCGCTTCTGCGGGTGGACGGGGTGACGGCGCGCTATCGCAACCTTCCGGTCGATGTGCTGAAGAACGTCACCGTGGCGCTGGAGCCCGGCCACACGCTCGCGGTCGTCGGCGAGAGCGGTTCGGGCAAGTCCACCCTGGCGCGGGCGATCACCGGGCTCCTGCCGCCCTCGGCCGGCAAGATCACCTTCGCGGGCCGCGAGCTTTCGGCCAATTTCAACAGCCGTTCGAAGGAGGACCTGCGCGAACTGCAGATGATCTATCAGATGGCGGACGTGGCGATGAACCCGCGCCACACCATCGCGACGATCATCGGCCGGCCGCTGGAGTTCTACTTCGGCCTTCGCGGGGCGGAGCGCGACCGCCGGGTGCAGGAGCTGCTCGACCAGATCGAGATGGGCAAGGGCTTTGCCGACCGCTATCCGGCGGAGCTTTCAGGCGGCCAGAAGCAGCGGGTCTGCATCGCCCGGGCGTTGGCCGCAAAGCCCAAGCTCATCATCTGCGACGAGGTGACATCCGCCCTCGATCCCTTGGTCGCGGAGGGTATCCTCAAGCTCTTGATGGACCTCCAGGCGCAGGAGAATGTGGCCTATCTCTACATCACCCACGACCTCGCGACGGTGAAGTCGATCGCCGATTCGATCGCTGTGATGTACCGGGGCCAGGTCGTCCGCTACGGGCAGAAATCGGAAGTCCTGTCGCCGCCCTTCGACGACTACACCGACCTTCTTCTCTCCTCGGTGCCCGAGATGCGCCTTGGCTGGCTGGAAGAGGTCATCAAGCACCGCAAGATGGAAAGCGCCGGTAACTGAGCTCCCGCTGCCGGTCCCGGGGGCAGAACATCCGATCTGCCAGGGAGAGGGGCGCCGGAAACGGCGCCCCTTCGCCTTTGGCATGAGGCGGGCAGTCCCGCCGCAAGCGACCGGATTCGCCTCGACTGCGTGACATTGGGGAAACAGTGGCCTCACTTGCCCTGGGGCAATCCACCGCGCGCGTGGTTTCGGGTTGCCGATGACTCCGCCTTTCCGTAGGTTTCGGCAAAATCGCGCCGGGACCCTCGGGTTGCTCGGCGATAGTCATTCGGTTGTGGGGACTGCATCATGACACTTCGCCTGCCTTCGGACCGCCATCACCGGACCGCCCCGAACCGTTCCCGCGCAAGTCTCCTGACCACCACCGCCCTCGTCGCCGCGCTGGGGATCAGCGCGGTTCCCGCCCTGGCGACCGACTTTGACTGGAACGTGGCGAGCGGCAACTGGTCGACCGACACCAACTGGAACCCCAACACCGCGGGCGCCGAGCCCGCAGGTGGCGATACGGTCACGATCGCCTCCGGCACCTCGACCGTTGACGGAAACTTCAGTCCGGACACCACCACGGTCAGCGGCACCGGCAATCTGACCATCAACAACGGCGCCGAAATCGGCGGCAATGTCATCTTCGGCGGCACCGGCACCGGCAACAACAATGGCGCCGGCGCGAATGAGGGGATCGACGGCAACCTGACGGTCTCCGGAGGGACATTCAACAACGCCGGCGACATCTCGGGGAACGTGAGCGTCAGTGGCGGTATCCTGAACCTCAACACCGGATCCGACCTCACGGGCGCTGCCATTCTCGATATCGACGGCGGCACGGTCAACTCCAACGTCAGCGACACGATCGATTCTCTGACTGGCGATGGCGGCGCGCTGAACCTGGGGGCGAGCACGACGCTGACGGTCGATGAAGAAGGGTCGGCCACTTATGCCGGCGCGATTGGCGGAACGGGCAATCTGACGCTGACCAGTGGGGGCACTCTGACCTTGACCGGGACGAGCGCCGGGACGGGCACCCTTTCGATCAGTGACGGTGAAGTGGAAATCAGTGGCTCGGGTACGGTCGCATTTAGCACGATCGCTATCGGCGGAGGCGAAATCCTGACAGTGGATGGCGGCGCACTGGCCGTTACCACCGCAGTGGACAACAACGGCGGCACGTTCAACGTAGACGGCAGCGAATCCATTGCCAGTCTCGACAATGCCGGCAGCACGACGACCATTGCTTCGGGCGCGGTTCTCACCCTGAATTCCGGAAATTCTGTCCTCAGTGGAACCATCGACGGCGACGGCGGCCTTACGGTGGATGGCAGCGCCGCGACCGTGGGCGCCAACCTCACCTATACCGGCGACACGACGGTCAGCGGGGGCTCGCTGACCATCACCGGCTCGGGCCACAGCATCGATTCCGCTCTTGTGACGGTCTCCGGCGGGACGCTGACGGTCGATGGCGGCGCCGTCGCCTCGACGACCGATCTCGTGCTCGACAGTGGCACGCTGACCATTGATGGCGATATGGACGCCAACTCGCTCGACCAGAACGGCGGGACGCTGAACGGCGACAGCACGCTGACGGTCGGCGACTACAACCAGAGCGGCGCCACGGCGACAACCGGCGGCACCGTCACCGTCGTCACCGACACCTTCACCCAGTCGGGCGGCGCCACCATCGCCTCCGGCACCACCGTCACCGCCGGTACCTCGGCGACCCTCTCCGGCGGCAGCATCGCCGGCACGCTGGACGGCGCCGGGACGGTCACGGTGGACACCGGCACCACCTCGGTCACCGGCTCGATCGACAATGACGTGACGGTGGATGCCACCGGCACGCTCAGCATCGGCAGCGCCAACGCGGTGACCGGCGGCATCGATCTCGCCGGCACCCTGCATTACCAGAACGGGATCACCGAAGCCTCCGACGTCGCGCTGACCGCAGCCACCGCCGATCTCAGCGTCACCGGTACCGATGCCGCCACCCAGTCCGGCGTGATCTCCGGCGCCTTCGGGGTCGAGAAGGTCGGCACCGGCAGCCTGACGCTTAGCGCCAACAACACCTATACCGGCACGACCACCGTCACCGCAGGCACGCTCGTCATCGGCAATGCCGGTGCGATCGACGGCGACATCTCGCTCGGCGCAGCCACGCTCGGCTATGGCAGCGGCATCACCGAGGATGCGGCGATCACGCTGACCTCGAACTCGGCCGCGCTCCAGGTCGCCAGCGGCTCGGCCACCCAGTCGGGCGTGATCTCCGGCGGCTTTGGCCTGACCAAGACCGGCGCCGGCAGCCTGACGCTTTCTGCCGACAACACCTATACCGGCACGACGACGGTTTCGGCCGGCACGCTGGTGATCGGCAATGCCGGCGCCATCGACGGCAACATCTCGCTCGGCGCCGCGACGCTGAGCTATGGCAATGGCATCACCGAAGATGCGGCGATCACGCTGACCTCGAACTCGGCGACCCTGAACGTCACCGGCGCGGGCAACTCGGCCACCCAGTCGGGTGCGATTTCCGGCGCCTTCGACGTCAACAAGTCCGGCGCCGGCACGCTGACGCTCTCGGGCACCAACACCTTCACCGGCGATCTCAACATCAACGCCGGCACGATCATCGCCAGCGGCGGCGTGGCCATCGGCAACGCGGTCGAGGTGAACATCGGCGCCAGCGGCACGCTGCAGCTGGCGAACAGCGAGGCCATCGGGGCCCTGACCGGCGCCTCCGGCGCAGCCCTCAATATCGGCGCCAACACGCTGAGCATCGCCGGCAGCCAGAACACAACCTATGCCGGTTCGATGACCGGCACGGGCGATGTCCGCAACATCGGCTCGGGAACACTGACGCTGACCGGCGACGGTTCGGGCCTGACGGGCGTGCTGGTGGCCACCGGCTCCGGTTCGGCCGTCGCCGTCACCGGCAGCGGGACCACGGGGGCTTTGGGCCTCGGCGCCGGTTCCGGCGCCACCTTCTCGACCGATGGCGGGGCCATTCTCGCCAACAACGCGGTCCTCGCGAACAATGGAACCGTCACGCTGACCGGCGCCGAGACTGTCGGCACGCTCACCGACGGCGGCGGCGGGGTCGCGACGGGCAACTTCACCCTGACCGGCGCATCGACGATCCTGACGCTGACCGGCAACGCCAATGCGTTATACAACCTTACGGGCATCTCCGGCGCCTCGGGCAACATCACCGGCACCGGCGGGCTTGCCGTCACCGGCGGGACGCATACGTTCTCGGGCACCATCACCTATTCCGGCACCACCACCGTTTCCGGCGGCACCTTCGCCGCCAGCGGCGGCACCGCCATCGGCGATTCGAGCGCGGTTTCGGTCACCGGCACCGGCACGCTCGACATCAATGCCTCCGAGGTCGTCGGCTCGCTGGCCGGCACGGCCGGCGGCACCGTCAATCTGGACGCCAACCTCACCGCCGGCGGCAACAACACCAGCACGACGCTGACCTCCGCCCTCACCGGCACCGGCACTCTCATCAAGGCCGGCTCGGGGGTGATGACGCTCAACGGGTCGAACAACGCCTCCACGGTCAACCTCGCGGTCGCCGGCGGCTCGCTGGCGGCCAGCGGCGGGGCGGCGGTTGGCGATACGGCCTCGGTTTCGGTCACGAGCGGCGAGTTCGACGTGAACGCGGCCGAGACCATCGGCGCGCTCTCCGGCACCGGCGGCACGGTCAACCTTGACGCCAACCTGACCACCGGCGGCGCCAATACCAACACGACGCTGGCTTCCACGCTCACCGGCACCGGCACGCTGATCAAGGCCGGCACCGGCACGATGACGCTGACCGGCTCGAACAACGCCTTCACCGGCGACGCCACGGTCAACGGCGGCACGCTGGCGCTCAGCGGCGGCAATGCCATGGGCAATACCAGCGACGTGACGGTGAACGCCGGCGGCACGCTCCTCGTGCAGAACGACGAGACCATCGGCACGCTGGCCTCCGCCTCGGGCTCGACGGTCAACCTCAACACCGGGACGCTGACGCTGGCCGGCAACGGCTCGACCACCATCTCCGGCGCCGTGATTGGCACCGGCGGGCTGACCAAGACCGGCACCGGCACCACGACCATCGCCGGCACCGGCGCGGACGCGGCGAGCTACACCGGCCAGACCTCGGTTCAGGCCGGCACGCTGGCGGTGAGCGGCGAACTGACCGGCAGCACTGTTGTCGTGTCGAGCGGCGCGACGCTGAACAACACCGGCACGGTCGGTGCGGTGCAGAACTCGGGCACCGTCACGGCCACGAACGCCACCACCGGCGACCTGACCAACCAGGCGGGCGGCACCGCGACCATCTCCGGCGGTACGCTGAACTCGCTGACACAGAACGCCGGCACGGTGAACCTTTCCGGCGGCGTGACGGTCTCCGATTCCAGTTCCGTCGCCGGCGGCACGCTGAACAGCACCGGTACGGTGACTTTCCTCTCCTCGCTCAGCAACGCCGGCACGATGAACGCTGCAGGCACGCTGTCCACGGGCGGCCTGACCAACACCGGCACCTTCAACGTCACCGCCGCCCTTGATGCCGCCGGCTCGGCCTTCATCAACTCCGGCACGCTGAACGTCATCGACGGCAGCTATACCGGGCTTGGCAGCCTGACGAACAACGCAGGCTTCACCGTCAACGTCACCAACCAGACGCTGTCGGGCACCCAGACCAACAACGGCATCTATGTGCTGACCAACGGCACGATCGGCGGCGCCTTCACCAACAACGGCACGGTCAACGTCGTGTCCGATTCGACCATCTCGGGCACCCTGGGCGGCACGGGCTTGATCGACCTGACATCGACGGCCGGCAACCACACGCTGACCTTCTCCGGCGGCGCCGGCAGCGTCGGGGCGATGACCTATGTCATGAACTACGACTCCACCGGCAACGGCGACCGTCTGGTTTCCGGCGGCGGAAATGCCTTCTCCGGCGCCAACCAGAACTTCCTCATCACCCTCAGCACCGACTTCCTCGTCGTCGGCACCGAGGCGGTTCTGGTCGATGGCCAGGTGCTTTCCAGCACCACCTTCAACGTCGATGTCACCGCCCCCCTGGGCCTGACGATCTACTCCGTCGGCGCCGGGGTCGATCCGGCCAATGCCGGCGACACTGTCCTGCGGTCGGAAACCAACCCGGGCGTCGGCGGCATCGCCTCCGGCGTCTCCACCACCCAGGCGCTGATCGGCAACGTGGTCAACCGCCCGTCGAGCCCCTTCGCCTCCGGTCTCGCCGGCGAGGAAGGCTGTTCGCATGGCGGCTTCGGCCGGGCGATCTACGGCCGCTCGCATGCCGAAGGGCAGTCGGACAACGGCTTCTCGGTGAACAGCCACGAGCTTGACGCCACCTATTACGGCTTCCAGGGCGGCTATGACTTCGGCTGCAACGACGGCCGCTTCTTCAACGGCTGGGATGCCGCCTTCGGCGCCATGCTCGGCTACAACGCCGGCCAGACCAGCCAGCCGGTTTCGGTCGGCTCGGGCGCCGATGCGATCCGCCTGTCCACCACCAACGCCGACTTCGCCCAGACCTATGTCGGCGCCTATGCGGTGCTGAACCGTGACCGGCTGACCGCCGACGTGCAGCTGCGCTTCGACCGCACCGACTTCACCCTGAACGAGGACATCATCCTGCCCGAGTTCACCGGCCTCGGTCTGGACGACACCGAGTTCGACTCCAAGTCGGTCAACTTCACCGGCCGTCTCAGCTACCGCTTCGATATCAATGACAACGGACTGTCCTTCGTGCCGACCGGCGGCATCTCGGTGACCAACACCCAGTCGTCGCGCCTGACCTTCACCTCCGGGGACACGCTGGAACTCGACTCCTACGTCTCCAAGGTCGGCTTCATCGGCGGCACCCTCGCCAAGTCGCGCATCTCGCCGGAAGGCAATGCCGGCACGACGCTGTTCCTCTCGGGCAACTACTACCGGGAGTTCGGCGGCGACCGCACCTCGACCTTCACCCAGATCGGCACCCTGGCCGAGCAGACGATCAGCGCCTCGCCGATCGGCGGCTTCGCCGAGGCCAGCGTCGGCTGGAACTACGTCCGCATCCTCGACAACGGCCCGGGCGGCGCGCGCCAGCTCAACGCCAACGTCCGTGCCGATGCCCGCTTCGGCGAGAACGTCTCGAACGCCTACTCGATCACGGCGCAGGTCCGCCTGTCGTTCTGATCCGGGCACAGCGCCAGACTCCCCCGCCGGGCCGATCCATCGGCCCGGCGGTTCCGTCTCTGCCGCTTGGCCGGGCATTTTCCCCCCTCGCCCGATGCAGGATGTCTTTGCGGGCCCGGCGATTTCTGCCTATTCTCCGCCAGTGACGGGACATTGCGCGCCAGGATTGGCCGACGATTTTCGCGCGGGGGATGGATCATGGTCGGGGCAAAGTTCGTCTTCGACACCGGCGCGGCCACCCATCCCGGTGCCGTCCGCAAGCACAACGAGGATTCCTACCTGGTCCGTCCGGCGGTAGGGGTCTGGCTCGTGTCCGACGGCATGGGCGGCCACAAGGCCGGCGACTTCGCCAGCCGGACCATCGTCGAGAACATCAACTGGATCGGCGTCCCCAATTCCGCCCATGACCTCAAGGTCCGCTTCATGGACCGGCTCCAGCTCGCCCATGAAGACATCCGCGCCCGGTCTGCCGAACTTGAGGGCGCGACCGTCGGCGCGACCGTGGTCTCGCTTCTGATCTTCGGGCCGCACTACGCCTGCATCTGGTCCGGAGACAGCCGCATGTATCGGCTGCGCGACGGCCAGATCCAGCAAATGACCATCGACCATACCGAGGTGAACGAACTCCTGGCCAGCGGCACGATCACCGCCGAACAGGCGGCCGCCTGGCCGCGCAAGAACGTCATCACCCGCGCGGTGGGGGTGCTGGACGAGGTGATGGCCGATGAAAACTATGGCACCTTGCAGCCCGGCGACACATTCCTGTTGTGTTCGGACGGTCTGACAGGGCATGTCCGGGACGAAGAGATTTCCGACGCCCTGTCCGGCGGCGGGGCCCAGGACGCCTGCGACCACCTGATTGAGTTGACACTTTCCCGTGGTGCCCGCGATAATGTGACGGTGATCGTGGTACGCTGCCTGGCGCATGTAACGGCGGACGAAGAGGAAGAGCGGACGCGGCCGGGGAATATTCCGCTGGTCAGCGCGGATGACTGGAAGGCAGAGCACTGACCACCATGCCCGATGAGAATACCTATCCGCCGCAGGCCACGCCCACGTCGCCGCCCGGCAACACCGCCGTTGCCACCGGCACGCGGATCATGGGCACTTACGAGATCGAGAAGCTGATCTCCAAGGGCGGCATGGGCGAGGTCTATCGCGGCCGCAACATCCACACCGGCGACCCGGTGGCGATCAAGATCGTCCTGCCGCATCTGGCGCAGGAAGAGATGATCGTCCAGCTCTTCCAGAAGGAAGCCAAGGTCCTCGGGCGCCTGAACGCCGATGCCATCGTCCGCTATCACGTCTTCACCTCCGACCCGTCCATCGGCCGGCCCTCCCTGATCATGGAATTCGTCGAGGGCACCTCGATGAACGACCGGATGAAGCAGGGCCCGATGACGCTGGAGGAGGTGCGCTCGCTCCTGCGCCGGCTGGCCGGGGGCCTGGACCGGGCCCACAATGCCGGCGTCATCCACCGCGACCTGTCGCCGGACAACGTCATTCTCGAACATGGCATCGTCGCCGAGGCCAAGATCATCGACTTCGGCATCGCCAAGTCGTCGATGAAGGGCGACGCCACGCTCTTGCAGGGGCAGTTTGCCGGCAAGTTCAGCTTCGTGGCGCCGGAACAGCTCGGCGCCTACGGCGGCATGGTCGATGCCCGCACCGACATCTATTCGCTGGCGCTGATGATGGTCGCCGCCTGTCAGGGCAAGGTCCTGAACATGGGCAAGTCGATCGTCGAGGCGGTGCGCGCCCGGGGCTCGATCCCCGACCTTTCCGGCATCTATCCCGAGCTCCGCCCGCTGCTGGAGCATATGCTGGAGCCCGATCCGGCGCATCGCCCGGCCAGCATGGCCGAGGTCATCCGCCTTCTGGACGATCCTGATTCCGTTCCCGGCCAGCACGAACCCGACGGTTTCGATCCCGACCGTACGGTGATCGTGCCAACCGGGTCCCAGGCCGGCATGGGCTCGGCCCCCGGCCGCCCGGGCACGATGCCCGGCGGTACGGGCACCACCGGCCGCACCAGCCTGCCGCAGCGCACCGCGCCGCCCACCGGCGCAAGCGATGCATTGCTCGTCGGCCTGCCCAAATCCGCCGCAGCCGCGCCGGCTCCGGTACCCTCGCGCTCCAAGGGCGGACTTTTCGCCATTCTCGCAGTGGTGGTGATCGGGCTCGGCGGAGCCGGGGCCTGGTTCTCCGGCATGTTCGATCCCAAGCCGCCGGCGGATCCGGGCACCACGCCCGGCAGCTCCGGCGCGCAGCAGGCCTCCAGCGATCCCGGCACCGGCACCACCGAGCAACCGGCTTCCGGCACCACCGAGCAACCGGCCACCGGCACGACCGAGCAGCCGGCGACCGGCACCGCCGAAGAGCCGGCGACGGGTACGACCGAGCAACCGGCCACCGGCACCGCCGAGAACCCGCCGGCGGAAGATCCCAACGCCGCCCAGATCGCCTTCGTGCGCGGCTACGAGGTTCCGGCCTGCTCGTACATCAATGTCGCCTCGCCGCCCGGCGCGGCGCTGTCGCTTGAAGGCTACGGCACTTCGGTCGATCCCTTCTCGAAATTCCTCACCGACTATGCGGCCAAACATGGGCAAGAGCCCGATGTCGCCGTGCGGATCGTCAACGAGGCCCAGTGCCCGGTGGTCGATTATCTCAACGAGCGGCGCAGCGCGCCCGGCATCCCGGTGCGGGTGACGCTGGACATGCCCGCCGATGTCGTGCGCAGCGGCGAGACCGTCAGCGGCAAGGTCGAAGGCCTGGCCGGCCGCTCGCTGTCGATGTTCCTCGTCAACGGCCCGGGACAGAGCACCAACCTCATCCCCTTCCTCAAGCCCGAGGCGGATGGCTCCGTCACCTTCTCCTTCGCCGTCAGCCTCAAGGCGGGCAGCGAGCCGACCCCGCAGCTTCTTGTGGCGCTGGTCACCGACGAGAAGGTGGCCAAGTTCGAGGCGGTCCCGAACGGGGTGACGGCGCGCACGCTCATCCCCTTCATCAAGCAGGAACTGACCAAGGCCCGGCAGGAGCCGACCCTGGCGATCCGCTACTTCAAGCTGGAAAATCGCTGAAACAGAAGGCGCCGGCCATGGCCGGCGCCGCGCTCAGTGTGACCGGGTTCGGTTGAACTTGGCTCAGTTGAACTGGATCGTCGGCACCCGCGACGACAGGTTCGGCCGGTCGCAGACCGTCTGGGCCTGCCCTCCCGCCTGGCACTCGACCGCGCCATTGGCGATGATCCGCGAAATCCCGCTGCAGGCCGTTTCCGGCACATCGAACTGCACCACCCGGGTCTTGCCCGAGGGCATGGCGCCGAACCCCAGCACCAGCAGCCGCGAAACCGCGCCGTCGGCGGCCATGATCGCCATTTCGTAGGAGGTCTGCTCCAGTTCGGCCGAGGAGGCGTTGGTCACCACATAGGTCAGCCGGCAGCTGCCTTCGAGATCGGCGGCCGTGTTCAGCTCCAGCTCGATTCCCCCGGACTGTGCCCGCGCGGCATGGGTCAGGGGCAGCAGGGCAGCGGCGGCGAGCGCAAGGGTAAAGGGACGCAAGGCGGATCTCCCGGAAACCGGATTGAAGGGTGCCCGATCGGGCCCGCTTCAGTAAGGCCCGAACCGTCCGGGCCTGTCAACGGCAAGCTCGGCTCGCCTGCGGTCCGCGCTGGCTTACTGATAGATGCCGGTCTGCCAGAGGTCCTGCAGGTTCAGCCGCTTGCGCTTGCGAACCTCAGCCTTGGCCGCCCGAACCGGTGCCGGCGGCGCCACTTCCTCGCCGAGCGCAGCGGCAGAGATCGGAACCAGGACCGGTACCGGGCCGGAGTCACCGCCGGACCCGTCATTCGCGGACTGCTGGCTCAGCACGATTTCCGCCTGATCCGACGAACCGGCAAAGGCGGGAGAGACCGCGAAGGCTGCCAGGAGAGGGAGCAGGGCAAACTTTCGCATCGGTCAACCTTTCGATTGTGGATCCGGGCAAAGGCGCCGTCTCCCGCACCCCCAAGCGCCGGTATAGCGCTACAAGGATGGCATTTTCAAATCAACTTCCGAGCAATCCTGTGACCGCAGCCCCATCGCAACACCTAGGGGCGGCATGGTGCGAGATGACGTTACTTTGCAGACGGTCGCGGACCGGCTAGGATCGCGGCGAATGTGGTCGGCACGTCTTTGCGGGGTTCCCATGGGCTGTTCTCTCTTCGTGCGTGGCCCGGCGGGTCGCCGCTTCGGGCGGAGGGCCCTGCTCACCGCCGCACTGATCGCCGCCGGCTATTCGCCGGCACTGGCCGAGCGGCTGGCGCTGGTGGTCGGAAACTCCGGCTATGCCAATTTCCCGGTGCTGAAGAACGCCGGCAACGATGCCGAAGACGTCGCCGCCGCGCTGGAGCGGCTGGGCTTCACCGTGACCCTGCTGCGCGACACTCCGGGGCAGGAACTTTGGGCGGCGGTGGACGATTTCGCCAACCGCTCGAAAGATGCCGAGGCGACGGTCTTCTACTACGCCGGCCATGCCTTCCAGATGCGCGGCGTCAACCACCTCATCCCGGTGGATGCGGCGCTGAAAAGCCGGGACGACATCCAGACCCAGACCTGGAACCTCGACGGCGTCATCGCCCGCCTGCAGGACCGCAAGCGCCAGACGCTGATCTTCCTCGACGCCTGCCGCAATGATCCCCTGCCCGCCGAGGTGCGCGGCACCGGTTCCGCCGACGGCCTGGCCCGGGTGCAGACCGGGGTGGGCACGTTCGTCGCCTTCGCCACCGAGCCCGGCGGCGTCACCTTCGACGGCGCGCCCGATGCCCGCAACAGCCCATTCACCACCGCGCTTCTGAAGAACCTCGAACAGCCCGGCCTGTCGATCTCCGACCTGATGATCAATGTCCGCAACGAGGTCAGCCTCGCCACCGGCGGCCGCCAGTCGCCCTGGGACCAGTCCTCGCTGCGCGACCAGTTCTATTTCGTGCCGGAGACGGAACAGAAACAGGAACTCACCGAAGCCGATTACGAGCTTCTCGCCCAGTTGCCCTTCGAGGACCGGCAGAAGTTCATCGAGCTTTTGCGGGCCTCGGGCTTCTCCGAGGAATCGCTGCAGGAGGCCGAGGCGGCGATCTTCATCGCCCAGGAGAACCTGCAGGTTGCCGCCGAAGCCGAGGTGACGCTGGTTGCCGCGCCGAGCGGCGACGTGGTGCCGGCGACCGAGGAAGCAGGCGGCGACCTGAGCGCGCTCGAGGTCGTCACCGGAGATACGGTCGTGGCCTCTTCCGGGACAGTGGAGGTCGCTGCGGCCGAAACCCAGCCCGAGGCGCCGGCAACGGAAGTTGCGACCGAGACCGCGCCGGAAGCCCCGGCCACCGAGGTCGCGACAGAGACGCCGCCCGAGGCCCCGGCGACCGAGGTTGCCACCGACACCCAGCCGGAAGCGCCCGCGACCGAGGTCGCCACCGAGACCGCCCCCGAGACTGCCCCAGAGGCTCCGGCCACCGAGGTCGCGACAGAGACGCAGCCCGAGGCCCCGGCGACCGAGGTTGCCACCGAGACCCAGCCGGAAGCCCCCGCC
>CAZRQN010000031.1:0-26172 GCA_964602115.1 uncultured Rhodobacterales bacterium
CCGGCCATCATCTGGATCAGCGTGGTCTTGCCGGTGCCGGGCTTGCCGTCGCCCATGAAGGTGAAGATGAACCCGCCCAGTTCGGCAAAGGGGTTCAGCCGGCGCTCGAAATCATAGGCCATCAGCATCTTGGCCAGCCGCAGGCTCTGGTATTTGGCGATGTGGTTGCCCACCACCTCGGTGGGCTTCTTGAAGGCCATGGTCAGGGCTGTACCCTTGGCCTTGCGCGCCGGCTTGAACCCGGCGAGCGTCAGCCCGTCCGCCTCCACCTGCCACGAGCCGGTGGCATAGGGCCCGGTGCGCACCGCGCCTTCCGCCCGCGTGGCGACCTTGGCCATCAGCGCCTCGGCAAAGGCGGCCACCGTCGCCACCAGTCGCGGCTCGTCGCTGCCGAGCGCGGCGATGTCCTGATCGAGCTCCCACAGCGCCCCTTGCAAGGCCAGAGGCGCGTTGTCGGTCAGCACCTCCTCCACCGCGCCGATCTCCACCGTCACCTCGCTCTGGTGCGGGGCGAGCAGAAAGGCGGCGGCATTGCCGAATGCGTGCAAGGATACCAGCGCCTCGGCCGCCAGCAGTTCCGAGAATTCCGCCCGCCGCGCCTCGGGCAGGCGCGCTTCCAGATTGGCCTTCTTCAGTTCGGCCAGCGCGGTGCCCTGGGCGAAGGTCTCCCCCATGGCGAGCGCGATGGCCAGCGCCCGGCGCAGGCCGGTCAGCACCGCCGCCTGCACCGGGCTCAGAAGCCCGTCGCCGCTGCCCGAGACCCGATCCACGATCCGGACGCCGCCGGGGCGGGCGGTGCTGCGCGCGGCCATTCCCGGCACCGTCGAGCGGAACATCGGCCGCGCGCCGATCCCGGGGGAGCGCTCGGCCGCCGGCTCGGCCATGGCCTTGGCGATCCGGGGCGCGTGGTCAAAGCCGGTCAGCATCCCCAGCGCCGCCTCGTAATGGGCGCGCACGGCCTCCTCCTTCAGCTCCATCGTGTCGCGCGTGGTCATCGTTACCTCTGCGGCATCAGGTGGCCGTTCGCGGCCACGACGAACTTGCGATAGGGGCGCAGGCCGGGCGGGTCGCGCTCGGCCAGCACCTGGAACGGACGTTCGGGAAGGATCAGCATCCGCTCCATCTTGCTGGCACCGCTGTCCGTCCCGGGATCGAGCGCGAAGATCTGCCGGGTGGCAGAGGAAAACCAGCCTGTCTTCACCGCCTCCTCGCGTTCGGACACCAGGTCTTCCACCGTCCAGACCAGCGCCCAGTCGTCGTCCTCGGCCCTTGTCTCGGCCAGGACCTGGGCGATGGGCCCGGACTGCAGGGTGAAGGCATGGGAATACATCGGCCCCAGCGTCAGCCGGCGCAGGCGCTTGGGGTGCAGGTCGCCGAAGTCGGCGTCAAAGCCCGTGGCGATGGTCAGAAGCTTCAGCCCGGACAGGGATTGCGCCATCAGATGCTGCTGGACGGTCGGCCAGCGGTCCGCATCGGTCCCCAGCGCCTCGCCCCCCGAATCCTCCACCTGCAACAGATAGACGACCGGCAGGTTCTGCTGGCTGTCATAGACCGCCCAGGTGACGAGCCACTCCCGCCGGCCACCGGCATCGGCCAGCCACTGCACGGCGGGATCGTTGCGGGCCCAGAAAAGCCCGCCGGCCTGCAAGGCCTCGTAGTAGAGCCGCTGCGACAATGTGAACTGGAGTTTCGCCGGCACGGTCAACTCGCCGACGATCTGGCGGACCATCCGGTCCTTCAGCTCCGCCGCCGAAGGCAGGGCGGCAAGGTTGCGCGCCGCCTGCTGGGCGTCGTTGGCCATCACCATCAGTTCTTGCGCGATGGGAAAGCCCGATTCGGTGCGGTCGAAGGTCAGCCGCCCGGGCAAAGGCCCCTCGACCCGCCCCAGCATCAGGTATTTCAGCGACAGGGCGCGAAACGTCGCCTGCAAGGCCGACAGATGCCCGGCGGCGATCCGCGCCTCCAGCCGCGTCAGTTCCCCCGCCCGCTCGAACTCCACGATCACCCGGGCGAGGTGCCGGGTGATGCGGTCGAACTTGGCGAAGTAGCGGCGGGCGACGAGCGTGTCGTGCAGCTCGGCGTGGTCTTGGGTGAGGGTGCTTTCAGGCATGGACCGAACGTGGCCTTACCGTCCGCACAAGCGAAGCACGGCAGAGCGCCCGTGCATCACGGCCTGCGCACAGAGTTTCGCAAGGCCTCCTACGATAAACAACAAGCCCACCAGCCCAATCAAACCCGCCAAACAAACGCCAAGCAGGAAGACCACGAACGCGACGACGTTCGCACCCCTACTTTCCAATGAGATCAGATAGTTGATAAGCCAAAGGCTGGCCAGAACACTGGCCAGCGCCGCCGCATAGATCGCGAGCCCGTCGCGCAATTCCCGCAACGCCTACTCCCCATACGCATTCTTGTCGTGCTTCTCGACAATCGCCGCGAACCGGCGCGCGAAGCGCTCGTCCGCCTTCGCCTTGGCCTCCAGAATCTCCCGGGCGAAGACCATGTTCTCCTCATGCTTCTCCAGCATCTCGGCCATCTTGTCGTTGGTCGCTGCCCCGATCGCCGCCATCGCCGCCTGGGCCTCCTGGTCGGTCTTCACCCCGATCTCGTTGATCCGGTGCGCCACGTCCTGCTGCTGCGCGGTCTTCAGCGAGGCCGACAGCGCGTCGTAGAGCACCACCCGCTGCTTGGTGTCCGTCTGCAGCTTGTTGATCAGCACCATCTGCGTCGCCGCCTGGTTCTGCAGGCTGTCCACCCAGGTCTTGCCCTTCTCGATATAGCGCTCCAGCGTCTGCGACTTGGCGAGCTTCACCTGCTCGTCCTGCACCAGCGCGTTGTGGCGCGCGTTCATCTCCGCCAGCTGCGTTTCCAGCCGGGTCCGCGCCGCCGCGTCCTGCTCGACCGCGATCTTGTTCTCCAGCTCGATCAGCCCCGGGTCCATCCCGGCCACCTCGGCCCGCACCGCTTCCAGCTCTGCCACCGTCGCCTCGCGGTCGGTCAGGGTCGCGGACAGGTTCTTCTCCACCGTCGCCTTCTGCCCGTTCAGCAGGTCGAGCTGGCCCTGCAACAGCCGCACGATCACGTCCGACTTCGAGATCAGGTCCTGCAGCTTGTCGTCGATCGAGGCCTCGCGCAGCCGCTCCTGCCGCATCGACTCCGCCTTGCCGTCCGAGAAGATGCCGACGAAGTTCTCCCAGCCGGTCTTTGACCGCATATCGCTGAAATCCTTGGAGAAGGCAGCGGTGACGCTGTCCAGCCCCATGATCAGCTCGGCGATGTTGGCGTTCATCAGGTCGGTGTGCTTGTGGACATCGGCCAGCGTGGCGTTTTCCACGTCGATGGCGGCCTCGCCCTTGGCGATCTTCTCGCGGCCCTGCTCGATCACTGTGGTGATGGCGCTGATCCTGGCCTGGGCCTCGGCCACTTTCGCCTGGCTGTCCCGAATCTGTGCTTCCAAATCGGCCATCGCGGTCCTCCAAAGTCCGTCAAATTCACATGGGGGACGCTAACGGCAACTGCATCCCCCTGTCATGGGAAAATCGGCGGGCCCCCATCGCCCGAGAGGCAGCCCTTGCCGCCTCGGCCCGCCGCTTGACGTCGCCGGGCGGCTGGCCGACCAGTGTCGGCAAGATCGGGGAGGGACAGTTGGCAGTCACGATACGTCCGCTCGGCGCAGCGGACCGCGCGGAATGGGACCGGCTCTATGCCGGCTATGCCGCCTTCTACCGGGTGGAGCAGACCGGTGCGATGCGCGATCGCGTCTGGGGCTGGCTGCTGGATCCCGCCCATCCGGTCACGGGTCTTGTCGCGGAACGCGACGGGGGCCTTGTCGCCGAAGGTCAGGGCGGGCTGGTCGGGCTGGCGCATTTCCGCGCCTTCGCACGGCCGCTCTCCGCCTCGACCGGCGGTTTTCTCGACGATCTCTACGTCGATCCCGCCGCGCGCGGCAGCGGCGCCGCCCAGGCGCTGATCGCGGCAGTGGCCGAGGCCGGACGGGCGCAGGGCTGGACGGTGATCCGCTGGATCACCGCCGAGGACAACGCCCGCGCCCGCGCCGTCTATGACCGTGTGGCCAGCCGCACCCCCTGGGTCACCTACGACATCCGGCTCTGAGCCCCGTTCTGCCGCACTGCGGCGGCGCGGGCCGGGCGCTGCGTTAACCTCCGGCGCGGCGGGCGCCGTGTCGGTACGGAAGACCGACGCCGAACCGACGGAAAACCGACGCGAAACCGACGGCCCGAAATCGCGGTTAACGCCGGAAATCAGCGGCTTGTATGATTCGCCCGCCGCGCCGGCCGGCGGCCACGGCGCCGCAGTGCGGCGCAACGGGCGGAGGGTCAGACCGGGATATTGTCGATCAGCCGCACGCCGTCGATCCAGGCGGCGGCGAGCATGCGGCGGCTGCGGGCGGGATTGTCCGAGGGCAGCAGCGTTTCGGCATCGCGCAGCTCGATATATTCCACCCGTTCGAACCCGGCCCCGCGCAGGGTCTCAGCCGCCTCGCGGATCGCCATCCGGTCGGACTGGCCGGCGCGGATGTCCCGGACGGCGGCGGAGAGCGCGGCGTAAAGCACCGGGGCCTTGCGGCGGCCCTCCGGCGTGAGCCGCTGGTTGCGCGACGACATGGCCAGCCCGTCCGCCTCGCGGATCGTCTCGCAACCCACGATTTCCACTGGAATATTCAGGTCGCGCACCAGCTTCAGCACCACCTGGAGCTGCTGCCAGTCCTTCTGGCCGAAATAGCCCCGGTCGGCCCGCGACATGCCGAAAAGCTTGGTGACGACCGTCGCCACGCCTTCGAAATGCCCCGGCCGCAGATGTCCCTCCAGCGGCTTGGCAACGCCGGAGACCACCACCGTGGTGCCGAAACCCTCGGGATAGACCTCCTCCGGCGCGGGGGCGAAGATCAGGTCCACCGGCACGCTGGCCAGCAGCGCCGCATCGGCCTTTTCGCTGCGCGGGTATTTCGCCAGGTCCTCGGGGTTGTTGAACTGCATCGGGTTGACGAAGATCGTCGTCACCACCCGGGCGCATTCGGCCCGGGCGCGGCGGGCCAGCGACAGGTGCCCGTCATGCAGCGCACCCATGGTCGGGACCACGCCAACACTCTCGCCAGCGGCTTTCCAGGCGCCGACGCGGGAACGCAAGTCTTTGACAGTACGGACGATTTCGATCATTTCGCAGCCTTCGGCGCCTCGTCTGCAAAGCTGTGTTCAGGCGCCGGGAAGCGCCGGCTGCGCACTTCCTCGGCATAGGCGGCGATGGCCTCGTCGGCGGTCTGGGCCAGTGCGGCGTAGCGCTTGACGAACTTGGGCCGGAACTCGGTGAACATGCCCAGCATGTCGTCCACCACCAGCACCTGCCCGTCGCAATGGACGCCGGCGCCGATGCCGATGGTCGGGATCGCCAGCGCCTGCGTCACCCGCTGCGCCAGCCCCTCGGGCACCTTCTCCAGCACCACCGAAAAGGCCCCGGCGGCCTCGACCGCCCTGGCATCGGCCATGACCTTGTCGCCCTCCTCGGCCCGCCCGACCACGCGGTAGCCGCCGAAGGTGTTCACCGATTGCGGGGTCAGCCCGACATGGGCCATCACCGGCACACCACGGGTGGTGAGATAGGCGATGGTCTCCGCCATATGTTGCCCGCCTTCCAGCTTCACCGCCGGCGCCCCGGTCTCGGCCATCAGCCTTGCGGCGTTGCGGAAGGCCTGCACCGGGCCTTCCTCATAGCTGCCGAAGGGCATGTCGATCACCGGCATCGCCTTCTGCGCGCCCCGGACCACGGCCTTTCCGTGCAGGATCATCATCTCCATGGTCACGCCCAGGGTGGAGGGCATGCCATGCAGCACCATCCCCACCGAATCGCCCACCAGGGCTATGTCGCAATGGGCATCGACCAGCCGGGCGATCGGCGTCGTATAGGCGGTGAGGACCACCAGCGGGGCCGAGCCCTTGCGGGCCTTGATATCGGCGGGAAGGACCGGGCGGACGGGGGCGGTGGCGCTCATCTGCTCCTCGGCTTGCCGGAGGTTCCGGCGCCCAGCTATACCGGGGCAAAGCCCGTCCTGCCAGTGGAATGCTGCGATGCCGCACAGCCTGCGACTTTCCCGCGAGGGGATCACGCCCGAAATCTTCCGTCTCGATCCGGCGCGGGTTCTGAAAGGCGATCCGGTGCTTACGACATGGAATGTCGAGGACAGGGATGGCCTCTATTGCGGTCTCTGGGCCTCGACCGTCGGGGCCTGGCGCGTCACCTACAACGAATGGGAGTATTTCCGCATCCTGGAAGGCTTGGCCGTTGTCACCGATGACGCGGGGCCGGTCCATCACCTCGGGCCGGGCGACAGCCTGGTGATCCGCCCGGGCTTCCAGGGCGTCTGGGAGACGGTGGAGCCTGTCCTCAAGGACTATGTGATCCGCGTGTGAACAGTGACCGGAAAACCCGCCCCGGCCCTGAGCCGGGGTCACGTCCACCCGATTGGCGGGGCCTGCGGACGCAGTTCAGCCGATCTTTCCGCGCAGGCCGCCGGTCTGGCCCCGGTCACGCAGCAGATGGTCGAGCAGGACGCAGGCCATCATCGCCTCGCCCACCGGCACGGCGCGGATGCCGACGCAGGGATCGTGACGGCCCTTGGTGACGATCTCCATCTCCGCCCCGGCGGTGGACACGGTCCGGCGCGGGGTGAGGATCGACGAGGTCGGCTTGACCGCAAAGCGGCAGACCACGTCCTGACCCGTTGAAATCCCGCCCAGAATCCCGCCGGCATGGTTGGACAGGTATTCCGGCCCCTGCGGTCCCATCCTGATCTCGTCGGCGTTCTCCACCCCGGTGAGGGCGGCCGCCGCCATGCCCTCGCCGATCTCCACGCCCTTGACCGCGTTGATCGACATCATCGCCGCCGCGAGGTCGGCGTCGAGCTTGCCGTAGATCGGCGCGCCAAGGCCGGCCGGCACGCCCGAGGCCACGATCTCGATCACCGCGCCGGTCGAACTGCCTGCCTTGCGCAGCGTGTCGAGGTCTTCGGCCCAGAGCGCGGCGGTTGCGGCATCCGGGCACCAGAACGGATTGCGCTCCACCTCGGCCAGATCGACCCGCGCCCGGTCGATGGCGCGCGGGCCCATCTGCACCATGTAGCCGGCGATCGTCAGCCCCGGGCACAGCGCCGCCAAAGCCACCCGCGCCACGCCACCCGCCGCCACCCGTGCGGCGGTCTCGCGCGCCGAGGAGCGCCCGCCGCCGCGATAATCGCGCAGCCCGTATTTCTGGTGATAGGTGATGTCGGCATGGCCTGGGCGGAAGCTGGCGGCGATCTCGCCATAATCCTTCGAGCGCTGGTCGGTGTTCTCGATCATCAGCTGGATCGGCGTGCCGGTCGTCACCCCCTCGAACGTGCCCGAGAGGATGCGCACCAGATCGTCCTCGCGCCGCTGGGTGGTGAAGCGGCTGGTGCCCGGCTTGCGCCGGTCGAGCCAGGGCTGGATGTCGGTCTCCGACAGGCGCAGCCCCGGCGGGCAGCCATCCACGGTGGCGCCCAGCGCCGGCCCGTGGCTTTCGCCCCAGCTGGTGACGCGGAACAGGTGGCCGAAGCTGTTGTGGCTCATGGATCCAGGTCTCGCGCAACGCCCGGCCCCGCGGCCCCCTCCCCCTTGTGGGGAGGGATGGGGTGGGGGGCGCCCGGCCGAAGCGAGGCTCCCGGTGCCCGTCCTTAGGCCAAAGCCCGGCCTACGGGAAGGGTCAGGGCAGTTCGCGCATCGCGACGATGCCGGCCTTGGTCTCCTTGCCCGAGCTACTGGTCAGTCGCGTCTGGATGCCGAAGCGCAGTTCCGGGAAATAGGCGTGGTGCAGCGTGTAGGTGCCGCGTTTCGTGGTGATCGCCAGATCGATGTTCAGCACCTGATAGTCGCAGCCCGAGACTGTGGCCTGCCGGAAGTTGCCGCCCGTGGCCCGCACCTTCACCCGCTCCTCGACATCCGAGGCGCCGTTCTGGGAATCGTGGGTCAGCCGCGCGTTTGCCGTCCAGTCGAGCGTGGAATGGGGCTGCGGGGGGGCTTTGGCATAGTCGAGCAGGGTGATCGAGCCGATGCTGTTGCGCGAGGTCTGGGTCGGGAAGACACCGAAGGGTCCCTCGGCGAACTGGGCGAAGGCGCCGTCGTGGTTGGTCTGGTCGATCCGCACCACATCCCGGGCGCCGATGCGGGCAATCCAGCGCGACCCGTCCTGGAGCGTGACCTCGATGCCCTTCTTCATCGCCTTGAACGGGATGCAGTCGGCAGCGGCGGGAGCGGCGAGAAGGATCAGGGCGAGGGCAAGGCGCAGCATGGGTCAAGGTCCTTGAGGGCTTATCCCCGGCGTTGAACCGAAGCGCGACGGGATTGGCAAGGGCAGCCTTGCACCCGCCGGCGGCGGCGTTAGATATGGGCTCACCTCGGGGAGCTGCGGACGCAGCTGAGATGCAGACAATCCTCTGCGGACCCGTCGAACCTGAACCGGTTAGGACCGGCGGAGGGAAGGTTTGCGATCCCCGCATCCCCCACCCGTCAGCCCATGGAGGATGCGATGCTGCGACCAAGCCTTTGTCTCTTGTGCCTTTCCGCTCCCGCGCTGGCCGAAGTGCCGGTGCTGGAGGTGCTGACTTATGACAGTTTCGTCTCCGACTGGGGCCCCGGCCCGGCGGTGGAGAAGGCCTTCGAGGCCGAATGCGGCTGCGACCTGAAGTTCATCGGCGCCGGGGACGGCGCGGCGCTTCTGGCGCGGGTCAAGCTGGAAGGCGCGGCCTCCACGGCGGATGTCGTGCTGGGCCTCGACACGGCGCTGACCGCCGAGGCGGCCGCGACCGGGCTCTTCGCCCCGCATGGCATCGCCACGGCCTGGGACCTGCCCGTGCCCTATGCCGATCCGCTTTTCGTCCCCTACGACTGGGGCTGGTTCGCCTTCGTCTATGACAAGACGCGGCTGGCCAGGCCTCCGGCGTCTTTTGCGGAGCTTGCGGCCTCGGAGGTCAAGGTGGTGATCGAGGACCCGCGCTCCTCCACCCCCGGGCTCGGCCTGCTGCTCTGGGTTGAGGCCGCCTATGGCGATGGGGCGGAAGAGATCTGGAAAGGGCTCGCCGACAATATCGTCACCGTCACGCCGGGATGGTCGGAGGCCTATGGCCTGTTCCTGGAAGGCGAGGCCGACATGGTGCTGAGCTACACCACCTCGCCCGCCTATCACCTGATCGCCGAGAACGACGACAGCAAGGCGGCAGCGGCCTTCGCCGAAGGCCATTACCTGCAGGTCGAGGTTGCCGGAAAACTCGCCGCCACCGACCAGCCGCAGCTTGCCGACCGCTTCATCGCCTTCCTGGCCACCGACGCGGTGCAATCGGTGCTGCCGACGACCAACTGGATGTATCCGGCCAGGGCGACCTCGCCCCTGCCCGAGGGGTTCTCCACCCTCATCAAGCCGGAGAAATCGCTGCTGATGGCGCCGGAAGAGGCGCAGGCGGCGCGCGGACCGGCGGTCGAGACATGGGCCCGCGCGCTGTCGCGCTGATCCTGCTGGCGGCGGTGCTGGTGCCGCTCCTCCCGCTGATGGCGGGCGGGGTGGCGCTGCCGCATGGGGCAGAATGGGCGGCGATCCGCTTCACCCTCCTGCAGGCGGCGCTGTCGGCGGGCCTGTCGGCCGGGCTTGCCGTGCCGGTCGCCCGGGCACTGGCGCGGCGGCGCTTTCCCGGGCGCGCGGCGCTGGTCACGGCACTGGGCGCGCCGTTCCTGCTGCCCGTGATCGTCGCGGTCCTCGGGCTGCTCGCGGTCTTCGGCCGGGCGGGCTGGGCGAATGCGGCGCTGGCGGCGACGGGCCTGCCGCCGGTCTCCATCTACGGGCTGCATGGCGTGGTGCTGGCGCATGTCTTCCTCAACCTGCCGCTCTGCATCCGCCTGATCCTCGCCGGCTGGCAGGCGATCCCGGCCGAGCGCTTCCGCCTGGCCGAGGCGCTGGGGATGGGGTCGCGCGAACTGGCCCGGCATCTGGAGCGCCCGATGCTGCGCGAGGTCCTGCCCGGCGCGGCGCTGACCGTCTTTGCCCTCTGCCTGACCTCCTTCGCCGTGGCGCTGACACTTGGCGGCGGGCCCAGGGCCACGACGGTGGAGCTGGCGATCTATCAGGCGCTGCGCTTCGACTTCGAACTTGCGGCCGCCGCCCGGCTGGCGCTGGTGCAGGTGGCGCTGTCGGGCCTGGCCTTTGCGCTGGCGCTGCGTCTCGCACGGCTGCCCGGTTTCGGCGCCGGGCAGGACCGGCGCGGCGGGCCGGCGGCGCCGCGCGGCTGGCGCACTCTGGCCGATGCGCTGTGGATCGCCTCGGCCGGGCTGTTCCTCGGCCTGCCGCTCGCGGCACTGCTGCTGCGCGGGGTGCCGGAGCTTCTGTCCCTTCCGGCCGAGGTCTGGGCGAGCGCCCTGCGGACGCTGGCCATGGCGCTGGGCGCCACCGGGGTGACGCTGGCGCTGGCGCTGCCGCTGGCCATCGGCGGGCGGCTGGCGGCGCTGGCGGCAACCCTGCCGCTCGCGGTCTCGCCACTGGCGCTGGGGACCGGGCTTTTCCTCCTGCTGACGCCGCTGGCCCCGGCTTCGGCGCTCGCCCTGCCGGTGACGGTGGCGGTCAACGCGCTTCTCGCCCTGCCTTTCGCCTACCGCATCCTCGCCCCGGCGGCGCGGGCGGTGCAGGCGGACTATGGCCGGCTTTCCGCCGCGCTGGGGATCACCGGCGCGGCCTGGTGGCGGCTTGTCCTTCTGCCGCGCCTTGCCCGTCCGCTCGGCTTTGCCGCCGGGCTGACGGCGGCGCTGGCGGCGGGCGACCTGGGCGTGATCGCGCTCTTCGCCACCGACAGCGCCACCCTGCCGTTGCAGGTGCAGCGCCTTGCCGGCGCCTACCGGATGGACACCGCCGCCGGCGCGGCGGTGCTGCTGATCGGGCTGAGCCTGTCGCTCTTTGCCCTCTTCGACCTGGGAGGGCGCCGTGCTGCGGCTTGAGGGGTTGGAACTGGCGCAGGGTGCCTTCCGCCTGCGCGCGGACTGGGAGGCGGCCCCGGGGGCGCGGGTGGCGGTCATCGGCCCCTCGGGCGCCGGCAAATCCACCCTTCTGCACGCCATCGCGGGCTTTCTCGCCCCGGCACAAGGCCGCATCCTGTGGCAGGGCCGCGACCTTGGCCCGCTGACGCCCGGGGAAAGGCCGGTCTCGATCCTGTTTCAGGACCAGAACCTGTTCCCGCATCTTTCGGTCTTCGACAACCTTGCCCTCGGCCTCTCCCCACGCCTGCGCCTGAGCGCCGGCGACAGGACGCGGGTGGCTGCGGCGCTTGATCGCGTCGGTCTCGCCGGGCTCGGCGAGCGGCGGCCGGCGGAACTGTCGGGCGGGCAGGCGGGGCGGGTGGCGCTGGCGCGGGCGCTGCTGCGCGCGCGGCCGATCCTGCTGCTGGACGAGCCCTTCGCGGCGCTGGGCCCGGCCTTGAAGGGAGAGATGCTGGCGCTGCTCGCCGAGGTCCAGGCCGAGACCGGAGCGCTGGTGCTGATGGTCACCCATGATCCAGCGGACGCCAGGCGCTTTGCCGACCTGACGGTGCTGGTCGCCGAGGGGGTGGCGCAGCCGCCGGCGCCGACCGCAGCGCTCTTCGCCGATCCGCCGCCGGCGCTCGCCGACTATCTCGGCCGCTGAGGCGCCATCAGCCGCAGCAGCGTCTGCCCCAGGATGCGCAGGTCGAGCGCCAGAGAGGCGTGGCGCTGATAGATCAGGTCCAGCCGCGCCTTGCGCGGCACCGAGCGGCGGGCATAGACGGCATCGGTCTCTCCCGCCGTGCGGCAGGGGGCGAGGATGCGCTCCTCCCAGCGATGCGCGGCCAGCGTGGCCAGCCCGGTGATCCCGGGCGTGGAGCGCAGGACGCGGGCATAGAGATCTGGGAAGCGCTCGACATAGGCCCGGAGCGGCGGGCGCGGTCCGACGAAACTCATCTCGCCGCGCAGGATGTTCCACAGCTGTGGCGCCTCGTCGAGGCGCAGGCGGCGCAGCCAGCGCCCGGCCGGCGTGATCCGTGCCGCCTTGTCGCCGCCCGACACGCCCGAATCGGCCGGCGCCGGGGTCATGGTCCTGAATTTCCACAGGGTGAAGCTGCGGCCATTCCGGCCGATCCGCTCCGATCCGTGCAGGACCGGGCGGCCCTGGACGACGAGGAGAAGGCCCGCCAGCGCGGCAAGGGGCAGGGCCAGAACCGCCCCGGCCAGCAGCGCGAGGGCGAGGTCAAAGCCGCGCTTGGCCCCGGTCATGGCCGGCGCTCCAGATGCCGCCATTCGGCGACCATGGATTTCGGCTGGAAGGATTGCGGCGGCAGGCGCTGGATCGCCCGCAGACGGGTCGTGTCGAGCGTCAGCGCCGGCAGCGAGGCCGGATTCTCCGGCGCGAAGGACCAGTCGATCCCGGCGGCATCCAGCATGTCCGCCATCGGCAGGGGCCGCGGCGCGGCGACGTTGAGCACCTGCGGCAGGGGCTCGCGGGCGGCGGCCAGCACCGCCAGCCGCGCCAGGACGCCGGCAAGGGTCAGCGGCCCGATCCAGCTGCGAATTGGACCGCGCCCGTCCGGAGTCCGGTCGATCTGCACGGGGCCCTGCGAGCGGACGAGGAATCCTCCGGCGCCCACGACATTGCCGATGCGCAGCAGCGTCAGCCCCGGCGCGCCCGGCCCTTGCCTTGCCGCCCAGTCGAGGGCTGCCGCCTCTGCCTCGGCCTTGGCCCGCGCATAGGCGGAAACCGGGGCGACCGGGCTCTCCTCGGTCAGTCCCTCGCCGGCACCATAGACTGCCGAGGACGAGGCCATGAAGACATGCCGCGCGCCCTGTTCGGCGGCGGCGCGCAGTTCCGCCAGCGCCAGGGGCGCCTCCGCCGCCGGCTCGGTCCGCCCGGCCAGCGCGATCACGATGCCGCTGGCCAGAAGGGGCGGGCAGGGCCGGTTCAGGATGTCCCAGGACACGCAGCCGGGCAGGTCGCGCCGGGCTTGCCAGATCGGCCGCAGCCCGTCGCGCATCGCCCACGGCCAGGCTTCGCGCAGGAAGCGGCCGATGCGGCCGTTGCCGCCGGTGATGAGGACGGGCAGCACCTCGGCCCCCATCACTCCTCCTCCAGCCGCTGGCGCAGGGTTCGCAGGACGGGAAGCGCCGCGCGCACCCGCTCGGAGCCGAGATCCAGCGCGACATCAAGAAGCATGGGCACGATCGCCTGCACCGCCGCATCGCGGGCGGCGCGGCCGGCAGGGCTGATCGCCACCAGCTTGCGCCGGGCATCGTCCCAGTCCGGGCGGATATGGATATGGCCTGCCCATTCGAGACGGGTAAGCGTGTTGGTCATCGCGCCCCGGGTGACATGGAAGCTGCGAGCGAGCTGGGCCGGCGTGCGTTCCTCGCCGATGCCGGCGAGGTGGTTGAGCACGGAAAAATGGCTCAGCTCCATGCCCTTGGGCAGCACCCGGCCGATGCGGTTGCGGGCCAGCTGTCCGGCAACGAACAGCTCGCCGAACAGCGCGATGGCGATGCTTTCGTCACCCTCTGCCATCACGGGCCTGCAAAGTCGCGGTCGTGCGACAGCGACGGCACCCGGTGCCGCGCCGCCGCGACGGCGGAAAGGTCGAGATCGACGAAGGTGACGCCCGGTTCGCTGCCCGCATCGGCCAGAACCTCTCCCCAGGGCGCCACGGCCAGCGAATGGCCATGGGTCCGCCGTCCCTTGCCGGCCCGCTCGGGGTGAAAGCCGGTCTGGGCCGGGGCAAGCACGAAACAGCCGCATTCGATCGCCCGGGCGCGCAGCAGCACTTCCCAATGCGCCGCGCCGGTCAGGTGATTGAAGGCGGCCGGAACGGTGAGGACCTGCGCCCCGGCCTGGGCGAGCCTGCGGTAGAGATGGGGAAAGCGCAGGTCGTAGCAGACCGTCATGCCGATCAGCGCCCAGGGCGTCTCGGCCATGACCGCGCGGATGCCGGGCCGGTAGGCGGCGGATTCGCGGTACACTTCGGTCTCGCTGACGTTCACGTCGAACATGTGGATCTTGTCGTAGCGGGCGGCGACGGATCCATCCGGCGCGATGAGGAAGGAGCGGTTGGCGAAGCGTCCGTCCGCATCCCCCGACTTCAGCGCCAGCGATCCGACCAGGACCCAGCGCCCGGTTTCCGCCGCCGCCTCCCGCAGGGCCGCAAGGGTCGCATCCTGGGCTTCCGGCAGGAGCACTTCCGCCTGATACGCGCGGTCGGCGGACAGAAGGTTGGTGCATTCCGGCGTCAGGACCAGATCCGCCCCGCCCGCCGCCGCCTGTCGCACGGCGGCCAGCGTCGCCGGCAGGTTCCCTGCAGGGTCGTCGGTCACCGAAAGCTGGACAAGTGCGGCGCGCATGGCGTGTCAGTCCGCCAGGAGGCGGTCGAGCTGACCGGCGCGTTCGAGGACATAGAGATCCATGCAGCCGCCCACATGCGCGGGGCCGACGAAGATCTGCGGTACCGTCCGCCGCCCCCCGGCCCGCTGGATCATCGTCGCCCGCTCGTCCGGCGCCAGGCTGACGTCGATCTCGGTATAGGAGATGCCCTTGATGTTCAGGAGCGACTTGGCTGCGGCACAGAAACCGCAGGTCGGTGTGGTGTAGATATCGACGGGCTGCATTACTCGGTCCGGAAAGCGCCCGCAGACTATCTGCCATTCATCCGTCCTTCGCAACGCGGGCCAGAACCGCGACATCCACCCCCGCCGCGCCTGCGGCCAGACAGGCCTCGGCTGCCGCAGCCAGCGTGGCGCCGGAGGTCATGACATCATCGACGAGAAGCACGCGGCGCCCGGAAATGCGCGCCCTGTGGCGCGGCGTGACCACGATGGCGTCGGCGAGATTGGCGAAGCGTCCCTGACGGTCGCGTCCCTCCTGGGACGGGGTGCGGCGGGTGCGGTGCAGGAGGTCGGGCACATGCGGCAGGCCCGTCAGGGCCGAGAGCCGACGCGACAGAAGCGCCGCCTGATTGTAGCGCCGCCGCAGAAGCCGCAGCCAGTGCAGCGGCACCGGGGCGAGGATCGTTCCCGGTGCCAGCAGCGGTGCCGCCGCCCGCGCCAGCCATTTCGCCGCCGGTCGGGCGAGGTCCAGCCTGTCGCCATGCTTCAGTGCCAGGACCAGTGCCCGGCCATTGCCGCGATAGATCAGCGCCGCCCGGCCCCGCGACCAGGGCCGTGCCAGGGTCAGGCAATCGTCACAATGCACGGGATGGCCGGGATCCTCGCCCGGCAGTGGCGTGCCGCAGCTGTCGCAGACCAGGCCGGAGATGAAGGGCGTCTCGCGCCAGCAGGCGGGACAGAGGCCGAATTCCTCCTCCACCAGCGTTTCGCACAGCAGGCACTGCGCCGGGTAGATCACCCTCAGTGCCGCTTGCAATCCCATGCCGACACCCCCACGCTTTCTGCCATGGATCCGCTGACCGACCGACCCGCCCTTGTCCGCCGCCGTTCCCGGGCGACGGAGGAGGGGATGTTCCTGCACCGCGACGTCATCGACGAGGTGAAGGAGAGACTCAGCGAGGTTAACAGGCGGTTTACGGCGCCTGCCGTCGTCACACCCTTCCCAGCGCTCTGGCAGGGCGTCCTGCCGGATGCGCGGGTGGTGGGCGAGGCCGAGGTGCTGGATCTCGCACCCGGCGCACATGACCTCGTCGTCCATGCGTTGGCGCTGCACTGGGCGGAGGATCCGGTCGGGCAGCTTGTCCAGTCGCGCCTGGCCCTGCGGCCGGACGGGCTGTTCCTTGCCGCAACTTTCGGCGGGCGCAGCCTGGCGGAATTGCGGGCCGTCCTCGCCGAGACCGAGGTCGCGCTGACCGGGGGGCTCTCGCCCCGGGTGCTTCCCATGGCCGAGATTCGCGATCTCGGGGCGCTCCTGCAGCGTGCCGGTTTCGCCTTGCCGGTCGCGGACAGCACGCAGCGCAAGATCGCCTATCGCGATCTTCCCCATCTGATGGCCGACCTCCGCGCCATGGGCGAAGCCAATGCCCTTGCCGCGCGCCTGCGCCATCCGACGCGGCGTGCCTTCTTCGGCGAGGCCGCCCGGCGCTATGCGGAAAGCTTTTCCGAGGGAGACCGGATCATGGCCAGCGTGGAAATCGTCTGGCTCACGGCCTGGGCACCCCATCCCGCCCAGCAGAAGCCCCTGCGGCCCGGATCTGCCGCTCGGCGCCTGGCCGACGCTCTGGGTGCCAGCGAGTTCCGGCTTCCCGAAAGCGGCGGTGGCGGTTGACCGCAGCGCAAGCCCCTGTATCTGCCGAAAGGTCAAGCGAAGGAGACGGGCCATGTCCGAGGACAGCCGAACCGATCGCGCCGGCGAGGGGCGCCCTGCCCATGCCCCGGCCGACCATCCGCCGGTCCGGCGGAAGCGCGTCGGACTGCTGCTTGCCAATCTCGGCACGCCGGACGGCTACGACTACTGGTCGATGCGGCGCTACCTGAGCGAATTCCTCTCCGACAAGCGGGTCATCGACTACCCATCCTGGAAATGGCAACCACTCCTGCAGCTGGTGATCCTGTCGAAGCGGCCCTTCACCAGCGGCGCAAACTACAAGTCGATCTGGAATCACGAAAAGGGCGAAAGCCCGCTGATGACGATCACCCGCAACCAGACCGAGGCCCTGCGGCAGGTGCTGCAGGAGCGCTACGGCGAGGGAATCATGGTCGATTTCTGCATGCGCTACGGCAATCCTTCGACCGAATCGAAGGTGCGCGCCATGGTGGCGGCCGGCTGCGAGCGAATCGCCTTCTTCCCCCTCTATCCGCATTATGCGGGGGCAACCTCGGCGACGGCGAACGACGGGTTCTTCCGCGCCCTGATGAAGGAGAAACGCCAGCCAGCGGCGCGGGTGGTGCCGGAATATTTCGACCATCCGCTTTATGTCGCGGCGCTGGCCGGTTCGGTCGAACGCGCCTATGCCGCGCTCGACCACCGCCCGGATGTCCTGGTGGCCAGTTATCACGGCATGCCGAAGCGCTACCTGATGTCTGGCGATCCCTACCACTGCCAGTGCGCCAAGACCTCGCGCCTTCTGCGCGAGCGGCTGGGCTGGGCGGAGGGGTCGATCGACACGAGCTTTCAGTCCGTCTTCGGCCCCGAAGAGTGGCTGCGGCCCTATACGGTGCAACATGTCGCGGAACTGGCCCGCCGGGGAAAGAAGCGAATCGCGGTGATCGCGCCGGCCTTTTCGGCCGATTGCATTGAAACGCTTGAGGAAATCCAGGGCGAGATCCGCGAGGCCTTCCTGCATGCAGGCGGCGAGCGCTTCACCTACATTCCCTGCCTGAACGAGGATGCGGCCCATATCGCCGCACTGGCGGCGGTGGCCGAGGACAACCTCGCCGGCTGGTTGACCGGAGTGTAAGAGAAAGGGGCGGCAGGTTGCCCTGCCGCCCCTTTGCACGACCGGCTTGCGCCGGAAGAGCTCAGTCGTTCGAGCCATTGCTGCCCGAAGCCGCCGCCGCGACGAGGAGCAGCAGCAGAACCGGAACGATGATGCCGGCCGAGGACGAGCTCGTCGCCGCTTCGACGACTTCAGCTTCCATCACCGGCTCAGCCATGCCGCCAGCGAAAGCGCCGGTCGCGGTCAGAGCGATCGCCGAAGCGAGAGCAATCTTCTTCATAGTAACCTCCAGTTATCACGGAGCCGCACGAGACGTGTGCCCGAACGGCTTTTCAAGCCGCGTGGCGTTTCCTTAGGCAGCGCTTCCGGCAAAATTCAACCCATGGAAATCGTTGCCCGTCTCTGGGCCGGACTCATCGTCAAATCCGCAACAGTCGTCACAGGCCGATGGCCTGAGCGCAACCGAAAAAAGAAAAGGCACCGGCAGCGTCTTGCGCCGCCGGTGCCTCAAGAGCTTGCGGATTACTCCGACGAGCCGCTGCCGTTGCTGCCCGAAGCGGCCGCAGCGACGAGGAGCAGGAGCAGGATCGGAACGATGATGCCGGCCGAGGACGAGCTCGACGCCGCCTCGACGACTTCGGCTTCCATCACCGGTTCGGCCATGCCGCCCGCAACAGCCGAGGTGCCGAACAGGGCGGCGAACGCGGCCAGCGCAAATTTCTTCATTGTCATCCCCATATCTTGGACCAACTCGCCGGTCCGCATCCAAGCGCAAAGTCGCGCCCTGAGCCAGTGATGCCCAAGGCCCGAACGAGAATCAACCCGTTCCGCGCAGGCTGTGTCAGATCAGCAGCACCTGTGTGCCAACTTTGGCGAGTTCGAACAACTCAAGGATGTGCTCGTTGTAAAGGCCGATGCAGCCGTTCGACGACCGGCGCCCGATCTTGCGGGTGTCGTGGGTGCCATGGATGCGGTAGGCGGGCCAGCCGAGATAGAGCGCCCGCACGCCGAGCGGATTGTCCGGCGAGCCGCCCTCGATGAATTCCGGCCAGTCCGGATGACGCTCCAGCATGCTCTTGGTCGGGCGCCATGGCGGATTGACCACTTTCTGGATCACTTCCGTCCGTCCCCGGCGGGTCAGTTCCTCGTTGAGCGGAACCGAGGTCGGGAACAGCCGATAGACCGAAAGATCCTCGGACCAGTAGTGCAGCGCCCGCGAGGTGGTGTCGGCGAGAATCGCCCCCTTGCGCGTGTCGGAGAAGTATCCGCGCCAGTCCAGCAGGCGGAAGCTGGAGATGTTGTTGCGCGCCACCGGATCGGGAACCAGTCCGGTGGATTCGGCGGTCTGGGAACGGGCCGGAACGGCGGTCAGGGCCGCTGCGGCGACAGCCCCGCCCAGAAGCGCACGGCGAGCGAGCTTGCTCTCTTCTTCGGCGGACATCCGCGCGAACTCCTTCTGCAATCCGGGCGGGAACGTAACGGATGCGTCAGGAAACGGCAATTCACGCCGCTGCAAGGCTGCGGAAGGCCGCCGAGGGATTTGAACTGGCGCGCGGATTTGGATAAGCCGCCGGCTCAGCATGGGCGGAGCGGAACCGCCGGACAGAGATGGACGGGCATGGAGCGCAGGCATTTCCTGACTTTGGCGTCGGCACTGGTCGCGGCGGCCTGCTCGCCGATCTCGCAGGGGCCCCAGGTCGGGCCGGACGGGCGGCCGTTGCCGCGGGTCTATCCGATCGGCGAGCGCGAGGCCCGCGAGATCCCCTATAGGGTGCTCGATGCGATCAACGTGCTGCGCCGGGCGCGCGGTGCGGCACCCCTGGCGCTGAACAGCCAGCTCAATGCGGCTGCCGCGACCCATTCGCGCGACATGAGCGTGCAGAACCGGCCCTGGCACTTCGGTTCGGACGGTTCCTCGCCGCTCCTGCGGGTGCAGCGCGTCGGTTACACAGGCCGGCTCCTGGGCGAGAACATCTCCGAGACCTACGAGACCGAGCTGGAAACCCTGTCCGCCTGGATGGCCCAGCCCGATACGCGCGACATCCTCCTCGATCCGGCCGCCCGCGACCTGGGCTTCGCCTGGTTCCAGGAGGAATCGGGCAAGATCTGGTGGACGCTGCTGACCGGCGGCCTTCAATAGGTCCCGGGGAGGACGGCCCGCCGGACAGGCTCCGGGTACGGGGCCCGGACTGACAACCGCAGGCCCGGCATCCTGTCCCCTCGGGTGACGTTTGGCGGAGGCGATCGTGGGAAGGCTGATTCTCTGGACTGCCGCCGCTGCAACGCTGGGCGTCTATTGCATCATGGTTCTGTGGTCGCTGCCCCGGGTTGCAGCGGAGGCCGGGGGCCTGCCCCCGTTCGACATGCGCCCTTTCGGCTACGCAGAGGGCGAGGCGCGGGCGTTCCTCGCTTCACTCAGTCCGCAGGGCCGGTCCTTCTACGGGCGCGTCCAGCATGGCCTCGACATCGCTTTTCCGGCGCTTCTGGCCCTTGTCCTCGTCATGAGCTTCGACCGTCTGATCAGCGCCCCCGGCCTGCGGTGGCTGCTGACCGCGCTTGCCCTGGGCAGCATGGCCGCAGACTACGCCGAGAATGCGCTGGTTTCCCGCATGCTCCTTCTTCCGCCTTCCGACGTTCCGGCGGCGCTGATCGGCTGGTCGAATGCCGCGACCCTGACCAAGAGCGCGACGGTCACGGCTGCGATGACCGCGCTGCTGGTCGCGCTGGCCGCCAGGATCCGTCGCCGGCGCATTTGACAGCCATGGTCCGGCGGGAAAGAAGAGGTCATGGCGGCTGATCTCGTCTTCACGGTGGCGATCGACGGGCCGGCGGCGGCGGGCAAGGGCACCATCGCCCGGGCTGTCGCCGCGCATTTCGGCTTCGCGCATCTCGATACAGGGCTCCTTTACCGCGCCGTGGGCGCCATGGGCGGCGATCCGGTCGCTGCGGCGGCGCGGCTGTCGGCAGCCGACCTCGATCGCCCCGGTCTGCGGGGCGAATCGGCGGGGGCGGCCGCGAGCCGGGTGGCGGCGATTCCGGAGGTCCGGGCGGCGCTCGTGGCCTTCCAGCAGCGATTCGCCCGCCGGCCCGGCGGGGCCGTTCTGGACGGACGCGACATCGGCACGGTGATCTGCCCGGACGCCGAGGTGAAACTCTATGTGACGGCCAGCGCCGAGATCCGCGCCCGCCGTCGCTGGCTGGAATCCGGCGGAGATGAGGCCCAGGTGCTGGCCGAAGTGCGCGCACGCGATGAAAGGGATGCCGGCCGGGCGGCGGCACCGCTCGCCATGGCTCCCGATGCATTGCTGCTCGACACGTCCGGGATGGACATCGCCGAGGCCGTGGCCCTGGCCGTCTCCCGCGTCGCGCAGGTTCTTGCGGAAAAGGGGGCGGGCTGATGGATCTCGGACTGGCCGGACGGGTGATCGTGGTGACGGGCGGTGCGTCGGGCATCGGTGCGGCGATCACGCAGCGGCTGGCTGCCGAAGGCGCCCGGCCGGTGGTCCTTGACCGGGCGGACCCGGCCGAGCCCGTCGCCGGAGCGGCCTATGTCCGCGTCGAGCTGTCGGATGATGCCGATTGCCGGCGCGCCGTCGCCGCTGCGCGCCTGGTGGGTCCGGTCTGGGGGCTGGTCAACAACGCCGGGCGCAACGACGGGATCGGTCTCGACGCGGGCCCGGAAGCCTTTCGCAAGAGCCTCGACCAGAATCTCGTGCCCGCCTATGCGCTCGCCCATCACCTGCGCGCGGACCTGACTGCAGCGCGCGGCGCCATCGTCAATGTCGCCTCGAAGACCGCAGTCACCGGACAGGGCAGGACCTCGGCCTATGTAGCGGCCAAGGCCGGCTTGCTCGGCCTGACGCGGGAATGGGCCGCCGCGCTGGCGCCGGCTGGCGTGCGCGTCAATGCCGTGCTGCCGGCCGAGGTTCTCACGCCGATGTACGAGGACTGGCTGGCCAGCCTCGCCGATCCGGCAGAGGCCCGGCGCCGGATCGAGGCCCGCATCCCGCTCGGCCAGAGGATGACCCTGGCCGCAGAGATCGCCGATACCGTGGTCTTCGCCCTGTCGCCGCGCGCCGGCCATACGACCGGGCAATGGCTGTTCGTGGACGGAGGTTATGTGCACCTCGACCGCGCGCTGTAGATCAGGACGGCTGCGCCGCCGCCTCGGAAGGCCGTTCGCCGAGCAGGTCTTCGATGAACAGCGACAGGAGCTGCGGTCGGCCGCTGACCCCGGCCTTGCGGTAGATCGCCGCCGTCTGTGCCTTGACCGTGCCCTCGCTGACCTTGCGCAGGCCGGCAATCTCGGCCGTGCTCATGCCCTTGATGGCAAAGAGCGCGACATCGGCCTCGGCCGGGGTCAGGCCCCAACCACGAAAGCGCTCGTCGAGCAGTTCGGAAAAGGCGATCTGCGCGTGCCGCAGCCGCGCCTCGGCGGCAACGCGCGCGCGGTCTGCCCGGCTGAGGGCGATGGCGCCGAGGAGGATGCCGAGCAGCAGGCCGACCGCCGCGCCGATCTCGATCAGCTCCCGGGCCTCCCAGCTGATCGGCGTGGTGCGGATACCGATGAATGACGACAGGATATCGGACACGAAAAAGACGGCGCTCAGCGCCTGGACCCCCAGGATCAGGGCAATGACCCAGCGACGGGTCACGCCAGCGACCCGTCCGCAGAGATGTCAGCCACCGCCGCCCGGTCCGCTATGGTCCCCGCTTCCTGAGCCGCTGTTGTCATCGTCTCCGCCGCCGGGACCGCTGTTGTCATCATCGCCATCATCGTCGTCGTCGTCGTCGTCATCATCGTCGTCCCCGCCACCCCCGCCGCCCTCGCCACCCCCGCCCCCGGAGCCGTCGCCTCCGAGAAGTGGAGCAGTCTCGGTTCCGCCGGCGACCGGAATCCACAGGTCGCGGAGGATCTCGCCGGTGCGCGGATTGACGATGATCTCGCGGGTGCCGCGGCTGTTTGTCGCAATGATGCGGGTCCGGCCGAGCAGGGTCCGACCGACGTCGATCTGGTTAAAGCCCAGCTGGCGCAATTCGCTGACGATCTGGTCGGCCACACCGGCCGCCCGGACCGGCGTGGCCGCCAGCGCGGCCATCAGGGAAAGGATCATGTCGCGGCGGTGCATCGGCCCGGACCCGTAAAACTTACTTGGCAGTATGGGAAGCGACGGAGGCCGGCACAAGCCGGCCTCCGAAACGGTCTGCGCGTTGGGGCTCAGTCCTCCCCGTCGCCACCACCCGAACCGCTGCTGTCGTGGTCATCCTCATCGGAGTCATCGTCGTCCTCGTCAGAGTCATCATCATCGTCATCGTCGCCGCCACCGCCGGGTCCGCTGTGGTCGTCATCGTCATCGTCGTCGGCTTCATCGTCATCGTCATCTCCGCCGCCGGGTCCGCTGTGGTCGTCATCGCCGTCGGCTTCATCGTCATCGTCATCGCCGCCGACAAAGTCCTCGTCGGACTGGCCGATTTCCACGCCGGTCTGGGCGGCGTCTTCGTCGTCTGCGACCTCGGTCTCGGTCTTCAGGACGGCGCCGGTCTCCTTGTCGTAAACGACCTCGATCTTGTTGCCGTCCTTGACGGCTTCCACCTTGATTTGCGTCGGGCCGTCCTTGACCTCGATGGCGGTGTAGCCCTCGGCGACATAGGTGTTCGCGACGTCCTGGGCCGTGATCGCGGCCTGAGCGGCGGTGGCCATGCCCCAGGCGAGGGCCACGGCCGCAACGGTATTGAGGAGGGTACGTTTCATGGGAAGGTTCCTGTTCCTTTGATGCGGGAGCTTCGGTGCCGGAGCATTCCCCGGCGGTTCGGACTGCCGGGCCCGGGAGAACCGGACCCGGCGGAATCGCTACTGGTGGCCGGCCGGATCGTCGGCGCCGCCGCCACCGCCACGACCGCGATGGCTGTCGTCGCCCGGCGGGTCGTCGGCGCCCCGCCGCGCAAGGACCGTCACGTCCATGGACTCGAGCGGAAGGACGCAGGCGACCTCCCGGATGCAGGTGCCGGTCGAAACCGGAGCGGCCTGGGCCGCCAGAGCCGCTGTGGACAACAGTGCGGCAAGTGCAATCGAACGTGTCATTCTCGTCCCTCCTGCTGGGTCGTCCTCGTGGTGCGTCCTTGCACCACGGGGAGATGACGGCAGACCACAGGCTCGGGAATCCATCCGCAATGGGTTGAAATTGTGTCGGCTAAACGGGGGGCATGCCGCAATAAACGGCTGCCCTAGGCCCATAAACCGGAGTTTATGCTGCGCTTCGGAAAGTTCCGGCGCGGCGCCGAGTTCCCGGCGTCAGACCTTCATCTCAACCTGGAGATGTTTGGCGACGGTAAAGATGTCCTTGTCGCCCCTGCCGCACATGTTCATGACGATGATATGCTCGCGCGGCAGCGCGGGGGCGATCTTCATCACATGCGCCAGCGCATGGCTGGGCTCCAGCGCCGGGATGATTCCCTCCAGCCGGCAGGAGAGCTGGAAAGCCTCCAGCGCCTCGGCATCGGTGATCGAGACATATTGCGCCCGGCCGGTTTCGTGCAGCCAGGCGTGCTCCGGCCCGATGCCGGGATAGTCGAGGCCCGCCGAGATCGAGAAGCCTTCGAGAATCTGCCCGTCGTCGTCCTGCAGCAGATAGGTCCGGTTGCCATGCAGCACGCCCGGGCGTCCGCCGGTCAGCGATGCGCAGTGCTGCATCCGCTCGTCCACGCCCTTGCCGCCGGCCTCGACCCCGATGATCCGCACCGTGGGATCGTCGAGGAACGGGTGGAACAGGCCCATGGCGTTCGAGCCGCCGCCGATGGCGGCGATCACCGTGTCGGGCAGCCGGCCCTCGCCTTCCAGCTCGGCCAGCTGCCAGCGCACTTCCTTGCCGATGATCGACTGGAAGTCGCGCACCATCGCCGGATAGGGATGCGGGCCTGCGACCGTGCCGATGCAATAGAACGTGTCGCGCACATTCGTCACCCAGTCGCGCAGCGCATCGTTCATCGCGTCCTTGAGCGTGCCGCGTCCGGAAGTGACGGGGATCACCTCGGCCCCGAGAAGCCGCATGCGGAAGACGTTGGGTGCCTGCCGCTCGACGTCATGCGCGCCCATATAGACCACGCATTTCAGCCCGAACTTGGCGCAGACGGTGGCGGTGGCCACCCCGTGCTGTCCCGCCCCGGTCTCGGCGATGATCCGCGTTTTGCCCATCCGGCGGGCAAGGATGATCTGGCCCAGCACGTTGTTGATCTTGTGCGCGCCGGTATGGTTCAGCTCGTCGCGCTTGAGGTAGATCTTGGCGCCGCCCAGATGGTCGGTCAGCCGCTCGGCGAAATAGAGCGGACTCGGCCGGCCGACATAGTGCTTCCACAGCCAGTCCATCTCGGCCCAGAAGCTCGGGTCGGTCTTGGCATGCTCATAGCGCGCCTCAAGGTCGAGGATCAGCGGCATCAGCGTCTCGGAGACGAAGCGCCCGCCGAAAATGCCGAAACGGCCCTGCTCGTCGGGCCCGGTGCGGTAGCTGTTCACGCGATCGTCGGGCATCTGGCGCCTCCCCTGTCGGCCTCGGATGTAGCGCCGGGGGCGGAGGCCGTAAAGCGCGGTTGAAACGGCCCGTCTGGTTAGCTAAGTTAGCTAGGTGAGCCAGCGGAGGTGATGATGCAGGTCAACATTCACGAGGCGAAGACGCATCTGTCGAAACTGATCGACGCGGCAACCCGCGGCGAGGAGGTCGTGATCGCGCGGAAGAACGTTCCGGTGGTGCGCCTGATCCCGATCCCCAAGGGCAAGTTCCGCTTCGGTACCCTGTCGCATCTGGCCGGGACGGTGCCCGATTTTTTCGAGCCGATGCCGGAAGAGGAACTGCGTCTCTGGGAAGGCGGCGACTGAGCGGTGTTTATCGACACCCATGTCTTTGCCTGGATCACCTCGGAGCCTGAGCGGCTGACACCCCGCGCCAGAATTTCGGTCGAACGCGCGACCGGCCTCTGCATGAGCACGACGAGCCTCTACGAGATCGGTCAGAAGGTCCGTCTGGGCAAATGGCCGGCCATGGCGCCAATGGTCAGGGTGCTCGATGCGGCCGCCGAGGACATCGGCATCACCCTTGTCCCTGTCGATTCCGCAGTCGCGCTGATGGCGGCCGGGTTCGACTGGCCGCACCGAGACCCGTTCGACCGCTTCATCGCCGCATCGGCCATGGCGCTCGACCTGCCCCTCGTCTCCGCCGATCCGGTTTTCGACAGCCTGCCGCTCAAACGGATCTGGTAGTCGCCTCAGAACGCCCTGAACGTCATCGTCGTCAGCGTGCGCTGGATCCCGGGGATGTCGAAGAGCTTCTCGGACAGGTAGTGCCCCACATCCTCGCCATCGGGGACATAGACCTTGGCGATCAGGTCGTAGTCGCCGGAGGTGGAGAACAGCTCGCTCACCACCTCGCGGTCATAGATCGCCTCGGCCACCTGATAGGTGCGGCCGGGGGCGCAGCGGAACTGGACGAAGACGCAGATCATCGGGCGGCACCTCTCTTGACGCGACTCTAGACCGGGACCGACGCCAGCGGAAGCGGGGCGTCACCTCCGGAGGAGGGTGCCGGGACCGTCCGTAGGGATCGTGACGCGAGCCCGCCCCGGGCGCGACCGCCGGCCTCGCGTCTTGCGTACGAGCCGAAGACGGACAGCGGGCCGGTTCAGGCGCGTCGCACAGGTATCGCACATCCTGCGTGCGGCCCGTTTACCGGCAGGCACCCCTTAATCAATCCCATGCTACACGACTCCCTGCTTTTTGAGGGTATTTGGGAGGTTGAGCC